>DASVPS010000367.1:0-3401 GCA_036389555.1 Pyrinomonadaceae bacterium
GATGTGGTAAGTGTGTGCGGGGAATCCGCTGTAGTCGTAGATCATGCCGGGGCGTTCGCCCGACATCACCGCGAAGTCTCTCTCCTCCCAGTGGCCGGAGACGGCGAGGATGGCTCGCGGCGTCATCCCGATCTCGCGCGGCAACTCCGTCAGAGACGCTTCGAGTTTGTCGTAGGCACCTCGCATCCCTTCCTTCAACCAAGGCCAGGGGCCGCCGCCGTGAGAGATGAAGTAGGTCGGGAGTCGCATTTTATGATTAGCGTTTGACATCAATCTTTTCCCAACAAGGAATCAAGCACCGACGGTTTACCGCCGACGACTGATTCCAATTACGACTGCCCGGTACGTCGTCCCGACTTAACCCGTCGAAGTCGGCGGCCTTTGTAATCATGAGTTGGCGGAGAATACAGAATAGTCCTAAACATTTTGCCGCACCAGTCATCGTTTCTGCGCGGGAAGTTGGAATCATAAGATGACGGAAAGTCGAAAATGGAAGCATCACGTGGCGGAGCGGCTAAACATGCATACTTGCATTTCAACCTCTCCACGACTTACGCAGCAGACCTGGGTTCATGTCTGTCCACAAATGTATACCAACGGTAAATCCGTGTCGTCATATGTACACGCCCGTTGAGTGCGATGGGACGGTTCGGTGCCTGCACCTGCGCTTCCTGTTTGCACGCCGTTTCGCACTGGTAAACGACCTTATGCTGCCAAATTGCGCACTTCCCCGTCGTCGTTCAACGGCGAGGACGGGGCGCGCTCGCGTTGCGGTATGAAGATTGCCGTATAACGTGAGATTAGGACAGGTACTCACACGCCGGCGCGTATAAAGTGAAGGTCGCACTTCCTCTCCGTCACCTGAAACCGCAATGCCGGCGTCGCTCTTTGAATCATCACTACCTCACCCCTCGGCTCACAAAGTCCTGACCTCACACCTCGATCAGGCATCCAACTCGCCCCTCCAAACTTCCTCGCCTCACGACACCACAGGCTCACCAGCCAGGACACAAAGAATCATGAAAGCATACAAACAATTCCTCACCTCTCTCTTCCTCCTCTTCCTCTCAATCACCCTCTTTGCGCCCGAACGGCGCACGACGAAAGCACAGGTATCCACCTGTGCGGGAAATATAGTTACGAATGGGAACTTTACGAGCGGACTCACCAGCGGAGCGATGCCCAACCCAGGGGCGGTGGCCGGTTGGTCTTCCGCCTACGGAACTCCCGACGTGGCTACCGGCATGGGATGGCAAGACCCCGGTTACGTCAGCATGTGGGGGAACTTGAACCCGACCATCGGTGAGGGTCTCCAACAGACGCTCAGCAACTCGTTGGTCGCCGGACGCACATATATAGTTTCATTCGGAGCGAGGACGAACTACGTCGTCGGCTCGAATCAATCTTACGCGAGGTTCAAGGTGCGCGCTTCCAACTCCCAATTGCCGAACGCAGGCGCAGGGATCACCGTGGGACTGAGCAGTTCCATCACCGGCACGGCGGGCTGGACGCCCGTTAGTTTCACCTGGACGGCACCGGCAAACCTCCAGCGCCTCACACTCAGTGTGGAAAACAACTCCAACGCGGACGACGGGGCGATGACCTCTTCCGGCTCGTTCGACAATTTCTGCATTCGAGAGGTGCCCCCGGACTTCACCGCGACCAACCTGTGTCTAGGTCAATTCGCCGCTTTCACCAGCAACGCCCCCGGCGCAACATCTTGGAGTTGGGACTTTGGCGACAACAGCCAGACCTCCACTCAGCAGAACCCGACTCACAATTACGTCGCTTCCGGCACTTACAATGTGAAGTTGTGCGTCAACGGCACGACCAACTGTGTCACGAAGCCTGTGACGATCAGTCAGCCGCCACCTTCCCCCGTCATCAACGGCCCGACCAACACCTGCAACGGGTTAACGGCGACCTACTCGGTGGCGGCGGTGGGCGGCGTCAGCTACACGTGGAATATCAGCAACGGCACGATCAACGGCGCGTCAACGGGCAGCAGCGTCAACGTGACGTGGAACTCTGCGGGCGGGGGCGGCATCTCCGTGACCGCGACGAATCTGGCGGGGTGTTCCTTGCGCGCCACCACCTTGCGGGTCTTCGATTGCAAGGTGTGGCTGGATAAGTGCTGCGACGCCATCAAGCTGAACGCGACCGCGCCCGTTCCCGTGCATGTCGGGAACAACGTCTACGCCTTTACGCCGACGCTGACGACGCCCAACAACGTCATCCGCGTGGCGGCCAACGTCATCAGCACGGAGCAGGTGTTCTCAAGCGCATCGTGCGGAACGAACGGCCCCGTCAGCAGCCACATCGTGAGCGTCTCTTCGCCCGCGAGTTTCATCGGCTCGCTGCCCGTCGCCTTCAGCCACGAGGCCATCTGGCATGCTCCGGGCGGACTCAACCTCGGCGGCGGGTTGGCCTTCCCGTTCCAGATAAAGTTCCCGGCTGCGCCTGCGGGCAAATTCTGTTCGGACGTGCTGAAGTTCTGCGTGAAGTACACGTTCACGACCGCGACCTGCCGGTCATGCGAGATCATCAGGTGCTACAGCATCACGCGCAAAAAAATAATCATCTGGTGGGATGACATCATCGATGTAAGGGTCATCACCGTAGGACGGTCATTCAATGTCAGGGTGGAAGTCGAAACGCCGGATGGTGGCCGAACAGGCGCGCTCACTATCGGCATCAAACCGGGCACGGGCGCGCTCGGGGCGCGCGTGCGCGGGCGGACGACGGCTGAAGTCGTCAACGGCACGGCAACTTTCAGCGATATCTCCGTTGACCGGGCGGGCACTGGCTACGTGCTGGTGGTGAGCGGCGGCGGACTACGCGAGCCGATAGAGAGCGATCCTTTCGACGTGGTTCAAGGAACGCCCCAGCGTTGAACGCCGCCATGCATCCGAACTTGTAGGCGATTGGCCGGCGGTTGCCATCGGGTACCAGCGGGTCTCAACGGTTAGTATTCCGTAAATCAGAAAAGAGCATCCCGGTTGGTCTCGAAGATCAACCGGGATGCTCTACGAACTCTTCTGACTACAGCGTGCGCTTAATCGTCGCGCGGTAAAACTTTGAAGTGGAGGCGCCGAGAGTCGAACTCGGGTCCAAAGACCGGCACCGTCGGAATCTACATGCTTAGACGCTTCTCTGCTGCCGGTCTCGCTCCGGCGCGTTCGCTGCGTGCGGGTCAGTGAAGCGACGAAGACCCCGCCCGCGACTAGTTCAGTTTTATCTCGCCCGCCCCCCCTGAGCACAGGGGGCAGGCCAGCTCAACTAAGTGACATCTCGCTCCGCGCGCTTGAGCGACTTGCGGCGAGACGCTTACTGGCTAACGTTAATTAGGCAGCAAGAGCCAACTCATTGTTATTGGCAATTGTTGTTTCTCAGTGCTTGTT
>DASVPS010000368.1:0-3745 GCA_036389555.1 Pyrinomonadaceae bacterium
AGGGTGCGCAGTTGCGCAGCGATGTGGTCAATGGATTGCAATCCAACCTTAATGAGGATTTTGAGGGCGGCCTGATCGTCGCTAACGAAGCGGCAGAACCCATCGACATGGGAGATGGGCTTAAGTTCACCATTGTCGGACCCCTGCTTCCCGAATTGAAGAAGCTACATGAGAAGCACCAGGAATGGCTGAATAACCTGGCAGAGAAAGGCCAGTCGGCGGAGGACGTGCTTTCGGCCTACGTCGATAAGTCAGTGCCTAACCTGTCGAGCATTGTGGTGCTGGCCGAGGCCGAAGGCAAGCGCATGCTGCTCACGGGCGACGCCCGCGGCGATAAAATTCTGGAGGCATTGGAACTTCTGGGACTCAAGGAAGATGGCGGCACGATGCACGTCGATCTGCTCAAGGTTCCGCACCACGGCAGTGCCAACAATCTGGATAATGACTTTTTCCAAGAAATCACCGCCGATCACTATGTCTTCTCAGGTGACGGCGAGCACGGCAATCCAGAGCGCGAGGCATTCGAAATGCTGCTGAATGCTCGCGGCGATGCCGATTACACCATCCATATCACCTATCCGGTCGAAGATATAGACATCGGACGCAAGGAAGATTGGGAGAAGGAGCAGAACAAGCAGAAAAAGAGGCAAAAGAAAAATCCGGCCACGAAGGTGAGAGAGGATTGGTCGCCCGAGAAGCACAGCCTGCAAGCCCTCTTCGATGAGAATAAAGATTTTGGGAAAAAGGTCAGAATCGTCGGGGATGACGAACCGCACCTCATCAATCTTCTCGATGAGGCCGGATTCTGACAACTCTAAGTCAGTCGCCAATCGTCGGAATGTATTAAGGGTCATCCGTTAGCTTGGATGAAACTACTGAAGGGACGTAGTCGCCGGACTGTGTATTGATTGTAAATATACTTCCGGTGCCGTCCCTTTTCGTAAACGTGCGCCCCGGCAGCTATTGCTGCCGTCTGCGGTTAATCTACCTGACAGACTGAGTTTGGTGGCGGATAGCCCGAACACGAAACTCCGTAAGGTAGTAGTCTCCTTTGCCCCTTCCCACGCTCATCCGGGTGACAGGGAAACTTTGTGCGTGTAAATTGTTTGCACCATCCGGCGGCGAATGAGCGTTCTGGCGGTGATTCAGTCCGGGCGCGCCGGAAGGGTTGGAAATAATCAAAGCAGGGAGCAAGCATGTCAGAATCCGGGACGGCGAATGCGTCGCCGCTTTATGACGAACGCCCGTGGGGGTCGTTTACGGTGCTCGACGAGGGCGAGAACTTCAAGGTCAAGCGGATCGAAGTCTTGCCGGGAAAGCGTCTGAGTTACCAGAAGCACGCGCAGCGCGCGGAGCACTGGATGGTGGTGGCGGGCGAGGGCAAGGTGACTCTCAACGATGAAGAGATCACGGTGCTGACGGGCGACACGATAGACATTCCCATCGAGGCAAAGCACCGCGTCGAAAACGCGGGCGCGGAGAAGTTAATCTTCATCGAAATTCAGCGCGGCTCCTATCTCGGCGAGGACGACATCGTGCGTTTCAGCGACGACTTCGGGCGGGCGGAGTAAGTCTCAGGTTGCACGTTTCAGGTTGCAAGTTTCAGGGCTGAGATTTTTGGTCTTGAACTTGAAACCTGAAACTATCCTGCTAGCAGGATGCGCAGGTCGCGGACGTTTGTGCCGGTCGCGCCGGTCGTGATGGCCTCGCCGAGCGCGTGGAAGAGTGTATGGGCGTCGCTCGCTTCGAGAAATTTTTGTGGGTCGAGTGAGCGTGCGCGGGCGCGTGCAAGCGTCGTGTCGTCGCACGTCGCTCCCGCCGCAGGGCTGTTGCCGTCAACACCGTCCGTGCCCGCGCTGAGCGCGACGACGCGCGTGGCCGCAGCGGACGATGGACGCGCGCGATGAGCCTCTATCTCAAACGCACACCGCAAGACTGTCTCGGCGTTGCGCCCGCCGACGCCCGCGCCGCGCACCGGGCATGAGAACTCGCCGCCGGAAATCAGGCACACCGGACGCCATCCCTCCCTCCTTCGCAAATCGAACAGACGCGAGACGAGTAGAGCCGCGCCTTCTGCAACGCCCTGCTCTGAAATATCGCGTGCGATCTCGACCGTGAAGCCGAGCGCCGCGGCAACCTCCGCCGCATGCGTCACGGCGCGTTCGTTATTGAGCAGCACGTGATGGCGGCGCAACGCCGCGGCACGCTCCGTCTCCGTATGGAAGGGGCGTGGTTGCCTGACGGCGCGGAGGATCGAGGCCGGAAGGCGCGCGTCGAGCCCGTAACGATTGATGATCTCGGACGGATCGAGCGACTCGTGCGAGAAAGCGTAAGTCGCGCCGGAGGCGACGTTGTGCGGTTCGTCTTGTTTCGTGTCGGAGATGATGAGCGAGATTTGCGCGGCGCGCGGGGCGCGTGCGCTGAGGCCGCCGCCCTTCACGGAAGAGAACGCGCGCCGCACGGCATTGATCTCGTTTATGCCGGCGCCGCAAGAGACCAGCGCGCTGTTTGCCGCGCGCAACTCTGCGAGCGTGATCGATTCGTCGCGCGGCCATTCGAGCATCGCGGAACCGCCGCCGGAGATGAGGAAGATGACGAGCGCGTGCGGCTCGGCGTCGGCCTCACGCAAGAGGGCGAAGGCGGCGCGCGCCGCTTCAAGGCTCGCCTCGTTCGGCAGCGGATGGCCGCCCGCGAAGACCCGCCAGCGTTCAGACAACACGACGCTTGAGGGCGGCGCGGAGACGACTCCGCCCGCTAGCGCGCCGCCCGGCACTTCGTCCAACGCGGAGGCCATCGCAGCGGCAGCTTTGCCGAAGGCGATTGAGTATATGGCGAGCGGCTGCGAGTTCAGGTCGAAGACGGCATCGAGTATTGTCAGTCGCCCATTCGTGAAGCGGAGCGCGCTGTGGGTGGCGGCGCGCGCGTCCATGCGCGCGAGCGTGGCGTCGAAGATGGAGCGCGCGGCGCGTTGCAGATCGTCTTGAGCGTTCAAAGCGAATGGGTCAACTCGGTCAACGTCAGTCAACGGTGACGAAGGCGCGCAACTCCGCGAAGCGTCGCTCGCTGATGCCGCGCACGATGATGAGATGTTCGACGCGGCGAAACGCTCCGTGGCGCTCGCGGTGTTCGACGATGCGCGCCGCCAGCCCTTCGCCGATGCCCGGCAGACGCTTCAACTCTTCGCGCGAGGCGGTGTTGAGATTGATGAGCGGCGTCGTTTGTGCGGGCGGCGCGGGCGTGAGTCCGTATGTTGTGAGACTACTTACAACTACGGGGCGGCGGGGCAACTTAACACACGAAGAGAGGCACGCGAAGAGGAGCGCGTAGCAGAAAAACACTAACGGGAAAATGCGCCTGCCTCGTCTGGACGAGCGTCGTTTGCGACCTTCAAAGCGTTGAGCGTCCACGGCTTTAACGGCCTTTGAAACAGGAATGCGAAACTTTGCCGCGAAGATGTGCAAAATGCTAGAAGTCTAACTTTGTCAGGAACTTGTAATGTCAAAAAGCGATTTTTCCACAGGGTTTTCCACAGTAACTGTGGAAAAGTTGTTTCAGCCTTCGTCACGCAATTGATCGTCCCAATGAGCGACGGTTTCATAGGCGCGTCCCGTAATGGGACGCGGGCGCGCGCCGTCGGCTTGACCGATGTAGCCCTCGCGCTCCATCGCATCGAGGATGGCGGCGGCGCGACCGTAACCGATGCGCAGGCGGCGCTGGAGGACGGACGTTGAAGCGCGTTTCATCT
>DASVPS010000369.1:0-45689 GCA_036389555.1 Pyrinomonadaceae bacterium
TTGTTGTACGTCCGGCGCAGGTGCGTTAATATCAACTGCGTTCCCATTGTGAGTAATCAAATAAATCGTATGTGGAAAAAGGCGCGCCGATTTCTGATTGGCGGAGGCTATTTTGCAATGCCGGAGACTTCTGAACAATCAACCAACTTTGCGCCCGTGACGGACGCAGGGGAACTCGACGAATTACTGGCGCGCTCGCACGATGCGCCCGTCGTCCTCTTCAAACACAGCACGACGTGTCCCATCAGCGCGCGCGCGCACCATCAAATGTCGAAGCTGCCGACCGGCGTGGCCGGACAGGTCTCGCTCGTCATCGTGCAGCGCGCGGCCGAACTCTCGCGCCGCGTGGCCGAGCAGACGGGCATCCGGCACGAATCACCGCAGGCCATCATCCTGCGCAATGGTCAGGCCGTCTGGTCGGCCTCTCACTTCGACATCACGGCCGAGGCCGTCGAACAGGCCGTGCGGGAGAACGAATAGAGTGATGAGTGATGTGTGATGAGTGATGAGTTAAAACCTCTTCTCACTCGTCACCCATCACTCATCACTCATCACTTTTGTATGAATGAGATGATGCGAAGGCGCGGGCCTGCGATTGAGCCGCATGAGATCGTGCAGGAAGGTAGTGCGGGGCTGCGCGTGAAGTGGGGCGACGGGCGCGTGTGCGGCTACGGCGCGGCCGCGCTCAGGCGGGTCTGTCCGTGCGCGCGATGCGTTAATGAAATGACGGGGCAGCGCATGCTCGACCCGGGCAGCGTCCCGGACGACCTCACCATCGAGAGCGTTGACATCGTCGGGCGCTACGCGCTCACCTTCCGCTGGAGCGACGGCCACCAGACCGGCATCTACAGCTTTCGTCTCCTGCGCGAATTGTGCGAACAGAATGAGGAAAGTAAATCGTGAATCGTAAATCGTGAATAGATTAAGAAAGGTTTTATCTATTCACGATTTACGATTCACGATTCACGAGTTATGACTGAAGCGAAGAAAATTTTGGTGGCGGAAGACGACGAGATCGCGCGGCAGTTGATGTGCATGACTTTGGAGCGGCAGGGCTTCGAGGTGTTGACCGCCGAGGACGGGCTGAAGGCATATGAACTCGCCCTCATCCTGCGCCCCGATCTGATCATCACGGACGTTAACATGCCGGGGGCGGACGGCGCACACTTCGTCCGCCGCATCCGCGACACCGAAGAACTTGAATCGATCCCTATCGTCGTCACGACCGGGTTCGGAACCGGCAACGCCACCTTCACGCTCGCCGTGGGCGCAGACGCTTACGAGCCGAAGCCCGTCAATCCCGTGAGTTTGCTGGAGACGGTGCGGCGCTTGTTGTCGGAAGGGCGCGGGCGTTTGCCGGCGGAAGATGTTTAGAACCAGGGGGCGAGATGCAGGAAGCCATCGGATGGATCAGTTCGTTCATACTCGTGCTGACCATCGGCAAACAGGTTTTCAAACAGTGGAAGGAAGGGTCGAGCGAAAACGTCTCGAAGTGGCTCTTCATCGGGCAACTGGCCGCGTCCGTCGGCTTCACGATCTACAGTTGGCTCGTCGGCAACTGGGTCTTCGTCGTGACGAACGCGGTCATGGTGGCGAACGCTCTGGCCGGTCTCTTCATCGTGCTGTATCACCGGCGGCGCGAACGCCGGGAGCAGGGAACGAAGCCTTCGGGCGAATCCGCCGGGGCGCTCACGGCCGGTCGCACTTGAGTTAGCTTCGCGATCAGCGGTATTTTTAACTTATGAACGAGAGAGATTTTTTCAACGAGCAACAGGAGGCCAAGCGCGCCACCTACAGTTGCCCGCATTGCCGCGAGCGCGCCGACTACGAGGTGCGCTGGCTCAGGCGCACGAAGAAGAAGGACTTGCCGCGCGGCGCGAGCGAACAGGATCGCGCGCGGTTTCGCAATTCGCGCGACTACATGGTGCGCATAGACGACGTGCTTGATTGCCCGCGCTGCCGCCGTCGGTTCGACATCCCGAACGCGCAGTCCGTCGTCTTCATTTAACTCGGCCGGCGCGAGCACGGCAATCCTGTCCCCCGCAAGAGGAGAGAAAAAATGGAAGAGTTGATCAAACAAGTGACCGAACGAACCGGCATCACCGAAGCGCAGGCGCGCACGGCGATTGACACCGTGATGGGCTACATGCGCGACAAACTGCCCGCCTCCGTCTCCGGCACGATTGACAGCGCACTCGGCGGCGGCGCGAATGTCGCGGGCGGCGTCGCCGACACCGCGCAGAATGTGCTCGGCGGTATCGGCGGCATATTCGGCAAGAAAGAGTAACCGGCACGCCTGGCCGCGCGCGCGCCGCAGTAGTGCGCGAAGTTCACAGCCGCGAAGGACGCGAAGGGAGTTTCACCTTTCGCGTCCTTCGCGGCTTTCATGTGCGGGGTGTCTGAAAGCGTATCAGAAAAAGGCGCAGATGGGTTGAGAGTGAACGATTGGGAAACTATACGGTGCGCGGCCGACTTGATTGTCAAATTGTCACGGGGAAGTTGCGCGCGTGTAAAGCGCATCTGAAACGCCGCGAAAACGCGCACGCAAACTCTCACACATCACCCGCGTTGAGGGTTCAGACACGACTTGAAAGTTGTGGCCTTCGATTTGCTATAGGTCTGAACGAGTTCCGAGGCGGCGCACGAACGCGAACTAATTGGAACTTTTCCGACGCCTCAAGCGTCTTATAGTTACGAAAGAAAATACACAACAAGGCGGGTAGGGCAATCATCATGACGACGAACAAATCCATCAAGATCATCAAACGTGGGGAACGCGCCGCGCAGGAAGCCGCCGCCGAAACCACCAGCGCCGAACAGAAGAAGTCTACGCACGAAGCCGCGCGCGACGTGGTAGCGACCGTTACCGAATGGGTCAACGAGTTTCAGCAGAAGCGTCGCACCGAAACTTCGCAGGCGTTGAAGACGCTCTTCGGCGAGACGACGCCGCAGCCGAGCAAGGCATAACTTTCCGACAAACGGAGCAATTCGCTTGCGCCTTATCCTCTCCCTGCCGAGACGATAAGGCGCAAACTCTTTGCCGCCCACATCCCACCGCCGCCGCACGACAACTCTCCGACGCCTTCGTCACAAAAAGAACAAAAAGAATCGCGCCCGCCGACTATTGACACGGGAGGGAGGCGCGCGTAGCATCGCGCCATCCCGAAAAGAGGCTTAGCAAACGCCATGTCATCAAACGCTAAGAAGCCGTCGAAGAAGCGAGGCCAACTTCCTCCGAGCGCCACGCTTCGCACGCCCCTCGCGTCGCCCGGCCACCCGCTCACACGCGCCAAACCCGAGGAGCGCGCGCACCCCGCCGAGCGCAAAGCCAAACACAAACGGCGCGCGGGCGACGACGGTTGACGGGCGATCTGCCCGTAGGAAAATTTTGCTTTTCAATCTTGCCGGTTCGTGCTTAATATAGCGCGCTCGTAGATTTTCCGTGTTTTTGCCGCCGCGTCAGGGCGCACCGACCTGCGCCGCTGTGACGCGAATTTTTCGCGCGGCTGTCGTCATACACTTTTTGAGGAGGCTAAATTTAATGACCTACGTTGTGTGCGAACCCTGCTTCGGCTGCCGTTATACGGACTGCGCGCTGGTCTGTCCGGTCGAGGCTTTTCACCTCGACGATGAGATGGCCGCGCTCGTGATCAACCCGGAGACCTGTATTGATTGCGATGCGTGCGTGCCGGAGTGTCCCGTCGAGGCCATCTTCGCCGAAGACAAAGTGCCGGCGGAGTGGGCGCACTATACAGAGATCAACGCCGACCGCTCGCTCAGAGCCGGCCTGCCGATCCAGAGCGAAAAACTCGACCCGCTGTGCTGAAGCCCGGCCGGGTTCAGCACAGCGACTCGCGCCGCCTGGCGGCGGGGGCAGCAGGAAAGACGGCGCGCAAGTCTCTCGAACGCGCGGAGGGGCTTGCGCTTCGTCGTCTCTAGGGCGGGCGAGACGCACGCGAGCGGGGAGCCGAGGGCTTGAGCAGATGAGAAAAACTGCGAAACGTCTATTGGGTGGTCTGGTGCTGACGGTCGGCGGCGTCGGCGCGGTGGCGTTGATCGGGCGACGCAGGGCGGCGCGGGAAGCGAAAAGTCTGGAGCGCGAACGCAGCCTCAACCGCTGGGCGCGTCCCGGCATGAGCGTCACCTTTCGCGGCGAGTTGATGCCGGGTCGCCAGCGCGCCGAGCGCACGTTCCGCGTCGCGGAGTTGCTGCCGAGCGGCCGCGTCCGGCTCGACGGCGTGGCGGGCGAGCACACGGAGAGCGAATTCGAGCACGCGCGGTAACGGTGAGATGAGGCGCGGCTGCCGCAGCGCAAAGCGGGAAGGGTAGGGTGAAGGTGTCACAGGAAAGAATCGAAGCGTTCAAGGCGATGGTGGCCGCGCAGCCGGATCAGGAAATGGTCTGGTACGGGCTGGCGAACGAGTACGTCAAATTGGAGCTTTGGGAAGAGGCGGCCGACGCACTGCGGCAAGTCGTGAAGTTGAACACGGACTTCACGGCGGCGTATCAAATGCTCGGCACGGCGCTCGTGAATCAGGGGCGGCGCGATGAGGCGCGGCGCGCGTGGACGGAAGGCATAGAAGTGGCGAACCGCACGGGCGCGTGGAAGGCGCGGCAGCACATGGAAGGCTTGTTGGCGAACTCGGAGGCGACGACGCCAGCGGGCGGGGAATTCTGCGAATGACGAACTGACGTTGACATCTCGACCTATCACCGTGCGAGCCGCTTCTCAACAGAGGCGGCTTTTGCTTTTACCCCGCGCGATTTTCACCACAAGATTTTCAACGCGCGTTTCTACCACTCATAGGCGCGTCCGGCTTCCATCGCGGAGAGACCGTGGATGTCGAGCGCGTCGAGTTCACGGACGAGCGTTTCGCGGTAGGAGGGTTTGAGGTGTACGGCCAGCACGTCGAGGTGATTGTGCGAGAGCTTGCGTAGTTCGGCGGCGACGCCATCGGGCGTGAGGTGGCCGGAGACCTCGGCGAGTTTGCCCATCGAGTTGGGGAACGACGATTCGATGAAGAGCGCGGAGATGTCCGGCCGCGCGTTGACGACCTCCCAGAAGTCTTCGGTGGCCGCCGTGTCTGAACTAAACGCGACGGTCGTCGTCCCGTCAGAGACGACGAGGCCGACGGTCGGAACGATGTGGTTGACGGCCACGGCAGTAACCGTCAGGTGCGCCACGCGAAACTCTTCGCGCGGGCGGAACGGGATGTACTCCATCACAAAGCAATGTTCGTTCTTGAGTTGGGAAAAGCGCGGGTAGACCGTCCAGTTGAATACGTCGCGTTCGAGCAGGGCGATGACTTCCTCGGTCGCGTGGACGCGCACGGGTTCGGTCAGGAGCGCGAAGTGATCGTCTATGAAGATGGGGAGCGTCGCCATGTGATCCATGTGCGGGTGCGTGACGATGATGTCGCGGACGCTTTCGTGCTGCTCGTCTGAGAGGCCGAGGGCGATGCTGCCGGCGTCCACGGCGACGCGGTCGTCGATGACGAAACAGGTGAGCCGCTGTTCCTGCGTGGCGCAGCCGTTTTGGTCGAAGGTGCTGGGAAGAAGTTGAATTTTCACGGTGGGGATTTCCGTTTTAACTTTCGCTCCGCTTCAAGAGATGTTGAACTGACCGCGCAACTCCGAGAGTTGCCGCACGTAGAATTCCTCGACGGCCGCGCCGTCCCTGACCACATGCCCCTGCGCGACCCGATTGCGATGGAAAGCCAACTCGCTCGCCACGCGGTTGAACTCGCGCCGCCCGCGCCACGAACGATAACCGCCCTTCTGCAACGCTCTGAAAGACGCGCCCATGCGCCCGCGCACGCTCGCCAGCAGTTCGAGTTCCGACTGAGTCAACCGGCCGTGCTCAAGGTCGTGCCTGAGTTGCTCGCGCACGATGCGCCCCTCGCGCTGAAGCCCGAAGTAGATCGAGACTAACACCGCGACGAACATCGGAACCATGATCAGGAAGTAGACGACGAAGTAGAGCAGGGCGCTCATCGAGGCCGAAAAATTCCAGAGGGCGTGCAGGAACATCGCGAGGAGAAGGCCGCAGGCGGGCGCGAAAAATTTGACGAAACCGCTTTTCGACTGGCTCGCCAGGCCGAGGCCGATGCCCGTCATGCTCGTGAACAGAGGGTGCGAGAAGGGAGCCATCATCCCGCGCAGGACGAAGAGCACGATGCCGCCGCCGACACCGCCCTCCAGCGCCGCTTTGCCGTAATACTGGATGTTCTCCGTCATGGCGAAACCGAGTCCGACCATCGAGGCATAGACGATGCCGTCAATCACCCCGTCGAACTCGTCTTGCTTCCAGAAATAGAGGCCGAAGAGGACGGCCGCCTTCATGCTCTCCTCGACGATGGGCGCGGAGATGACCGCACCGTAAAATCTTCCCGCTTCGTTGCTGATGAGAGACGCGACGATGAGGCTGCCAATCGTGTTGACGAAGGCGGCGACGAAGACCGCCACGACCGCGCCCCAGATAAAAGCAGTTACGAGCGTCCAGGCCGGTTCGGATTCATAGCGGTCGATCCAGAGCACGAGCGCGACGTAGACGGGCGCGGGCAGCGTCGCCAGCACGAGGCCGATGAGGAACGGCACGGGGCCGGTCTCAAGCCCGGTCAGTAACAGCAGGACGAGCGCGAGCAGGAGCGCGATGAGCGCCGCGAAGGCAATCGCCGCCCCGCGCAGGAGGCCGCGTCGCGGTCGCGCCGGAAGGGCGGGAATCGCGCCGAGCGTCGTTTGTTGAATGCCTGCGAATTCGTTCATGGGAAGCGTCGAGGGTTATTTTCGCGGGTTCACTTCTGCTGCGCCGCGTTCAGTCGGTCACGATAGCCAGCACGAACGCCAGAATGGTCAGGAAGAGCAAAAGCAGGACGAAGCCGACCCCGATCTTCCGCGAGGATTTGCGCCGTCCGACCGGCGGTGCGCTCGAAGGCGTGGGTAAGGCGACGCCCGCGGGCGGGTATGAAACGGGCGTGGTCGGATACGAAACGGGCGCAGTCGGCCGGCCGGGCGGTTGAACTTCGGGCGCGGCCGGGGGCGCAAAGGGCTGCTGCGGCTGCGATGGCGCGGGGCTGCGCGGCGGTTCGATGATAGTCGCGCCGAAGTCCGGGAGGGGCGTCTCGCGTTGCGCCTTCGCCGCATCCATCGGCGAGCCGCAGTTGTGGCAGAACGCCTTTTCCTCTCTCACGGCCGTGCCGCACTTGGGACAATTGACCATTAACTTGATCCGCCCGCCGTCCCGGCTCGAACAACCTCACGCCGACCGCCGTCCGACGGGGACTTTGATAACTGCGCGGTATTGAATAATCGGGGATGATTGAACAACGGCCGTCCAATCAAAGGGCGCGCGTGTTCCGCAGGCGCGCGCCAGTATAAACAGATTTGCCCCCCACTTCCAGTATAATTTCGAGCGGGCACGCCCTTTCTCAGCCGGGGCGACGGCTGTGTCAACTGTTGACAGACTCGATTGAAAAGGTGACTATAATTTTCGTCTCGGCTTGATTGGCTTTTGCGCCCGCGCCGTGTGCCTTTACGCAAGTTCACGCACACGCGACCCGTTCGGATGAGAGCGGCGCGAGTCGCCCCGTCCTTCGTTCCCGGAGAGAACGCTTGCCCAGCGAATCGGCAAACTACACCAACTCGAATCGCCAGCCCCGCCCGGCCACCGTCGGTCAACCGCGCAGGCGTCCGTCCGCGCGCCCGCGCATGCCCTCTTCGGTCGGCTTCATGTTAACGGCGATCTTCGTCTCGCTCGTCGTCTTTTTCGGGCTGTGGTGGCTGCTCGCCGTGAGCGGCGACGAAGCCCCTTTGCTGCCCGCCGGTCTGGCCGCGAGCGTCGTGCTGCTCGTCGCCGTGGCCGCACGCGAGGTGGTGATGCGCCGCGCCTGGGCGCGCTACACGCACGAACTCGAAATGCGTATGGGCAGCGACGGCGCGCAACCCGCTCCGCCGGGTCTGCAACGTCCTGCGCCGCGCAAAGCGAGCGTGCGCGAGTCGGCCACGTCGCTCCGCGCCTTGCAACAACGGCTCGCGCAGGCCGACGAGGCGGGCTTGCAACAACCCGCCGCGCACCTCGAAGCCTTCCGCCTCTGCGAACAATACCTGTCGAGCACCGAAGAGACGATTCGCGCCTCGGGTACGGCGACCGACGTGCGCGTCGCGCTGCGCGCCGGACAGGAGCGCGTGCGCGGCCTGCAAAAGCATCACCTCCTGTCGTGGGTGCGCGGCGAGGCGCAGCGGCTCACGCACGAGGCGCAACGCCGCGTCAGCGTTTCAGACAAGATCGAGACGGCGATGCGCGCCCTCGATGTCATCAACGAGGCGTTGCAGGTCTACCCGGCGGAGCCGGAACTGCGCGACTCCGCCCTCGCCGTACATAACTTCACAGCCTCCGTGAAGGTCGCGCACTGGGTCGAACTCGCCGAGCGCGCTGCCTTTCGCGGACGCTACACGCGCGCCGTCGCCCGCTACCGCGATGCGCTCTTTTACCTCTCCCGCGCCGAGATGAGCGACGACGCGCGCGAGGAGGCCGCCGAACGCATCAACCGCGAGATCGAGATGCTGCGCGCGCGTCTGGCGATGGGCGACATAGAAGAAGAATCGCCGCTCAGGCGTCCCGCGAAAAAAGGGAAGGACGGGCACACAAGGCGGGACAATCCTTTATAAACCCCCTCTGCGAACCGCACGGCGCGGGCGCGAATTCCGACGCGAGACCGTTAAACGGGCTTCAAGTTTCAGGTTGCGGATTTCGAGTCTAAGAACCTCAAACTTCAGTCCTGAAACTTTAAACCCGCAACCTGAAACTTCAAGATTACAGCCATTGGGCGAATTGGCGTTTGGCCGCTTCTGTGCGACAATTACCGCGCGTTAGACGGCTTTAAAGAGTTGATGGCGAAGTTGATCGGCGGCGCGCGCCCCCTACCCCGGCAAAATTAAGAGTTGGCGTCAAGGCAGCCCTTCCACTTCTTTCGGACATCTATAACTCTTCCCCGCCCGACACAAGGGAAAATTTCGCCGGGACAACCGCGCCGACAATCACGAGACGGAAATAAAATCATGAGAGTAATCAAAGCTACACTTCTGTTCGCCGCCATCTGTTCGATGTTCATCCTGCCGCTCAGCGCGCAGCAGCCGCAGACTCCGACCCAACAGCAGCAGCAGCAGGGCGCGACCGTGCAGCCCGTCAGCGACGCCGCCGGCGGCACGATGACGGCGCGGCGCGAATACCTGCTCGGGCCGAACGACGTGGTCGAACTCAGGGTGTTCGGCGAGCCGCAGTTCGACGGCGCGTTCGCCGTGGACAACGACGGCAACCTCGTCGTCCCGTTCGTCGAGCATCCGATCAACGCGCAGTGCCGCAGCATCAAGGACGTGCGCAAGGATGTCGAGGGCGCGCTCGCGAAGTTTCTCAAAAACCCGCGCGTCTACATGACCGTCAAGGACGAGAAGAGCCGCACGCCCGCCACCGTCTACGGCGCGGTGCGCTCGCCCGCCCCTTACGAGATGCGCCGCCCCGCGCGCCTGCTCGAACTCATCTCGAAGAGCGGCGGCGTCACCGAACAGCAGAGCGGCACGATCCAGATTTTCCACACGCAGCCGCTCCTGTGTCCCGCGCCGGAGGAGATGCAGTCCGCCGCGCAGGCTCAACGCGGCGAAGACTCGCTCGGCGTGCCGTTCACCATCTACAAGGTCGAAGACCTCAAGATGGGCAAGAGCGAGGCCAACCCGTACATACACCCCGGCGACGTGATCTACGTGGCCGAGGCTTTGCCGATTTACGTGACGGGCAACGTCGTGCAGCCCTCTAACCTCTACCTGAAAGACGGGATGACGCTGTCGCGCGCGATCAGCATCGTCGGCGGCGCGCGCAATGCTAAAGAGACGAAGGTGCGTATTTACCGGCAGAAGCCCGGCGGGATGAAGTCCGAGACGCTGACGATTGACTACAAGGCCATCAAGCAGGGCAAGAAAGAGGATGTCGCGCTTCAGCCTTACGACATCATCGAAGTGCCGGAGGAGGGCAAGTTCTCTCCCGCGGGCATCGCCAAGCTGCTGACGGGCTTCGCCACGGGCGGCGCGAGTTCTTTAGTCACGCAAGCCCCGCTGCGTATACTTTACTGAACGCGCGAGTCGCTTCAACAAAGAGGTTGGCCGTCGGTATACGGCCAGCCTCTCGTTTTGTGAGGGGGTGCGCGGCGCGTCGCCGATGCGCCGGGCGTTATGTTAGATTGTCTTTTCAATTTCTTACTCAGACCAGAAGAGGCGGGAGAATTTTAGATGGCTCGGAGAACTGCAACCACGGTCGGCGGCGCGCGCAAAAATAGCCGTCGGACGACTTTTATCTGGATCGCCGCGGCGGCGGTAATCATCATCGGCCTGATCTGGACGGAACAGGTCGCGCTGCTCTACGTGCTGGCGACGCTCAGCGTGACGGCGTTACTCTTGATCGTGGCGATGGCCGACCTCGGCGGCGCGCGCCGAACGGTCACGGAGTCTGCGCCGAACGACGATTCGGCCGCTGCCGCAGACGGTGTGGGCGCGTCGCGCGCCGGGCGGAGCACGGCGAAAGGGCGTTAAGTTTCACTTGCATTGAGCGCGAGCGCGGCATGGGGCGCGCTGGAAACAAAAAGCGTATCCCGTTCAACTTTGATTGAACGGGATACGCTTTAACTTGTCCGCTCGTTGAATTGTGCGGCGCGATTGGTTCGGGTCGCGGCGTCGGTCGTGGACGCCGTTAGTTTGCGCTGAGTCGCGGTTTCACGCATCCCGACGCAGAATCCTCAGCCCCGCTGCGGCGCGCTCATCTCGATCTCTTCCTTGACCTCTCTCATGTCGCTCGCCACACGCTTGACCTCTTCGTCCATGGTCTGCACGTCTTCGCGCACGGTTTCAACCTCGTCCGTCACATCTTCGACCGCCTCTTTGAACTCGCCCGTGATCTCTTTTTTGACTTCTTCCTTGATCTCGCGCGCGGTCTCTTTGGCCTCGGCTTTCACCGCCTCTTCCATCACTTGCAGCACCTCGTGCGGTTCGGGCGAAACTTTGAGGGCTTCGATTTCGGGGTCGGTCTTGTAGTTGAAACGGTCGTAGACGGCGTCGAGTTGCTGCGCGATATGTTCGAGCAGTTCGAGCGACTTGGCGGCCTTCTGTTCGGCCAGCATGTTGACTTGCAGATCGAGTTCCGCGCGCTTTTCGCTCAAGGCCGACATGCGGTTTTGCGAGATGAGCACGAAGGTCGAGAGGAAGATCGCTTCGAGCGAGACGATCATCGTGAGCAGCCCGAATGGAAACGGGTCGAACTCGCTGACGTAGGGTATGTGAATCAGGTTAACGTTGAGCAGAATCCACAGGCCGAACCAGACGATGTGAATGAAGACGAACACGGTCGAGCCGGAAAACCGCGTGACCGAATCGGAGATGCGTTCCTCCGGCTTGCGCGTGGCAACGTCCTTGCGCTGCATCTCGGAGATGGCGGCGATGTTCTTGCGTATGATCTCGTTTTGCGAAACCGCTTGTGTGCTCATCTAGCTTTCGGTGGCCTCCGTGGAAATAAGATCGGGGAGTGACCTGCGGGACTACGCGCGCCGTAACACGCTTCCTCGTTCCTTTTACACAAACATCGTGCCAGCAGGCGAGGTCTCAATATTTCAAAGAAAAACTGCGCAGAGAGACCGCCGCCGCACATGTCCCGTACTCGTTTGATGCACGCATGGGCGTTTTAACGTTGCTTCGGAGCATCGAAATTCGTTGAGGTTGACCTGCGCAGGCGGGTTGAAGTCTGCGACCTGGCAAGGCCGAGAGAAAAGACTTGTCTCGGGCGGAGCGTAACTGTTATAAATTTAAGTGCCCCCCGGCGCGAGTAAGACGGGAAATTTAACTGCCAACATAGCGCGCCCGGCTCGCATCAAACAACCATCCCCTCATAACTTAATCAACCCGCAGGGAGTTTTTAATGTCTCGAATTATCACTTCGCTCGTCTTGTCCGCAGTATTATTGTGTGCGGCCTTGCCCGCACACAGTTACACCTACCAGTACAGCAGTTCGTCCGTGCAAATCAGGTGGACAAACACCACGATCCCCATCGCATTTTCGACTTCGCTCAACTCTCCGCCGGCAAATATCAAGGCGGGCAGCGACGTTGTGGGCGCGGCGCGCAGGGCTTTGCGTCGTTGGTCTGACGTGACGAACATCCGTTTCGTAGAGTCGTCCACCACTCTTGACTCGGTTAACACAACCGGCTCTGACGGGGTCAACCTGATCACGGTGGCGGCAACCAGCACGAACGACACCTTCACCAATGCGGGCGGTCAGCGACTGGGGCGCGTGCGCGTCAGCTTCGACAGCACGGGGCGCATATTCGAAGGCGACCTCGCGATCAACCCGCGCGTGCAGTTTTCGACCGACGGCACGTCGAACACCTACGATCTCGAATCCACGTTCGTACACGAACTCGGACACCTCCTCGGCCTCGATCACTCGGCGGTCGTCGGCGCGAGCATGCAGCCAATTCAGGGTCAGAACTTCATCGACCCGGCCTTCACCATACGCACGCTCTCTGACGACGACATCGCAGGCATCCGCTCCATCTACGGAGCGCGCACGCCCTTGCCCACAGGTTCAATCGCGGGGCAAGTCAACTACGGTGCGGGCGCGCACGTGTGGGCTGAGAATTTCTACACGGGGCGCGTGGAGGGCAGCAGCCTCACGAAGTCCGACGGCTCGTACCGGATCGACCAGTTGCCGCCGACCGACTATCGCGTGCTCGTCGAATACCTCAACGAGCCTGTCTCCGCCACCAATCTCGTATTCTCGGCGCCTTATGCGGGCATCGGCAGCCAGCCCGCGTTTCGTGCCACGGAGACGACGACGCCCGTGAACGTCACGCCGGGAAACACGACGATACTGAACCCCATCATCACGGTCGCCGCGCCATCTTTCAACCCGCGCATTCTGGGGGTCAACGGCGCGTTGCAGGCTGCGCCCGTACAACTCTCCGCCGGGCGCGTCTTCCGTTTCACCGTCGGCGGCAGCAACCTCGGCAACGTCCCCCTGACGACCTCCGGCTTCAGCGTGACCTCGCCTTTCATGACGATTGACCCGGCGAGTTTCGTGCGCGAAAACCCCGCGCTTTATTTCCCTAATCCTGAGCCGGGCTATGGCATCGTTAGTTTTAACCTGATAGTCGCGGACAACGCGAAATTCGGCGACTACACCTTGCGCCTGCGCTCCGATGCGGGCGAGACCGCCTACCTCTCCGGCGCGCTCGCGCTCGACCCGTACACCAACTTCGTCGAGTCGAACCCGCTTGAGAACAACGGCTTCTTCGTGCGCCAGCAATATTTAGACTTCCTCTTCCGCGAGCCTGAGCCGGATGGCTTCAACGCATGGGTCGGCGTGCTGAACCGTTGCGACGTCGCTCCCTCGCCCGAGTGCGACCGCATCACCGTCTCGCGGAGTTTCTTCGAGTCGGCGGAGTTTCGCATCAAAGGCTTCTTCATCTACCGCTTCTACGCCGTGGCCTTCGGACGCCTGCCGAAGTACGCCGAAATCATCCCCGATCTGCAATTCGTGACGGGACAGACCGAAGCCGAAGTCAACGCGAAGCGCGACGCCTACACGAACGCTTTCGTGCAGCGTCCGGCCTTCCGCAGTCTCTACGACCCGCTGTCGAACGCAGACTACGTTGACACGCTGCTGCGCACGGCGCGCGTGACGCTCTCGAATCGCGACCAACTCGTCAACAACCTCAACACCGGGGCGCAGACGCGAGCGCAGGTCTTGCGCGCGATTGTCGAGAGCCAGGCGGTCGAGAGCAAAGAGTTCAACCCGGCCTACGTCGCCATGCAGTATTTCGGTTATCTCAAGCGCGACCCGGAGACCGAAGGGTTCAACGCCTGGCTCAATTACCTCAACGCGAATGCCAACGACTTCCGCACGATGGTCAATGGCTTCGTCAACTCGAAAGAGTACCGCACCCGTTTCGGCCAGCCGTAAAAGTCGGCGCGGCTTGAAAAGCAACAGCGGAGCAGGGAAGCCTGCCAGCCCCCTGCTCCGCTTTCCGATATTCACCAACAGTAAAACGGATGGAGGCGATCAATTTGCCTCCATCCGCTTGCTCCCCGATTGCGGGGCTTCCACGCATCTTCTCAGACAACTCCGGGAGTTCGCGCATGCTTCAACGAAGAGTTAGACATGATTTGACGCCGCGATTATTCCGGCGCAACGCTTGCTGTCAGGCTCCGTCTGCTGTTATCGTAACTACAGGGACGAACGGGTTCTCGCCCAACCTGACTGACCGATGTCCTTCTGGTTGAACTGTTCATGTCCTGTCGCTTGATCGAATACTCCCCGTCCGGTCTTATAATCTCAATCAATTCGCCGAATTGTGAAATATAGAAACTGCGGCATGATGGTTGCTGTTCTATGGGCGCCCTCTTCGCGTTTTTTTGCGTGAAGGCTGCCTATCGAACATTCCTTCAGACCGAATTACCTACCTCGAAAATACTTTAACTTTGTGCAGCCCGTTTAAAGGTCATGGTTTGCTGTCCGTGGCGGACGAGTAAAAACCTTTTGGAGCACATAGGCTGTAGGCGGATTCTTCGCCCCGCATAACAGTGTAGTTCGAGCGTCCTGCCGGCAGTACGAGACGATCTACCCCCTCGCAATAAAAGATTTATTTGTCGTTGGGAAGTCGATGAGGAGACGCATCAGATGATCTCTTTCAGTAAGCGTTGCAGAGCGGAACAACCTGTAAGTTTTCAGACAACCCATCAAACTCCAGTGAATAGACAGCATTACACCAAACCATTCATGCGTCTCATCATTGCCGCCGGCGCAATGGTTTGTTGTTATTCCATCTACTATGCACCGCTCGCAGAGATAGACATGCGCTTCCTGCTGTTGTCTATCGTGACGATCTGTTTAGGCTCTCGGATCGGCATCGAAGTCTCACGAATTAAATTTCAAATCACGGTCTCTGACACCTTTATCTTCCTCACCATGCTGCTCTACAGCGGCGAGCTGGCAATTCTGATGGCCGCCGCGGAAGCCTTCTGCTCATCGTTTCGCTTCAGCAAGAAACTCACCACGATTCTCTTTAATGCATCTCTTCTGGCTATCTCAACATTTCTTACGGTCTGGACGGTGAGTTTCTTCTTCGGGCCTATCGTAAATCTGGCGCAAGGAGACATCTCCAGCAAATTCGCCATCGCCATTTGCATGATGGCGGCCATTCAATGCATCGCCAACTCCGTGCCCGCCGCGGCGTGGAAAGCGCTGAAAATAAATCAACCTTTTTGGGCTACCTGGAAACAATATACGTGGACGCTCGTGACGTATTTTGCGGGAGCCTCGGCTGCCGGTATCACCGTTAAACTTATTGCCGTCGGTGGTGTCTATGCCTTTGTGTTGACCATCCCGCTGCTCGCCATCATCTATTTTACTTTTAAGACATACAACAAGCATATAGACGCCACGACGGCACAGGCGGAACAGGCCATTCGCCATGTCGAAGAGCTTAATCTTCACATTCTCGAACAGGCGCGAATCGCACAGGCGTTGCAGGAAAGCGAAGAGCACTTTCGCAGTGCGTTCAACTATGCTGCTATCGGAATGGGCTTGACGGCGACCGACGGGAAATGGCTGCAAGTCAATAATTCCCTGTGTGAAATCATCGGTTACTCGGAGCAGGAATTGTTAGCCACCACCTCTCAGGCGATCACGCATCAGGACGACCTGGGCAAGCATCTCGCAGATATCTATATGCTGCTCGAAGGTCAGATCGTGACCAGTTCGATGGAGAAGCGTTACATACACAAACTCGGATACCCGGTCTGGGTGATGTCCAGTTCCTCTCTGGTGCGCAATGCCAACGGCGAACCGTTACACCTGATCATGCAGGTTCAAGATATTACGGAGCGCAAGCATGCGGAAGCCCAACTCCACCATGCGGCCTTCTATGATGAGATGACCGGACTGCCGAACCGCGCTCTGTTCACAGACCAATTACAACTGGCTATGGAGCGCACGAAGCAATCGCCCGAACAGCTCTTCGCAGTCCTTTTTCTGGACGTAGATCGGTTCAAGAATATCAACGACAGCCTGGGGCATGTGGTCGGAGACCAACTGCTGATCACAATCGCTCGCCGGCTCGAAAAGTGTGTGCGACCCGAAGACACGGTGGCGCGTTTCGGCGGCGATGAATTCGCGCTCCTCCTCAATTCGATTAAACATTCGGTTGATGCGATCCGGGTGGCAGACCGGGTGCGGCTCGAACTGGCGGAATCGTTCAACCTGTGCGGTCAGGAAATATTCACGACCGCGAGCATCGGCATCGCGCTCTCATCCACAGGCTACAACCAGCCGGACGAACTTCTACGCGACGCCGATACGGCCATGTATCGCGCGAAGGCGCAGGGCAAAGGTCGCCATGAGGTCTTTGATAAAGTCATGCACTCGCGCGCCATTTCGCTGCTCCAACTTGAAAATGATTTGCGCCGCGCCATCGAACGCGAAGAGTTTGTCATTCACTATCAGCCTATCGTCAATTTGAAGGCCGGCCACATCTCAGGCTTTGAGGCGCTCGTGCGCTGGCAACATCCTGAGCGCGGCCTCGTTTCGCCGACAGAGTTCATCCCCGTTGCAGAAGAGACCGAATTGATCATTCCGATTGGTAACTGGGTGCTTCGCGAATCCTGTCGCCAGATACGTCAGTGGCAGTTAGAGTCGCCCGCCACGACGCCCCTGTCCATCAGCGTTAATCTCTCAAGCAAACAGTTCAAGCAGGTCGGCTTAGTCGAATCCATCCAACAGACGCTGCAAGAGATGAATCTCGATCCGGGTTCTTTGCGTTTGGAAATCACGGAGAGCGTGGTGATGGAAAATATCGAGATGGCTACCGCCATGCTCAGACAACTGAGATCGCTCGGCATCCAACTGAGCATAGACGATTTCGGCACAGGGTATTCATCGCTCAGCTACCTGCATCGCTTGCCTGTCAACAACCTGAAGATTGATCGTTCGTTCGTTAGCCGGATGCGTCCGGGCAACGAGAACTCGGCCATCGTCCAGACGGTTATTACGCTCGCCCGCAATTTGAACATGGAGACGGTGGCGGAAGGCATCGAGACGGAAGAGCAACTCACACAACTCAAAGCGCTGGCGTGCGATTACGGGCAGGGATACCTGTTCTCCAAGCCTGTGATGGCAGAGGCGGCGAGCGGGCTGCTCAAGAACAATTTCACCGAGTTGGCGAATTCATTCGCGTCAGGCGCGGCCTTGCTGCAGGAAGACGATGACAAAATTTTGAGCAGCACCTTGTCAATGTAATCGGGCGATCCGCTCACCCTCCGCACGTAGATTAATCCGCTCGATATAATGTCTCGTTTTATGCCAAAGCCGGCATGAGGTGAGGAGATAATAAGAAAGCACGCGGACGTAAGGGTTCCGTCCGCGTGCTCAAACGCTCTCTTGACTCTGCGTCGCTGCAACTCAATCGAGCGAATCTATCAGTGAGGGGTCTTTTCTATTCTCCCTGCTGGTAAGGAAGTTTCGTTCCCCACCTTTGATTTCTGCCTTCCGGCACACAAGCGATATAGATTGCCGTCAGACAAAATATCTTAGTCCTTCATTATGATGCCATCACTGATCATGATGCCGTTGCTGATCAGGACGCCATTACTAATCAGGACACCGTTACTGATGAGGACACCGTTACTAATCAGGACGCCCTCGCTCATCAGGATACCGTCGGTGATCATAATGCCGTTACTGATGAGGACGCCATCCGTGACCATGATGCCGTTACTGATGAGGACGCCGTTACTGATGAGGACGCCTTCGCTCATCAGAATGCCGTTGCTGATGAGGACGCCTTCGCTCATCAGAATGCCATTGCTGATGAGGACGCCGTCCATGACCATGATACCGTTACTGATGAGGACGCCGTTGCTGATGAGGACGCCGTTGCTGATCAGGACGCCGTCGCTCGTCAGGATGCCCTCGGCCATCAGGATGCCATCGTTGATCATGATGCCATTGAGTAACACCGGCTCCTCGGTGAAGACCACGCCATTCATGTAGAGAATGCGATTGTTGGGCTGGATGGTCTCGCCGCCGATGGTCACTGCGCCGTCAACAGCACTCAGTTTGTTGTTCGGGATGAAAATTTTATCGCCCGCGACGAGTTTGTCCGCGTTGGGGACGATGGCCTGTGACATCCTGACCGCGCCGATGGCGTTGACGAGTCCCGCGCCTTGCTTGAAGAGACGCTCTACTTTGGTCGCATTCTCAAGACTCGGCAGCGATTGTGCGGTGCGCATCAAAGCGGCCTTGACGAGAGTTGGGGTGAGGGATTTGTTCGCTTCCAGCATCAAGGCGATGGTGCCGGAGACGACCGGCGCGGAGAAAGACGTGCCGTTGAACTTGAAGTAGTTGTTATTGGCGCTTTGCACCTTATCCTGATGGTCGCGGACGAGCGTGGAGTTCGGGTCAATCGCGGCGATGATGTGGCGGCCGGGGGCGACGACATCCGGCTTGGCGGAGCGGTCGTACTGCGTCGGCCCTTTGGACGACCAGTCGGTGATCGTGTCATCGGAGCGTTGGGCGGTGCTGCGCGAATCGCTCGCGCCGACCGTGATCACGTAAGGGCTGTTGCCGGGGGTTTTGATGCTGCCGTAGATGAGTTGCGACGGGCCTTGACCTGCGAGGGGTTCGGTGCGGCCGGAGTTGCCCGCGCTGGAAACCACGACGATACCTGCGCGCACGGCCTCGGCCACGGCGAGGCACATCGGATCTTGGCGGAAGGATTCACGCACCGGAGCGCCGATGCTCATGTTGAGCACGCGAATGTTGTAGCGTTCGCGGTTGACGATAGCCCAGTTGATGGCGCGCAGGATGTTGCTCGTCTGGCCGACGCCGTTCGCGTCGAGCACGCGCAGGTCAACGAGGTCGGCGTCGGGCGCGATGCCGACATGCTTCGTGCCGGAGGGGCTGGCCGCGCCGTTGCCGGCCGCCACGCTCGCCACACCCGTGCCGTGGCCGTTGTCGTCGCCCGTGCCGCTGCCCGTGAAATTAACGGCGGTCAGGATGCGCGACTTGTTTTGGTTCTTGCTGAAGTCGGGGTGAGAGGCGCTGATGCCGCTGTCCATGACGGCAATGGTCACGCCCTTGCCGGTGAGTTTCGGGCTGTGCGCCAAACCCGCCGCCACTTCGGTCGCGCCCACGGTGTCGCCCGCCGAACTCATCTGTGATTTGAACACGCGGTCGGAGGAGATGTAGGCCACATCCTCACGCGCCGCCAGACTGCCGAGCGAACCGAGCGGAACTTCAACGACCATCGTGTTGAGCGCTTCGTAGCTCTGGCTGATCTGTCCCTGAGAAGAAGTAATTGCTGCCTGCTGTTCGGCCGAGGGGCGACCTTTGGTTTGGATGACGACGCGAACCATCGGCCCGACGCCGACGCCGCTGCCGCTTTCGCCCGTTTCTTCACTGGGAACGCCGCCGCCGCCGACGGTCGTCGAAGTGGTTGTGCCGCCGGGAGTTTCTGATAGAAGCAACTCGGGGGCGATTTTCGAGGTGGAGATGACTTGCGTAGTCGCTGCGTGGGCTTTGCCCGAAGCGACTGTTAGGGGGAGCAGCGAAACCAGCACGAGGGCGGTGGCGCTGAAGCAAGCTGTGATGCGACGCAACATTTTATTTTCCCTTCTTTTTGTCTGCACTGTGGAGTCTGGGTAGGACGAGGGGAACAGCGTAGACAACCCTTCAATTTTCAATTTTTAGACCGCTGACAGGTCTAATGCCATATGCGTGAGGAACAGCGGCATCAGGCCAAAGAGTGAAGGCCGCGTTACTCTCGGCCCTTTCCCTGTCAACGATCACTCCTTACTTATTACAAAAATTATGCCACTCCGACAGGCACTCAGCTTAGGCCGCTAACTACGGAAATAACAAGGCTTACAGCCCCCATGCGGCCCTCCTGAAATTCGCGCAAAAACCCATTAAAATGGATACGACGTATCCACTTTTTTTGCCCTTTTGCCAAAGCCAACGCTTTCGCAGGCAAATGCAAGGAAACTGGCTAATCAAGAAAAGTGTTTATCAGGTATACACTGTTAACGTGGTATACATGGCTAAAGTCTTGCACAACAATGATTAACCGCCCATTAATTCAGGCGGTTGCCCATTAGTTAAGACCGTTTCGACTTGGCGGGAAGTTTGGCGGGTAGGTTTAACTTGTCATCAATCAGCACGTCGGCGCAGATGCCAGCCAGCCGCGCGTATTGCAAGACCACGATCAAAGACGGCTCACGCTTGCCCGTCTCAAATTCTGAGATTTGGCTTGGTACGATCCCTTCAACATCCAGACGGTTAACCATCTGAGACTGAGATAAGGCGAGCGCGTTGCGAATCGCTAGGAGCTTTTCGCCTAAGCGTTGCGGCCTCTGACGCGGTTTCTTACCCATCAGGAGATACCTACGCGAGTGGCGTTGGTGCAAAAGTCCGATTCGATTCAAAAGTAAGTGAGTTGATGCAAAAGTCAGGCGGGCTAATTTCTATATCTCACCTTGCCCGGTAGTTTGTTGGGCAAGTCTGTCTTGTCGTCAACTAGGTCTTCCATGTGTACACCCGCCAAGCGAGAATATCGTAGAAGGATGAGTAATGACGGGTCACGCTTGCCCGATTCAAATTCCGAGATTTTGCTCTGAGTAGTAAGCGTCTCTATTTCCAACTTCCGCACAAGTTCATCCTGCGTTAAATCTAGAGACACTCGAATATAGCGAAGCTTCTCAGCAAGACGTTTCGGCTTAACACGCGGATTTGTGCCCATCAGGAGTTTCCTCCTGATAGGGCGAATAGCGTCAGGTGTTTGATTTCATCCCAATATGGGATAAAATCATGATTGCGTTTTTTGGTCGCCGTGAGTAAGAACCTCTCAACTCGAACGGCGATGCTCATTCACTCGGTAGAGGTTGAGGTTGAGCTACGCATGACCGTCGCTGATTTTCAAAGACTGAACGCGCGCATCATAGCAGACCGCGACGGATTTCGTCTTGCCTCTGTCCATCTCACTACACGGGCAGACGCACGCGGGGCTTGTGGTGCAAGGACAGCACAAGCCCCGCATTATCCTTATGCCTCACATCCTCTTAGTTGAAGATCACAAGGTTGTCGCAGAGGCCATCAAAGAGACGCTTGAGTTAGAAGGCTGGTGCGTCACACTCTGCGGCGACGGGGCGGTCGCCGTCAGATGGTTAGCGAGTAATGCCAACTATGATCTAATGATGCTCGACAACCATCTACCCAACCTTGATGGTCTAGAGGTCGTGCGCTACGCGCGCGCCCTAGACCATCGCAAAGGGATGCCGATCATTATGTTTTCGGCAAGTGAATGTAGCAGGGATGCGAGACTCGCGGGTGTGAATGAGTATTTGAGGAAGCCCCGCGACATAGGAAAGATTGTTGAGACGGTCGCCCGATTGCTCGCTTGACCGTCAACCGTTACGCTGCCGCTGCGGTAAGTGCCGCATGGATCGCGGCTGTCTAGGCGCTGGCGGCGCTGAGGGAATAGCGTTGGAGTTTGAGATAGAGGCCGCGGCGTGTGAGTCCGAGTTCGCGTGCGGCGCGTGAGATGTTGCCTTTGTGGCGACGCAGGGAGTCGGCGATCATGCGGCGTTCGAGTTCGGCCATGGCGTCGGCGAGGGTGGTGTGCGGGCCGGAGAGCGTGATCGGGTTCATGCCGAACGGGCTGACCTCGGCCGGCAAAGAGATGGGCGCGGAGATGCGTTTGAGTTCGGGCGAGAGATGATCGGGCGTGATGAGCGTGCCGTCCTCGGCGCGTGCGACGATGCGCTGGATTTCGTTGCACAACTGGCGGACGTTGCCCGGCCAATCGCAGACCATCAGGAGGTCTATCGTCTGCGGCGTGATCTGTATGTCGCGGCGGTTGAACTTCGCAGAGTAGTGGTTGATGTAGTAGTTGACGATGGTCGGAATTTCGGAGCGACGTTCGCACAGCGGCGGGACGCGCAGGCGAATGACGTTGAGACGGTAATACAAATCCTCTCGGAAGCGACCGTCTTTCACCATGTCTTCGAGGTCGCAGTTGGTGGCGGCGATGATACGCACGTCCACCTTCGCCGGCCGCTGCTCGCCGAGCGGTTGTATCTCGCCTTCTTGTAGAAAGCGCAAAAGTTTCGGTTGCACGTCGAGCGGGAGGTCGCCGATCTCGTCCAGGAAAAGCGTGCCGCCCGCCGCCGAACGGATGACGCCGGGAGAGTCCGACACCGCGCCCGTGAACGCGCCCCGCCGGTAGCCGAACAGGTAGGCATCACTCAACTCTTTGGGTACGGCCGTGCAGTTGAAAGGCACGAAGACTTTCGCCCGCCGCGAAGAGAGCGCGTGGATGGCGCGTGCGACGAGTTCCTTGCCCGTGCCGGATTCGCCCGTCACGAGCACCGTAACATCGGAGGAGCGGATTTTGTGTACTTCTTCGACGAGGCGCGTCATCGCCGGAGAAGAGTGGATGAAGCCGGGCAGCAGACCCGTGCTGGTGTAGGTGTTTTGTTCCTGCACGCCGCGGCCGGAACTGACGCGCGCGCGCAGGGCGCAGACGTTCATGCCGAGTTCGACGACGCGGAGCAGGGAATCAATCGGCAGCCCGCCGGAGAGCGTGGCCGCGGCGCGCGGTTCGATGTAGAGCAGCGCGGGCGTGGCGTTCGTCGGGCGCAGCATGATGACGGTCGAATCGTGTTCGAGTGCGAGCTTCTCGCGCTCGGCGTCGTTCTTCGCCATGCACAGCGAGTTTGCCAACTCGGAGTTTGCTTCGCTCGCGCCGCCGTGCGAGACGACGACCTTGATCGTGCCTTCTTCGTCGAGTTCGGTGATGAGCACGCGCCGCGCCTTCGTCTCCTGATCGAGCACGGCGGCGAGTTCGCGCAGCAGCAATTCGCGCGAGGCGACGGCTTCGGCAAGGCGGAGCGTCAGCAGTTGCGCGAAGGCCGAAGTTTCGTGCCGCTGCTCGGTCGAGTTGACTTCGATATTGGCGAGCGCGTCTTCGGCGCGCGCGATGTCTAGTTGCGCGCCGAGTTCGCGGAAGGTGTGCAGCGCGCGGGAGAAGTGTTCGCCGGAGCGTTCGGGCTGGACGCCTTCGTAGGCGCAGCCGAGGCCGTAGAGCGCGAGCGCGGTGCGATAGCGGTCGCCGAGGATCGAGTAGATCGAGACGCTGCGGCCGAAGTGATGAATGGCGAGCGTCGAATCGGACTGGGCGAGGGCGAGCATGCCGTGGATGCGTTGCGCCTCGCCCGCGACGGCCATGTCGGCGGCGGAGTCGCTCGTCTGCTCTGTGACTTTGTGCAGTTCCGAAGCACACTCTTGCGGGTCGTCGCAGCGCAGGTAGACTTCTGCGAGCAGCAGGCGCGAATCATAGACGGCCTGCCGGTCTCCGATGCGCTCTGCGAGCGAGAGCGCCTGCGTGCTTTCGTCGAGCGCGCGCGTGGGTTCTTCCATCGCCAGATGGCAGCGCGCCAGCGTGCGCAAAGCCTGACAGGCGTACCACTTGTTGCCGTGCTCTTGCGAGAGCCGGACGGCGCGTTGCAGGTGCTCCTGCGCTTTCAGCAAATTGCCGCGCAGCATCTGTAGCTCGCCGAGCGAGTCGAGCACCATCGGCACTACTTTGTCTCTCGCGCCCTGCTCATCGAACTGGGCGGCGCACGCCAGCGCACGTTCCAACACCGTCTGGGCGCGCGCCCAGTCGCCGACGAGGATGAGGTTGATGCCGAGATTGTTGTAGCCGAGGACGGCGTTGGCCTTGTGCTCCGTGCGCTCGTAGTAATCGATGGCCTTTTCGAGATAGCGTATGCCGTCGTGCGGTCGTTTGAGAAACCAGCACGCGCCGGCCATGTTGGCGTAAATCTTCCCCAGCATGAAGGGCGCGGGGTTGTCGCCGACGAGTTTCAAAGCCTGCTCGTAATATTCGAGCGATTGTTCGTAAGCGCCTTCAAAAATACATTCGAGCGCCATGCCGCGGTAGGCTTCGGCCATCCCGCGCCAGTCGCCGGTGTTGCGGAAATGGCTGAGCGCGAGTTGCGAATTGTCGCGCGCGATGGGGTATTCGTTGATGTGACGATAGACGCGTGCGAGCGCGATGTAGATCGCGCCGAGTTGCGCGCTGGAGGCGGTTTCCGTCGCTTCGCGCAAAGCCGAGTTCAAGAGCGCGATGGCCTTCGGGTGGTCGCCCATGTAGTTATAGGCGATGCCGAGTTGGACGCGGAGGAAGACGGATATTTCGGCATCGAGATTGGCGCGCGCCTGCGCGTCTTCGTACATCTGCACGGCCGAGAGCGAATCGCTGTAGCGTCCCTGAGTTTCCAGCGAGACGGAGAGCATGCAGCGCGCCTGCGCCAGCAGTTCCTCGTCGTCGCGCGTGGCTTTGATGATCTGCGTCAGGCGCGTCTCGGCCTCGGCGGCCTGGCCGCGGTCGATGAGTTCGCGCGTCGCCTCGATCTCGGCCGCGAGCACGGCGTGGGCAGCGGCAACGCGCGCACGCACGCGCCGCCGCGCTTCGGATAAATTGACGACGCCCGCCGCCTTTGCGGGCTTAACTGATGCGCTGCCGTCCTTGGGAGAAAGAGTGTTCATGAGTTCGGGCGCAACAAGTGCGAGGAAATACGTCGGCCACTCAAATTTTGCTGTCGGTTAAAACGGAATCGGGTGGAAAGGAGTCTGTTTCAGCCTTCGAGCGTTACTACTCGAAAACAGTCCTAAAGGCTTGTACATTCCAGAATTTAGCAGACAAGCGTGGAAGTGACAAGCCGAAAAAGATGAACGCTCTGCGGTCGGCGTTGAAGGGATGGAGCGGCGTTTCTCCCTCCAACGCCGACCGCGCGACGTTTGCCTCTCCCTGCTGTCCGGCACCGCCTTTTTTTGTGGCGTGAGCTTCGATATTTAAGTTAAAGTAGCGCAATTGAGCAATTTAAGTTGAAGCACGCCTGCGACAGGCGCAACGTGCATTGACATGCGACGAAGGGAGCGTCAAGCTTTGTTGTCTGTCTGAATGTGCGGGCGCGCGCCTGCGAGAAATGAATGCTCGATTTATTTCGAGAGGCCGCGACTGGAGATCGCCCGCGCGCCTCCGCAATGGGAGTTTCCGATGGCTACTGTGACCGCCCCGCCGAAACGAAAATTAGGGCCTTTCAAAAGTTGGTTATACAAAGGCGTAGAGGAGATGGAGGGGCCGCACGAGCGGGAAGGGCAGCATCACACGCACCCGTGGTGGAAGGTGATGTGCCTGACGGGCGTGGACTACTTCTCCACGCTCGGCTATCAACCCGGCATCGCCTTTATCGCCGCCGGCGCCCTCTCGCCCATCGCCACGCTCGTGCTCGTCCTGCTCACGCTCTTCGGCGCGCTGCCGATGTACAACCGCGTCGCTGCCGAAAGCCCGCACGGCGACGGCTCGATCTCCATGTTAGAGAACTTGCTCTCGCGCTGGAAGGGCAAATTGTTCGTGCTCGCACTGCTCGGCTTCGCCGCTACCAGCTTCATCATTACCATCACGCTCTCGGCCGCCGACGCCGCCGTCCACATCATTGAAAACCCTTTAACGCCGCAATTTTTTCACCATCACCAGATCGGCGTCACGCTCTTTTTGATCGCCGCGCTCGGGGCGGTCTTCCTGAAAGGGTTCAAAGAGGCCATCGGCATCGCCGTCGTGATCGTCGTCGCGTACATCATCCTCAACGTGATCGTGCTGGCCGTAGGGTTTTACCAACTGGCGATGCAGCCGCACCTCATCGTCAATTGGAAAAACGCCCTGTTCACCAACCACGGCAACCCTTTGTTGATGATCGCCGCCGCGCTGCTCGTCTTCCCGAAACTCGCGCTCGGACTCTCAGGCTTCGAGACGGGCGTGGTCGTGATGCCGCTCGTAGAGGGAGCGCCCGGCGACGATAAACAGAAACCTGTGGCGCGCATCAACAACACGCGGAAGTTGTTGAAAGCCGCCGCGCTGATCATGAGCGTGCTGCTCATCTCAAGCAGCATCGTGACCACGATGCTGATCCCGGCCGCGGCCTTCCAGGCGGCGACGGCCACGCAGCCGGCGGGCGAGGCGAGCGGGCGTGCGCTGGCGTATCTCGCGCACACGCTTCTCGGCAACATCTTCGGCACGGCCTACGACGTGAGCACGATCATGATCCTGTGGTTCGCCGGGTCGTCGGCGCTGGCCGGACTCCTGAACATCGTGCCGCGCTACCTGCCGCGCTACGGCATGGCTCCGAACTGGGCGAAGGCGACGCGCCCGCTCGTCATCGTCTTCACCCTCATCTGCTTCGCCGTGACGGCGCTCTTCAAGGCGAACGTGGAGGCGCAAGGCGGGGCTTACGCGACGGGCGTGCTGGCCTTGATGAGTTCGGCGGCGATTGCCGTCGCCCTCTCCGTGTGGCGCGAGGGGAGCAAGTGGCGCTGGGCGTTCCTGCTGATCGCGCTCATCTTCGTCTACACGACGGTCGTCAACATCATCCAGCAGCCGGATGGCATCAAGATCGCCTCGGCCTTCATCGGCTTCATCGTTGTCGTGTCGCTCATCTCGCGCGTCTCGCGCACGACCGAGTTGCGCGTGGAGCGCGTGGAACTGGACGAGGCGGCGCGCGCCTTCGTCGAAGAGGCCGATCGGCGCGGCGAGATACGCATCGTGACGAACCGCTGCGACCGTGGCGACGTGGGCGAGTATGAATTCAAGGAGCGCGAGAAGCGCGCCGACAACCACATCCCGACGCGCGACCCCGTGCTCTTCTTCGAGGTCAAGCCCGGCGACGCTTCGGAGTTTGCGGGCGTGCTGAAAGTGAAGGGCGTGGAGGTTGAAGGCTATCACGTGCTGCGCGCGGAAAGTCCGGCCGTGCCGAACGCCATCGCCGCCTTCCTCCTGCACCTGCGCGACACGACGGGCAAAGTGCCGCACGTTTACTTCGGCTGGAGCGAGGGCAACCCGCTGGCGTACCTGTTCAAGTATGTGGCGTTCGGCGAGGGCGACACCGCGCCCGTCACACACGAAGTTTTGCGTCAGGCGGAGGAAGACCCGGAGAAGCGTCCGGTCGTCCACGTCGGCGGGTGAGCACCTGATGGGCGGTTGCTTTACGACGCGCGCAGGCGTAACATCCGCATCGTTGAAAATTTGTCTGCCGAAGACGCACGCGAACGGGTTTATCGCCTGTCACGTGCGACACGGGGGAACCAACGTTTCGCTCGAAAGAGCGAGACATGGGGCGCATCGCGGGGCGCGAGTAATCGAACGCCTTCGCGAGGGACACTTCCAAATCCTAGCCCGTCAGCTAACCTCGTAGGCTTTATAGGGAAGGGCAACTCCGCGCAATTGCAATCTCAAAGGCGCAGGGCTTAATGCTCTGCGCCTTTTGCTGTCTTGCGCGGCACAACGTCAAGGAGTTTTCGATGTCCACTCAAAACGTCGCGCCTGAATATTCGCTGGGGGGTTTTAAGAAATGGTTACTTAAAGGTCATGTGGAAGAGATGGAGGGGCCGCACGAGCGGGAAGGGCAGCATCACACGCACCCGTGGTGGAAGGTGATGTGCCTGACGGGCGTGGACTACTTCTCCACGCTCGGCTATCAACCCGGCATCGCCTTCATCGCCGCCGGCGCCCTCTCGCCCATCGCCACCCTAATCCTCGTACTCTTAACACTCTTCGGCGCGCTCCCCATCTACGGGCGCGTCGCCGCCGAAAGCCCGCACGGCGAAGGCTCCATCTCGATGTTGGAGAATTTGCTCTCGCGCTGGAAGGGCAAATTGTTCGTGCTCGCGCTGCTCGGCTTCGTCGCCACGGATTTCATCATCACCATCACGCTCTCGGCCGCCGACGCCACTGCGCACATTCTCGAAAATCCTTACGCGCAGCGATTCAACGTTCTCGATCACCCGGTCGTCATCACGCTCATGCTGGTCGCGGTGCTCGGCGGGGTCTTCCTCAAAGGCTTCAAGGAGGCCATCGGGATCGCCGTCGTCCTCGTCGTCTCTTACCTGTTGCTGAACACGGTCGTCATCGGGCGCGGCCTCTTTGAAGTGGCGACGCATCCCGAATATCTGCCGCGCTGGCGCGACGCGCTCTACACGACGAACGCGAACCCGTTCATGATGCTGCTGGCCACGCTGCTCGTCTTCCCGAAACTCGCGCTCGGACTCTCCGGTTTCGAGACGGGCGTGGCCGTCATGCCGCTCGTCAAAGGCGCGCGCGAAGACACGGAGCAGAACCCGGCCGGGCGCATCCGCGACACGCGAAAACTGCTGCGCACCGCTGCGCTCATCATGAGCGTGATGCTCATCACGAGCAGTTTCGTGACGACGCTCGTCATCCCGACCGCGGCGTTTCAGCCGGCGACACAGACTACCCCGCGCGGCGAGGCCAACGGACGCGCGCTCGCCTATCTCGCGCACCACTTCTTCGGCGATGCCTTCGGCACGATCTACGATGTGAGCACGATCTTGATTCTGTGGTTCGCGGGCGCATCGGCGATGGCCGGACTCCTGAACATCGTGCCGCGCTATCTGCCGCGCTACGGCATGGCTCCCGACTGGGCGCGCGCCACGCGACCGCTCGTCCTCGTCTTCACCGCCGTCGCCTTCGCCGTCACGATCATCTTCAAGGCGGACGTTGACGCGCAGGGCGGGGCTTACGCGACGGGCGTGCTGGTCTTGATGACCTCGGCCGCCATCGCCGTGATGCTCTCGGCGCGTCGGCGCGGGGCGAAGCGCTGGGCGCTCGCCTTCCTCCTGATCTCGCTCGTCTTCGGCTACACCACGGTGGTCAACGTCTTCGAGCGACCCGAAGGCATCAAGATCGCCTCGATCTTTATCGCCGCAATCGTGCTCGCTTCGCTCGTCTCGCGCGTGTGGCGCACGACCGAACTGCGCGTCGTCGAGTTGATTCTGGACGACAAGGCGCGGGAGTTCATAGAGGAAGCGGGCAGGCGCGGCGACGTGCGCATCGTCGCCAACCGGCGCGACCGCGGCGACGCAAACGAGTACATGGTGAAGGAGCGCGAGAAGCGCGCCGGCAACCACATCCCGACGCGCGATGCCGTGCTCTTCTTCGAGGTCAAGCCCGGCGACGCTTCGGAGTTTACCGAGCGGCTGAAAGTGCGCGGCGTGGAGTTGGACGGCTATCGCGTGCTGCGTACGAAAAGTCCCGCGGTGCCGAACGCCATCGCCGCCTTCCTACTACACGTCCGCGACCGGACGGGCAAAGTGCCGCACATCTATTTCGGTTGGAGCGAGGGCAACCCGCTGGCATATCTGTTCAAGTATGTGGCGTTCGGCGAGGGCGACACCGCGCCCGTCACACACGAAGTCCTCAGGCAGGCGGAGAAAGACCCGAAGCGTCGCCCCGTCGTGCATGTGGGCGGGTGAGAGAAGTCGTTTGAAGTTTGCTTTGTGCCGCCGCGTGTGCGTGATGTGTCGGCTCAAACATCGCACGGGCGGCCTGACGTTGGTAAGCGGAGGGCGAATCTTGCAACGCCTCGCCCTACGTTTATTTGTGCCGTGTGCGCCGGACACACTTCGACAAGGCCGCTGGTGCTCGACGCGGCGGCGAAGCCTACCGGATGATCCGTCTGTCGGGAGTTAACTTCTGCGAAACGGAGGGGGTGTTACCCGTCTTGCGTTTCTGCGCCGCGGCTCGCGAGGAAGCAAGAGCGGCAGAAGACCGGACGACCCTGCGAAGGGTAAAAGGGAACGGTGGTTTGTTGACCACACTGCGCGCAGTTGACGGAAACTTCGATGCGCTGGCGGACGCCGGAAGCCTGTGCGGCGGCGATGGCGGCCAGACGTTCGTTCTTGGCTTGCTTGCAGGGCTTGCAGCGCTTCGGTTCGTTCTTCAGCCCCTTATCGTGAAAGAAAACCTGCTCGCCGCTCGTCCAGATGAAGTCTTCGTTACAGTCAACACAGTGGATGTTGCGGTCTTGGAATTCGGTCTCGGCGTGCGCCCACTCGCCATTAGCCTGGCCGGTTGCTTGTGCCTGTGACATGTCAGTAACCCCCCACGGATGTGCTCCCCGGAGTCGAACGTTCGGTGAGAGAAGTCGCTCGAAGGAAGATAATTTTTTTCAGTTCGGAGTCCCGCGTTAAAGACTCTTACTTAATCTATGCGTTTTTGAGATCATGCGAAGCACCCGCCATACTCCGGCGGAAGCACCCTGCGCCGATCTGATTACCATGCAAAGTATAACTATCACGAAACTGTGTCAAGGTTTCTTCGGTACGCTCGGCTCATAACGGTGGCCGTTTCTCTTGACACCACTTTCGCGCCGTGCCAGCATCCGCGCGTTCAAGTGTCAACTCAATTCCGAAGTCCGCAGCTAAATTTCCGACTATGAAGATTCTCGTCATCGGTTCGGGCGGGCGCGAACATGCGCTCTGCGACGCGCTCAGAAAAACCTCCCGCCGCCCCCTCGAACTCTATTGTGCGCCCGGCAGTGACGCCATCGCCGAACTCGCGCGCACCGTCCCCGCGTCGGCGACAGACGTTGCCGCGCTCGCCTCTTTCGCCGAGACGGAACGAATCGCGCTCACGATTGTCGGCGGTGAAGCCCCGCTCGCCGCCGGACTCGCCGACGAGTTTGAACGCCGCGGGCTGGCCGTCGCAGGCCCGCGCGCAGAGGCCGCCCAATTGGAATCGAGCAAAGCCTTCGCCAAAGAGTTTATGGCGCGACACCGGATACCGACGGCGCGTTTCCGCGTGGCCGCGAGCGCGTCGGAGGCGCGCGAGATTCTGCTCGGCGGTGAGTTCGGCGCGGCGGACGCGCCCGTCGTCGTCAAGGCCGACGGACTCGCGGGAGGCAAAGGCGTAGTTGTGGCCGCGACGCGCGCAGAGGCTTTGGAGGCCGTTGCCGAATTAATGGAGGGCGGCCGCGTCGGGAGCGAGGCCGCGCGCCGCGTCGTCATCGAAGAAGCCCTGACCGGCGCTGAAGCCTCCCTCCTGTTCTGGACGGACGGCACGGACTACGCCCTGATGCCGCCCGCGCGCGACCATAAACGCATCGGCGAGGGCGACACCGGGGCGAACACCGGCGGCATGGGCGCGATCACTTCGCCCGAAGTGCTCGACGCGGAGACGCTCGCCAGCACTGTCCGCGAAGTGGTCGAACCGACGCTCGCCGGGTTGCGCGCAGACGGGTTGGAGTTTCGCGGAGTCATCTTCGTCGGGCTGATGCTGACGCCGTACGGCGCGCGCGTCCTTGAGTACAACGTGCGTTTCGGCGACCCGGAAGCGCAGGCCATCCTCGTGCGCCTCAAAAGCGACCTCTGTGAAATCTTCGAGGCCGTCGCCAACAGGAATCTGCGGGGCGCGCGGGTCGAGTGGTCTGCGGACGCCTCGGCCTGCGTCGTCCTCGCCTCGCGCGGTTACCCGGAGCGACCCGAAACGGGCGCGCGGATCGAAGGGCTGGACGACGCCTGCCGCTCTTCTCCCGTACAGATTTTTCACGCCGGAACGAAACGCGCGGGCGACGGCGCGTGGCACACGGCGGGCGGGCGCGTCCTCGGCGTCACGGCGCGCGCCCCCACGCTCGACCTCGCGCTCACACACTGCTATGCAGCCGCCGACTGCATCCGCTGGGACGGCATGCAATACCGCCGCGACATCGGTAAATTCAGTAAGCAGTGAGCGGTGAGCAGTAAGCAGTAAAAACGGAAGTGAGCGGTGAGCAGTAGGCAGTGAGCAGTAAGCAGGAGAAGGGTCGCAGAACAACTATCCGCTTTGTTTTGACTGCTCACGGCTCACTTCTCACTTCTTACTTTCTGCCCGCTCTAGTCGGCTAAGCGCGACTCCTGCTATACTTCGGTTCGGGAGCGCATCGCCGCCGAAAATGAACCGCGAGGGGCGCGCTTACGTACTATCTGGGGCGCGGTCAATTCGGGCGCGGAAATGTTGGCAGCATCGCGACGGTCGAAGGCGATGCGCCGGATAGTTTGTCGGAGGAGCAGAAGAGATGTCATCGTGGAGCAGGTTCAAGCGTTCTTTGCGCGCATTGTTTGGCGGTCTGATCGAAAAGACCGAAGACCCGGAGATGATTCTTAATCAGACCATCCGCGAGATGCGCGACCGCGTGCCCGAACTCAACAACTCCGTCGCGCAGGTGATGGCGACCGAGCGCCTGCTCGCCAAGAGCAAAGAGCGGCTCGAAGGGCAGGTCGTCGATCTCGACTCGAAGATCAAAGCCTCCATCAAATTGGGGCGCGACGACATCGCCACCGCCTACATCGGCCAACTCCAGCAAGCCCAACTCGACCTCAACAAAACCGGCCAGCAACTTCAGCACGCCGAGATGGCATCCAAGCAAGCGCTCAAGGCACGCGACAACTACATGCTGCAAATGCAGCAGCGCACGGCCGAGGCGATGCAGTTGATCAACCAGTCGAAGCAGGCGAAGTTGCAGGAGCAACTCGCGCAGACGATGGAGACGTTCCAACTCGGCGACGACGCTTCGACGTTCAGCGAGATGCGCGAGAAAATTGATCGCCGCTCGGCCACCGCCGAGGCCAAGATGCAACTCGGCGCGGCCTCCGTGGATTCGCAGATGCAGGACATCGAGCGCGAGGCGTTGGACATGCAGTTGCAGGACAAGCTGCTCGCCTACAAGCAGAGCATGGGGCTGTTGCCCGGTTCGACGACCAAGCAGCAAGGCGCGCTCCCGGCGGCGAGCGAGGATCAGGGACGAGCATCGTAGCGGTCGAGAAGTTGAATCATGTGTGCGGGCGAGTAAATTCTTCGGAATCGCGTCGCCCTGCTCAGTTGAACGGTCGGCGTTAAACTTTTACGGCAGTCATTTTTTATGGCGGACATCAAAAAGGTAGACCTCCAATACTTGAAAGAGGCGGTTAAGGAACCCGTCAATTTTTGGGGCATGGCGGGCTTTGCGGTTGCCGCGGCCTACACCGGCTCGATCATTCCGCTCGGCGCGGCGCTCGTCGCCGAGGGTCTGTACCTCGCGACCGTCCCGGCCAATGCGCTCTACCGCCGCCTCGTCGACACGCGCACCAAAAAACAGCTCTTCGAGACGCGACGCCGCCAGCGCGACAAGTTGATCGACACGTTCGACCCGCGCGAGCGCGAAGCCGTGAACTATTTGAAGTGGCTGAAGAAACAGATTTTCGACAACTACATGAAATTCACCGGCGCGAAGGAAGTGCCGATGAACATCCAGAGCCTCGAACAACGCTGGGAAGATTTCGTTGATCTCCTCGACGTTTACCGCCGCCGCAAGAACCACCTGCGCTCGATCAACCGGCAGGCCGTGCAGAACCAACTGACGCAGGCCGAACGCTCCGTCGAGAACGCGCCCGACGAACGCGCCCGGCGCATCCAGCAGGCCAACGTCGAAATCCTGAAGCGCCGCCTCGCCGCCTTCGGCGATCTCGAACGCTCCGTGAAGTTGGTCGAAGGGCAGTTGCAGTCCATCGAAAACTTCTTCGGTCTCGTCAACGATCAGGTCGTGACGCTGCCGACGCCCGAAAGAGTCTCCGCCCTCGACTTCGAGCAGCTCAGCGACTCTATCGCCATGACCAAGCAGATGCTCGAAGAGACCTCCGACGTGCTCGGCACCATCGACGACCACAACCGCCAGGCGGGGAACTACGACATGCTCGTCTCGAAACAGTAAGCAGTGGACAGTAAGCCGTAAGCAGAAAAGGCAGTCAAAGAAAAATATCTTCGACTGCCTTTCGCTTGTTCTCTCGACTGCTTACTGCTCACCGCTCACTGCTTACTTTTAACGCCTCGCTCCCAGAATATCTTCCAGCGCGGCTTCGCCCAGCCGGTAGGTCTCGTTGCAGAAATGGCAGGTCATCGCCGCGCCCTTGTCCTCGCGCAGGATCGTCTCCAACTCCGTGCGATCAATCGAGGAGATCAGCGAGACGGCGCGCTCGTGCGAACACGTGCAGGCGAAACTGACGGGCTTCGCCTCCAACACCTTGAAGGGAATGTCGCCGAGCGCGGCGCGCAGCATGTCTATGGGGCGCGCTCCCTCGCGGATCAACGTCGTGGTGTGCGGGATGCGCCCGACAGAGTCCTCGACGGCTTTGATGAGCTTCTCGTCCGCCCCCGGCATCACCTGTATCATCAGCCCGCCCGCCGCCTCTACGAACGTCTCGCCCGACGGGCGCGCGCGCATGTAGACGCCGAGCGTCACCGCCGAGGGAATCTGTTCCGACTTGGCGAGGTAGTAAGCGAAGTCCTCTCCGATCTCGCCCGACACGATGGGGACGGTGCCGCGGTACGGGTCTGTGTGCAACCCGATCTCATAGCCCGACTCGTGCGTGACGTAAAACATTCCGTTGCCGACGACGGAACTCACGTCGAACTTACCGTTCCCGTTCAAGTCGGGATTCGCCACCGGGTTGCGCGCGTAACCGCGCACCTGCCCGCGCGCGTTCGCCTCCGCCGTGATGCCGCCGACCGGCCCGTCGCAAACGATCTGCACCGTCAGTCGATCCAATTCCTTGAGTCCTGCGCCGAGCAGGAGCGTGCCCGTCAACGTGCGGCCGAGCGCGGCGGCCACGGTCGGCGAGGTCTGGTGGCGCAAAACCGCCTCGGCCACGAGGTTCGTCGTCACCGCCGCCATGCAGCGCACGCCGCCGTCCGCGGCCGTGGCGCGCACGAGGGAATCCGTCTTCATGTTCTGTTCTTCGCTCAATTTGCTTCCCCTTGCGATCATGCTCTGCAAACGCTCAACCGACCGGGCTTGGTTCAGCCCGCCTCAGGGTTGTGTTCGGCAAAATTTTTCGCCGGGCGGAAAAGTTTTTTACCCCCCGCGAAACTTTCGCGCCGCCCCGTTAAAACGGGACGAAAAGAACTGTTTTGATGCTTTAAAACGGGCTTAAGTTGGGTTAAGGTAAACTCTTAGATTCCCCACGATATTCCGCTGAAAAGAAAAGTTGATACAATATGTTGGGGCTGGGTATTGACAGCCCCTAGCTGGCTATGTATACTCCGCTCCGCTTGATTGACGAGAACGTCGAAGGCTGAAACGCCGCCACTCCCGGAGCGCGTTCGGCACGGAAATTTATCGCTTAACGTTCAAGCCAACCGCAGTTTCCGATCACACATTTTGTCCACGGCGCGACTGCTGCCCGCGCCGCATTGAAAAGCACAGACGAGGACTCGCGCGCCCAAAAATGCTGCGCGGGAAAGGCGAATTTGAAGATGAGCACAGTTGTCGAGCCGAACGCCCCCCAAGGCAATCCGATTCCCGCCGCCACCGGCCGCACCTCGAAGCAGAGCCACGAACTCGGCCTCAACGCGCGCAAGGTGATCAGCAAGCGCTATTCGCTCAAGGACGCGAAAGGGAATCCGATTGAAGAGTGGCCGGACGTGGTGCGCCGCGTCGTCGGCCACGTCAGCCTGGCGGAGAGCGATTCGGAGAAGCGCGACGAATTCTACAGCCGCATGTCCGAGATCATGCTGCGGCGCGAGTTCGTCCCCAACACGCCTTGTCTCGTCAACGCCGGAAAACCGAACGGCCAGCTCGCCGCCTGCTTCGTCCTAGACGTGCCCGACTCCATCGCCGGTATCATGAAGACCGCCACCGATGCCGCCATCATTCATCAGACGGGCGGCGGCACGGGTTTCACCTTCGAGAAGTTGCGCCCGGTCGGCGCGATGGTGCGCTCGACGCATGGCGTCGCTTCGGGGCCGGTTTCGTTCATGAATATTTTCAACACGACGACCGACACGGTGAAGCAGGGCGGCGTGCGCCGCGGCGCGAACATGGGCATCATGCGCGTGGATCATCCAGACCTCCTGCGCTTCATCCACGCGAAGAACGATCAAACGAGCCTGACCAATTTCAACATCTCCGTCACCGTCACGGACAAGTTCTTCGACGCAGTGGAGCGTAAGGAATGGTATCAACTCAGCTTCGACGGAGAGCCTTGGACTGAGCCTGTCCACGACCCGGTGGCGAACGGCGACTACGCCGTCTATCGTCGCCCTGATGGTTCGACCGTCACCTTCCGCGACAAGGCCGCCTTCGTCGCGGCCGATCTCTCCGACGCGGTGCGCGAAGAACCGCCGCGCCCCGGCATGGTCTACGCGCCGGACATCTGGAATCGCATCGTCGCCTCCGCGCACCGCTACGCCGAGCCGGGCGTCATCTTCATAGACGAAGTGAATCGCCACAACCACATGATCAAAAGCATGGGGCCGATCTATGCGACGAACCCGTGCGCGGAGCAGGCGCTGCACTTCAACAACTCGTGCAACCTCGGCTCGGTTGATGTGGCAAAGTTCTACGACCCGGTCGAGCGCGTTGACTGGGAAGCCCTCGGCGAGACGATTCGTTGGAGCACGCGCTTCCTCGATAACGTGATCGACGTGTGCTCCTGGCCGCTACCGGAGATCGACGACGTGGTGAAGCGCACGCGCCCGGTCGGCCTCGGCGTGATGGGCTTCGCAGACCTCTGCCTCCAACTCGAAATTTCTTACGGCTCGCCCGAATCAATTGACTTCATGGACGAGTTGATGAGCTTCGTGCGTCGCGAGGCTTGGCTCGAATCGTGCCGTCTCGGCGCGGAGCGCGGTGTGTTTCCCGAATATCACCCGAACAAGGAAGCCTACGACAAATTCCTGCGCGACGACATCGGCATCCCGGCCGACATGCTCACGCCGCGCAACTACGAGACGACGACCATCGCGCCGACCGGCACGATCTCGCTCGTCGCCGAAACCTCCTCCGGCATCGAGCCGAACTTCTCCTGGGCTTACGTCCGGCAGGACACGCTCGGCAAACGCACCTACGTCCACACGGTCGCCGCGCGCGCCCTCGGCATCGAAGTTGACCAGACGGATCAGGCGTCGATTGATTACGCCTCCGAATACGTCGTCGCGCACGAGCACGAACTGCCCAACTATTTCATCTCGGCCATGTCCATTAGCGCCGAGCAGCACATACACGTGCTCGCCGCCGCGCAGCGCCACGTTGACAACGGCGTCTCGAAGACTTGCAACGGCGCGGCCGACGACACACTCGAATCGGTTGACCGTCTCTATCGTCTGGGGCGCGAACTAGGTTGCAAGGCCGTGAGTTATTACCGCGACGGCTCGCGCGATTCGCAGGTGCTGTCCAGCATGAAGGGCGCAGAGCCGAAGGGCGAGATCGCGTGCGACCCGGCCATCGTCACCGAAGCCGCTGTGATCGAACCGCCCACGGGCGAAGCGGCGGGTGAGACCGTCGCCGCCGCGCAGACGCCGCGCGCTTCCAACACTTCAGCGGCCGCTGCCCCTACGACGCAACCGATCCAGATCGAACGCCCGCGCGAGCTACAGGGCGCAACGTGGCGCATCCCGTTCGACGGGCAGAACCTGTACGTCACGGTCAACCACGACGGGCGCATGATCCTCGAAGTCTTCGCCACCGGCCCCATCTCCGGCGGTGTCGGTCTGCTCGCCTCGAAGATGCTGCGCGGCGGATTCGACGACCGCGAAGTCGCGCGCAGTCTCAACAAAGTGATCGGCACGCACTCCGTCTGGTTCAACGAGCGTCTCCTGACCAGCCCGGAACAGGCCGTCGCAGAGTGTCTCCTTCTGACGAGCCGCCGCCTGCAGAACCAACCCGATTCGGCGCGTGCGCTCGCATACGCGCAGACGGCGGCCGGCGCGGAAGCCCCTTCGCCACAGGCGAAGCCCGCGAATAACAACTACTCGCTGATCAGCGAATGCCCCGAATGTCGCGGCCAACTCGAACATGCCTCCGGCTGCGACTTCTGCCGCGACTGCGGCTACTCCAAGTGTCGTTAGGTAATCTTAAGGTGTCCACTATGTGTTACTAACAGCCCGCTAACTGCTTAACTCTTTAAAGATAGCCCCGGACTTGCTAGACAAGTTCGGGGCTATCTTTTTTTACAAAAAATCTGTTACGTGTTCAGTGATTACAATTGACAACTAATAGTCATTCCTGCCAAGATGCCCCCCTTTTATAGACTGGTGATTTTTAACCTCTCAAAATTACCTCATGAAATATGTAACGCGTACTTCAATCTTCTCATCGGGTGAGCGCTTCCCTGTACTGTTATACGCAGAAAGTTACCAGCCTGTCGTTCTGCCCACCCGGTATGTGATAGATGTTCGCAGAGAAACCAAACAGGCCGGGACGCTTGAGCGTGACGTACGGATACTGAAATGGCTATATGAGTGGTCGGACTTACGGTTTGACCTAGAAGAGCGGCTGCGCAGAGGCGAGACACTAAGCGTTTCTGAGATTACGGGGTTTTGTAGATACCTCCGCGCTCGGCGTTCAGAAACAATAGTGGGCAGCATCAATCTACAAGGCGAAGAGCAGGTCGATATACTACTGCCCCACACCTTTTCTGCCTACATTGCTATAGTCGAAGATTTTCTTATCTGGGCGGCTACCCTCTACATACCTAAAACCACGCTTGCGGGTCATATCAAAGAAACCGTTGAGAATGTAAAGGAGAGTCTCCAAAACGCATTCCGGGGTAATCAGATTGGCGGTGAGAGCATTCCCCGGCAAGGTCTTACTATCGAAGAGGTAGCACAACTTCGCGAAGTCATTAAGCCCGGAGCGAAGCGAAACCCATTTAAGGCATCACTACAGTTTCGCAACCATGTAATCATCGAACTCATGCTCGCCACCGGCATCCGGCGGGGAGAACTCTTAAAAATAAAACTGAGACACCTACCATACGGCCCCAAGATTACTCTGAGTATTGAAAGGGCTCCCGACGATCCAGAAGATACGAGGCGTAACGAACCGCGAGTAAAGACTCTTGAGCGTGAAATCCCTTTACCAAAGTGGCTCGCAAAGGCACTTTGGGAGTATGCGAGGAAGCACCGCAAAAAGGGAAATCACCCGTACTTATTCACCAGCAACCGCGACGGCTCTCCGCTCGGGCTGGCCGCAATCAACTTTATTTTCAGCTTACTTGTGCAGAAGTGCTTTCCTAATCTTGATGGCCGCCTATCTCCCCATATTATGCGACACACCTTTAACAGTGGAATCCAAGATAAAGGTATGGAGTTAGGTTGGGATGAGGAACGGGTGAAGAAAGTCCAAAAGTACCTCGGCGGTTGGAACGAACAGTCTACTATGGCGGACCGTTATGCGCGTCGGTTTATCGAGGCCCAAGCATCGGAAGTGGCTGAAAAATATCAAACTGCGTTGTATGAAGATATAGTTCTAGGTCCTGAGCATGTTTTCTAGGAGAGACGTAATGGTAATTACTAATTCCACACAGGTACTACCGCATGAAACCGGATCGATTTATGTTTGGCAAAACCCCGGGAAGGCGATTGACAGAAATGGACGTGTGGTCGATACGACTGGAGAAATTTGGCCGCTAAATGATGCATCAGGGCCACTACAAATCAACTGGGCCAATGTCAACACTGGGAGTGATATAAAAGACGCGCTAAAAGCGTATGTGTTTCATGCCATCGAGTCCCTAGCCCCTAGTAGTGCGGGAACAATCTTCTTCCACCTCAAGTACGTGCTGAGCGAAGTGTTGGTCATAAGCTCATTAAGTCATCTCGACTATGTTGCACTTGAGGGGGTACTACAACAATTACGAAAATATAATTCCGCATGGAAGTTCGGACACGTGCGGCGGTGGTATCGCTGGTGTAGTAATCAGGGACTACCGGGATTTAATAAACAGGTCGCTGCACGTCTCTTTAAGCTAAAAGTACCTACCAATGCACAAGGTATAAAGGTAATGAGCCGTGATCCAGAAAAAGGTCCGTTCAGCGATCAAGAGCATTGGTTACTAAGGCAAGCAGTTAAAAATGGTCAGGGCTCTTTCTTGACTCGTGTGTGTGTAATGCTACTTCTGGAACTAGGGGCTCGCCCAATTCAATTGATCCTCTTAACAATAGGCGATTTCAAAGTAATCTTAGGGCCTGACGGCATGCAGAAGTTTTATTCGATTGACGTCCCGCGGGTTAAACAACGGACAGTCGGTAAGCTTGCTAAGAAGAGACGGCGAATCTCTCCTGATTTAGCCCAAGCAATTGAAGATTTGATTAAGGAGAACCAATTAAAGCACGGTGACTTAGATACGGAGATGCCTATCCTATGCCGCCCCATACCGGCAACAGAAGGGGCTAGGAAAAGAAACAGGCATCTTCTTCAACTGCCACGTGATAGCTTTCAAAAACGGGTCGTAAATTTTGCATCAGAGGCGAATATTATTTCGCCACGCACAGGCAAGCTGCTGAATACATACCCGATAAGGTTCCGCTACACATTTGGGACTCGTCACGCCAATCAGGGGACTCCTGGTGCCGTTCTCGCAGAACTTTTGGATCAGTTGACCTTGGCGAGCGTCCGCATTTACACAAAGAGCAATAGCAACTTGGTGGAGCATTTGAATATTGCGTTGGGAAGGAATGCCCATTACACAGACACTGTGGGACGGTTTCTCGGTGAAATCAGCTCCAGCACTGAAAACGATGATCCTCACCGAGTCATTAGCGGGACGACGCCGACTTTGAAAAATTTAGGCGGCATTGGTGCGTGTGGAGCCGATTTCTTATGCAAACTCATGCCACCGTTGTCTTGCTACGTCTGCCCCAAGTTTCAGGCGTGGGCCGATGGCCCCCACCAACAGATGTTGACTGAGTTGGAGTTTCACATCTTAGACCTGATGAATAGAACTGGGAACAGCAGTGACAGAATCCCTTATCAACTCGCCGAGGTCATCACAGCGATCAGGTCGCTATTATTAAAGCTGGATAAGCGTGCGAAAGAGGGCGCTAATGAATAGCACCGAAACGCAACGTAGGCTGACGTCTATCATTGAGGAAGCTAAAAACTTAAATACCTACCCTGGCATTGCGTGGGATAGCTTCTGTTGGGATCTCACTGAGTTTGATGTCAACCGCGCGCACGATAAACGTCGTCTTAATGTGTACTTCACCCGCCTCCGAGATAGAGCGGCCCCTTACGTCCCTTACAAACAGCCTTTTGCCGACTTTGCTAAAGCGATGATTCGCATGCGGGCCAGTGAGCGGAATGTGAGTTGGCAATACCAGCGGAGTATGACGAGAGCGCAACAGCATCTATATGAAGCACTGCTGCGCACCAACTCCACGGATCCCACAAGACTAACTAATCGGCATTTTTACAACGCCGTTACCGAAGCGGCCAGCACCCACGCACATGAAACGGCTTACCAAATTGGCTGCCTTCTAGAAGAAATCGCAGACTTCATCAATTACCATGACATCTCTGACGTAAAAATCAGCTTCCATAATCCCATAAGTCATCCCAGACGTGGCGACGGACTAGACGAAGAGTCTCAGGCGAAAGGTTTGGAGAAGATGCCGTCTTCTGCGGCGCTTCAAGCGTTAGCGCAAGCCTCGAACAATCCTTTGGATGATGAGGAACGCATTCTGCTGCGCACAATTGACCTGCTCGTCGTGGGCAACTTTCGTGTCGGCGAAGCACTGACAATCCCGCTTGATTGTTGGGTGGAAGAAAATAAGTTGAAGGAAAACGGTCTTGTTGAGACTGATCCGAGAACTGGGGAATCCGTCAAGCGATACGGTTTAAGGTATTGGCCGGAAAAAGGAGGTGAGCCGATTATCAAGTGGCTGCCAGACTGCGCTGTTCACCTAGCTAAGCGAGCAGTTGATGATCTCACCGAACTTTGCAAAGAGGCACGACGCATTGCGGCCTTGCTCGAACAGACTCCTGACCGTGTGATTTTACTTGGGAATTACGATCTTAACGGACTGTTGGACCGCAAGCAATTACAAGAGGCTCTAGGCTTAACGTCTTACAATGGCCTGCGGCAGTTCATCAGCGCTCTCGGAGTGATGCCCTTGGAGAAAGAGCGCGAAAAAGGGCGTGGTGGTAATAGAAAACTTTATCGCGTCAGAGAAATTGAGAAAGCTCTTCTCAGTCGTCGCGGACAACTTGAAGTAGTCAAGAAACCCAACGGCCAAAAACAAATGTTATCCGAATCCCTTTGCATCATGTTCAGAAATCAGTTTGATAATGGCAAGACAACATTACGATTCTTGCCAGAGTTACTTGGATACAAGCAACTCACCGTGGCATTAGGGAATGACCACGGCGTTCCTTCCATTTTCTCCCGTCGTGACTTAACTGAACCGGATGGCTCGCCCATGCGGGTCAAAACGCATGCCTTCAGACATTGGCTCAATACCTTGGCTGACCGTGGCGGCCTCTCAGATCTGGAACTGGCTCTCTGGTCGGGCAGACGAGATATAAGCCAAAACATAGCCTATAAGCATGGTACGGTAGAGCAGCGCGTGGCTTGGGCCCGAGAAATGCTTAAAGACGGAAAATTATATGGCGATGTAGCAGAGACCTATAACAGCATCAACGATCCAGTTGAGAAGGAACTCTTTCTTGATGCTTTCGTCAGTGTCGCCCACTTCACTCCTTATGGCGTCTGCGTTCACGATTTCGCTATCGACCCTTGCAGATTCCACCTGAATTGCTTGAGTGGCTGTCCTGAGTACCTACGGACTAAGGGAGATGAAGAGGAAAAACAACAGCTCGTTCAACTTCAGAGGTTCACAAAGAGAGAGTTAGAGAAGGCTGAAGCGGCCATGTCTGACGATAAATACGGGGCCAGCAACTGGGTCGACTTCAATACCAGAGTCTTAGCCAACACAGAGGCCGCGCTAGCGGTAGACGATGATTGTACGGCGGCGGACGGGGAGGTCATCGCTGTCTTTCCTAATGGCAATATGATCGGACAACCTTTTGTGCAGCGAAATTTAGAATGAACTTTAGTTTTAATCAGCTTAATGTCAACGTATGAGCAGAAAGGCGTCTAGTAAAGCTAAGAAGAGCGCTGGCCGGCATAAGAAGAGACCCTTACGCGGTGAAACGCTGGTGAGGGCTGTGAAGGCAGAGTTAGGGAGTAGGGTTAATCGGTCTCCCAAAGTCGCTCCTATCAATGTAACCAGTATTGTGAAAGCTGTCGGCATTTCTAGACAGTCTATCTATGATAACGAATTGGATAGGGTAATAGCGGAACACGCTAATCTTCAGCGAACGAACTTTGAACTTAACACCGAAGCGAAGATACTACGCCGACCCTTCGAGGACCGTATCGCTACCCTAGAGGTTGAGAAGAAAGAACTGCTTCAAAAACTTGACGGTTGGGTCGAGCGCTGGGCAGCAGTTGAGTACAACGCGAAACTGCATGGATACGACGCGGACAAACTTTTTGCCCCCATCCCCCTGCCTCTACGGAAGACTTTAACTTTTAAGAAGAAGAAAACATGAGCGAAGATTTGAAACAAGAGAGTAGAGCTAATCTGGCTGATAATGATAACCAAGTTGATGATCTCCGCGGGAAATCGGAGCGCCAAGCAAAGAGTGGACAGCAACTTGGCATTGAGAATGCAGAAAAATTACATGACTACTTAGCAGAACTCAAATCGAAAGGAGCATGCCTTCCTTCCAACAACGGGAAGGCAGATAAATCTGCCATCGCCTTAGCCTGCGGCTTCAACCGGCAAACCCTTTACAACAATCCTGAGGCTGTTGCTCTTCTTAAGCAAGCCATACATGACATCGGCCTTGAAGATGGGGCCGCTCCGTCTGGGGGCGGAAAGATTGAACACGTGCAGCGGCGGCTGGACCAACGTGACAGGCGTATCCAGCAACTGGAGGAGAAACTGACGACCAAAGAGGCTGAAATCGCAGCTCTGCGTAGGGAAAAGAGAGAGCTGACGGAGAAACTTCGCCAGTACGAAATCTTTGAGGAAGTCATGACGGCTAACGGACGGAGATTCATTCCGTGAATCCAATTACAGCGACGATAACCGTCTCGACAGTGTACCCCGGCCCTGTAGGTGGGGCGATCTTCACGGGGAAAGATCAGTTTGGGCAGCAACTTCGCGCCGTGGCAAAGCGTGAAGCTATCTTCCGAGCACCATTCAAGGGTGAGGTGTGGCAACTTACTGGGCAACTGGTAAGGCATCCGAATTATGGCCAACAACTATATGTGAGCCGCTCTAAATTGATGCCGCCATCGGGGCGACTGATAGTTCGCTATCTATCAACCCATCCATCATTCAGGGGGATTGGGGTAGGACAGGCAAAGGCATCAAGGCTATACAAAGAATTCGGCGATGAACTGACATCTATCCTCGACAGCGGAAAGATAGACGAGTTGGCTTTTGTGCTCGGCGGGGAGACGGCAGAAAGGCTCATCACCGCATGGCAGATAAATGCCAAAGAGTCTGCGGTAGTCACATTTTTGGACGAACACGGGGTTGACGCCAAACTCGTAAATAAAATTCTACGTTGCTGGCCCGAAGACCCCCTCGGGAAGATTAGCGAAAACCCTTACCGACTACTTGCCATCACGAACTGGTCTATAACCGATAGAGTCGCAGGCTCTCTCAACGTATATGCTGATGATGAACGCCGGCTGATCGCCGCCGCTGAGGCTGCCGTGTATGAACGCATGGAAACAGCAAAAGATACCCTAACTGAGAGCAAGGGCCTGAAGGAAAGCATTAGGATTCTGTTGGGAAATTTAGATGAAGACATACCAGCCAGGGCGCTCACCTTGGCTGTCGTTGACAACGCATTAGTAGGGGATACGGAGCGAGGTTATCAATCTTTAGGCTGTGCTTTAATGGAGCAGTATCTGATGCGCCGCTTCAAGGCCATAGCGGGATTGGAGAAGACTACACAATGGGCACTATTCTGCAGTAATCCCGAAGCGCCAGCCATTGATTCCTACATCGATCAGTTTCAACTGAAGGAAAGCATTACCCTGAACGCCGAGCAGCGTGCTGCCGTTCACATGGCACTTACAGCACCGCTCAGCCTCATAACAGGCGGAGCTGGCGTCGGAAAGACGACTACTCTCAAGGCCATCCATCACGCCGCGGAAGAGATGAGAAGACCGATTATTCAGCTAGCGCTGGCTGGCCGTGCCGCTCAACGAATGCGAGAGACAACAAGTCGGGATGCGTACACCATCGTTGCCTTCCTTAATAATATCCGTGCGGGAAAAATAAAAATAAACCCAAAACATCTGCTCGTTATAGACGAGTCTTCGATGCTGGATCTGATATTAGTTTACCGACTAATGAAGGCTTTACCCCTTAAAGTGAGCATGTTATTTGTCGGCGATCCGTACCAACTACCGCCCATCGGCCCTGGGCTCATCTTCCACAAAATGTCCGAAAGCCAAGTGTTGCCAATTCAAGAACTATCACAGGTGTACAGGCAAGCTGAAGTGACAGGAATCCCGAAAGTTGCTCATCAGATTCGTAACGGGAATGCGCCGGCACTACCCAAGTACCCTGGCCTTAGTTTTGGGGTAAGTTTTTTAGAGTGCCGTGAAGATATGATCATTAGTCATCTGGTAGATATTGTGGGCACTCTTGGCGGTTTTGGAGAGGCACAGATACTAGGCGTTACCAAGAGCGGACAATCGGGGGTGTTTAATATCAACCAAGCGTTCCATCGTAAACTTGTAAGGGGTAAGCGCAAATTAGTTTCGTGGGAATTGGCTGAATCTGACCCAGTTATCTATACCGTCAATGATTATAATCGGGAGCTATATAATGGCTCGTTAGGTCGTGTTGAGAAGGTTATTCTGGAACCGCAAGAGATGGAGGGTGAAGAAGACGAGCCAGTACGCCTTGTCTGTGACTTTGACGGCA
>DASVPS010000370.1:0-5095 GCA_036389555.1 Pyrinomonadaceae bacterium
CGGATGAAAACGTCGAGCGGGATCCGTCGCCGAAGATAGTTTTTTTGGGCGGGTCTGCGGCCTTCGGCTTCGGCGCGCGGACTAACCAGGAGACGATACCTTATTTGCTGGAGCAGTCTTTGAAGCCTTACAGAGTTTTGAATGCAGGGGTGGTCGGCTTCCACTCCGGCCAGGAATTGACCTACCTTGTCACAGAAATTATTGATTATGAACCAGCCGTGGTGGTGGCGTACGACGGCTTCAACGACCTCTTCGACTCGCTCTACACCGCTCACCGGAAAGACCGGGGCGACGTGGGATTCAACAGCAACTTCTTCGCCTTAGAGGATCGGCTGCTGTTGACTCACGAAACGCAGCTCAGTCTGTCCCGGAGTCTTGGCCGCTCGGTCGAGTCTGCGTTGTTTAAAAGCCAAGCGCTCAGGCGTGTGGTGCTTCAAAAGTACCAAGTAGCATATCAATCCAAAAGAGTATTCAAGAAAGAGTTGTTCGACCCAATCGTTTCCACCTACGCCAACAATCTTCGAAAGATGGCGTTGTTCAGCCGTGCCTCCGGTGCGCGCTTCATCGTTATCTTCCAGCCGGGACTCAGCCTGAAGCCCCATCGCACGGCGGCTGAGCAGAAAATGTTGAATGATACGGCAGCCGGCTTCCCCGGCTCTCAGGATGAGTATCAAGAGTTATATCGACGGTTTCTGGCCGAAACCAAAAAACTGTTAGCGAGCGATGGAATAGAATGGCTCGACGTCAACGAAAGCGCTCAATATATAGAGAGCACAGACGAACTCTTCATGGATGTTGTGCATACTAATCGCCGCGGCAACGAGTTGGCCGCAGAGGTGATCGGCCGGCGACTCAAAGCACTGACCGACGACGCCTCGCCCAACAATTCAAGATAGCTCCTCTATGAAGCAGGAGCATTCCAAGGGGAGGCTGATGCGAGGTGTGGTAAAAGACAGCCTGACGAGAACCCGCCGCTGTGAGCCGTGAGATACTGCTTGTAGTGCTCGAACCGTTCGAGGATGTGACTGACGTAGTTGACAGGCTCCAGGCCACGACAAAAGCCGAACTTGACCACCGGGTCGCTTGAGTACTGCTGTGTGGATTTCTGCAAGAGCCAGTAGGATACGTCATCCCACTTCTCTGGGTCGCCGCCGTACTTTTCGGTCAGGCGCTGCGCGTCTTCGACGTGGCCTGCGCCCGTGTTGTAGGAGGCGAGAATGAATTTCAGGCGCTCGCCCTCGTCAGGAATGCGCTTCGTCCAATAGTCGGTCAGCCACTTCAGAAACTTGCACGCCCCCTGCACGTTATCCTCCGGGTCGAGCGGATTGCGCACGCCGAACTCACGCGCCGTCGGCGGCATGAGTTGGAGTAGGCCGGTAGCGCCCGCCCACGAGCGCGCGTCCGGCTTAAAACGCGATTCCTGATAGGTCTGTGCGGCAAGCAGTCGCCAGTCCCAGCCGACGGTCGCCGAGTGCCGCTTGAGCAGATCGTCGAACGGGCAGAGCCGGCCGGTCGAGGAGGTCAGATACTCACTCGCGACGCGCTCAACGTGCGCGCGCCGGTCTATGAAATATTTTTTGTAGAGACGGTCGAAGAGCGAGTTGTTCTTCTGCTGCTTGTCTTCGATCCACTCGTTTAGTGCGCCGAGCAGATCGGGCGAGTTACGCCGGACAGCCCACGCCACGCTGTGCGTGCGGCCAAGTACGGGGCGCACACGCAGGTTTTTAAACTCCGCCTCTTTGAGTTCGGCGAGGTTGGATTGCATGACGGTGAACTCGACCTCGCCGCGCGCCACCTTCTGCGCCAACGCCTCGTCCTGCATCTCTCCGCTCGCCTCGACGACGTGGATGTAACCCGAAACATCGTCGGCCAGTTCGACGAGGGTGCGTTGATAGGCAGACTTTTCCGGCAGATGCACGGTCTCGCCCGCCAGTTGCGCGGGCTGACTGACGAGCCGCGCCTGTATGTCCACTTCTGGAAGAGGATTGGCCGGGCCGGGTTCCAGCGCTTTCTCCGTCCCGCTGCCCGCCGCGTCGGGCGAGGCTTCCTGCTGCACGAGCGCCGGTTCAGTGCGGTAGAGGGCGCGCGTGAACGAAACATGTGCCTCGTCTTCAGCCGTGGGGATGAGGCGCGAGGCAACGAGGTCGCCCTCGCCGCTGTTCAGGAGGGGCAGCAGGCTCTTTCGATCCGTCACCACGATCATCTTCAGCGCGACGCCCAGTTCGCGTGCGAACGCCTGTAGCAACTCGTACTCGTAGCCGAGAGGCTCGCCGCGGTAGATGAAGTATGTGGTGGAGTTGTATGGTGCGAGGACGACCAGTGTGCCGCGCTCACGTATCTGCGCCAGATCGCGCGCGACCGCGGGTTGTGCCATCGGCACGTTCTCGCGCCGGTCGATCTGATCGATGGCTTCGAGCGACTGTTGCGCACGCAGTCGCTTGCACGCCGGAAGGGACGAAAGCAGCAGCGCCGGAATCAAGAGCGCAGAGAGTTTAGAGGTGATATTCATCCTGTAATGTCACGTGCGTGGGAGCGCCTTAAAAAAATCTGGACTTTATTTTCGGGGGCTTAAGAGGGGCGATGTGAAGGAGTTTTTAAGTCAAAATCTACGATAAGTCAATCAATAGTTTTACGGCGGGTGGGTTGCAAAAATTTCCGTGCAGCACAATATATAGTAAAAGATGAATCGCCTCACGCGCTGCAGATAGCGGCTAAAATATTTTTTGCAACACTACCCTATCGATGCACCTGTTCGCATTCGTAGTGTGCGGAGGAGGAATTTGAACTTGCCGGAACTTTTTAAGCTTATCGGAATAGTCATCGTGGTCGTAGGTCTCGCGCTGAAGCTGCGTACGACGCTGGTGGTCGTAACGGCGGGTCTCGTCACCGGCCTCATCGCGGGGTTGCCGCTCCTGTCGAGCGTGGGCGTCTTCGAGGGTGTTCCTCTCTTAACCAAGCCCGGGCAAGAGGGCATCATCAACATATTGGGTCGCGCCTTTGCGGACAACCGGCTGATGACGCTCTTCATCGTCACGCTCCCGGCCATCGGACTCGCCGAGCGTTATGGCTTGCAGGAGCAGTCGGCGCGATTCATTCGCCGCGTCAGCGCCGCCACGGTCGGCAGGTTCCTCATCACCTACCAGCTTTTCCGCGTGCTGATGGGCATACTCGGCATACGCCTGCTGGGGCATCCGGCCTTCGTCCGCCCGCTCGTCTTCCCGATGGCGCTCGGCGCGGCGGAAGCCGAAGCCGGTGCGCGCAGCGTCGAGGCTCTGCCCGAGGAGGAAGTCGAAAGGATCAAGGCCGCGTCGGCCGCGAGTGAGAACTACGGGAATTTCTACGGGCAGAATCTTTCGCCGGTGCAGGCCGGTGTCCTGCTCGTCTACGGCACGCTGAATTCACCCGCCCTGGGCTACTCAGTCAGTCTCTGGAGCATAGTGCTCTACGCCATTCCGGTCGCGACCCTCTCAGTCATAGTCGCGGCTGCGCAGTTCCTCCTGCTCGACAAACTCATGCGGAGGCGTCTGGCAAAGGCGCGTTAGAGGGGATGCATCTATGCCGTCACTGACAAACATCACTGCCGCGCTCTTTAGTCTCGACGCGGTCTACGTGCTGACGGGGCTTGTGCTCTGGGTCTTCGCGGCGTTGAACTTCCGCGACCGCGCCAATGCCAACCGCATGAGCAGCGCCCTCTTCTGGCTCGTGCTGGGAATCATCTTCGCGCTGGGGAGCCTGATGCCGCACTGGCTGACCGGCGTACTGGTGCTCCTGATGGTGGGCATCGACGGGGCGGGGCGCGTCGGCCATAAGCCGCGCAAGGGCGAGACGACGAATACCGGGCAGGTCGCGCAGAAAGAACGAACGCCCGGTAACAAAATTTTCCTGCCGGTGCTGCTCATCCCGCTCTTGGCCTTTGGGTTCGCGCTGGCCTTTCGCCTCTTCGGCGGCGACACGAGCCGCGGCGCGCTGGTCGGTCTCGGATTTGGCGGCGCGGCCGCGCTGGGCGCAGGTCTCGCGCTGACAAAGGGCAGCGCGCGCGATGCTTTCGAAGAGGGGCGTAGGCTTAACGACTCGATGGGTTCGGTCATTATCCTGCCGCAGTTGCTCGCCTCGCTCGGCGTCATCTTCGCGGCGAGCCGTGTGGGCGACCTCATCGCTCAGGGCATCAAGGGAGTCATCCCCGGCGAGAACCTCTTCCTGCTGGTCGCTGCGAACTGTCTGGGGATGACGCTCTTCACGCTCGTGATGGGCAACTCGTTCGCGGCCTTCCCGGTCATCACGGCGGGCGTGCTGGTTCCGCTCATCATCAGGCCGTTCGGCATCGATCCGGCGATGGCGGCAATCGTGACCCTCACCGCCGGCTCGACCGGGACGCTGATGACGCCGATGGCGGCGAACTTCAACATCGTGCCGGCGGCGCTCCTGAACATGCGCGACCAGTATGGCGTCATCAAGTTTCAGGTGCCATTTGCTTTAACCATGTGGGTGCTGCACGTGCTGGTGCTGTGGTTGATGATTCGTCTGCTTTGAGTCAAAGGCGAACGAGCCGGGGCGAAGGATGCGTCAGATGTCCCGGTGCATCCGCGCCCGCGCCGCTGAAGCCGGGAGAAAGACTATGGTAATCAGAGATGAAGCATCGGGGTCGCAAATGAATTCTCGTGGATACATCACGCGCTTCGCCGAACTCGCGCTCAAGTGCATCCGCAAGGAATACCCGAACAAACTCGACCATGCGTTGAGTGACGCCTCTCAGGTGAGGTCTCCGAGGGAACTGCACCCAGCCTTCTACGGCTGCTACGATTGGCACTCCTCCGTCCACAGTCATTGGCTGCTCGTACACCTGCTCCGCACACGCGCCGGCGGACAGGGACTGGACGGTGCGCCCGGGAACGCTGCGTTGCCGGAGGCAGACATCCGCGAAGCGCTCAACGCGAACCTGACGGCCGAGAACATTAGAGTTGAGGAGGAGTATTTCAGAGACCCTGCACGCGCCTCCTACGAGCGTCCTTATGGATGGGCTTGGCTGCTGAAACTCCAAGAGGAACTGTATCTCTGGGACGACCCCGAAGCCGAACGCTGGTTCGACTCCCTGCGG
>DASVPS010000371.1:0-4111 GCA_036389555.1 Pyrinomonadaceae bacterium
AGCCTGCGACAACCTCCAACGCCTCGGCTACACCAATGTCTACTCCATGGACGGCGGCTGGACAGCCTGGAAAGACTCCGGCGCACCGACGACCACGGACGGCGTTTGAAGTTTGGAGACGAGCGTGCCGCACATCGCCACGCGCCGCTTCCTCTGCCATTTATCGTTGGCGTCGCCGCGCGGAAATGATGAAAGCCTGCTGCCCCGAAGCTGTCACTTCAAAACGCTCTTCGATTTCATATCCACGCTCGGCGAGCAGGCGCAAAAGCGGATGCGCCTCGTTCCAGTAGGTGTCGCGAAAGGCCGCCCAGAAACGTTCTTCGCCGGGCGCGCCGTACGCACCCGCGTCAGTCTTTTGCACTTCGTCGAACCCGCGCGGGAGGAAAAACCCTCTATCTTCCACCACACCGGGCAGATTCGCGATGGTCGCAACGCGAAATCTCCGTCCAACGGCAGAACCGTCAGAACTGAGCGCATACCACAGGTGATACGCGACGAGGTCTTCCGCAGCATAAACTTTAACCTCGCTCCCGACTTTAAACTCGCCCGCCCCGCCCGCCGCTTCCCTCTCGACAACTCTGCGCGCGAGCGTCTCCCATGCACACCACACGGGCGGCGCGTCATTTCGTCGCACCAGCCAGAACACCGCCGCGAACGCGAGCCAGCAGGCGAGCAGCAGTTTGAACGTCGTCGCGAGCCAGGAGGGTCTGAGCGCGTAGAGCGCGTAGGCGGCGAGCAGCAGGTATGCGGGCGCGATCAGGATCAAGTGGCGCGTAGCCCAGATTGAGTGCGGCAACCAGCGCGCGAGCAGAAAAGCGACGATGACCGGAGCAGCCGAAAAAAAGGTCAGGAACTTTAACGCAAATGCTCCGCTCGCGCCGTCGCCCGCGTCCCGCCCCGTCTCGGTCTCCGTCTCTGACTTTTGCGCCGCTGCTGTCAGTCCTCGTCTCACAAAGACACGCCAGCCGAGCGCACAGAACGCAGGGACATACAGTGCGAGCGTGAGCCACACTGTGAGGCGCAGCACCACACGCTCGTGCGTGTTGCGGCGAAAGCGAAACGGCTCGTGCAGCAGTAGGAACGGCTGTGTGAGGTCTGCGAGGCGCGGCGCACGCGCCCAGCCGATGTTTTGCGCCAGCATTCCCTCACCCGCGCCCGCCGCGCGCCCGACCAGTAACAGCAACCAGGGGCTATAGCACACAACGAGCGCGGCCAGCATCAAGGCGAACTCTTTCACCTTCCGCCGCTGCCACAACAACAAAAAGATAAACTCGTGCCCGACCAGCAACCAACCGTAATAATGCGTATAGACCAGCAACAAGTTCGCCGCAAACAACCACGCGCAGAGGCCGCGTCGTCGCTTCCCCCCCGTCGCCGCCTGCGCATAACGCGCGAAGAGCCAGAGCGAGCAGGCTGCGAGCAACAACAACAAACTATACATGCGCACCTGCCCCGCGTGCTGTACGAGGAAACCGCTCGCCGCCATCAACACGAGCGCGACTTGCCCCACGCGCGGCGGCAAGCGCAACTCACGACACAGCAACACGACGGGCACGACCGCCGCCGTCGCCGTCAACACCGGAAACAGGCGCAGCCACCACACCCCCTCGCTCCCCACCAAAGCGATCCAACTTTTGAGCAACAGGTAAAAGAGCGGCGGGTGAATCAAATCGAGCGCCGCGAAATCCAGCAACGCCCCCCACCCATGCTGCGCCGCATGCACACTAAACACCTCATCAAACCACAGGCACGACGCATCCAGCCGCCACAAACGCACCCCCAACAACACAGCCGCCAACAACCCCACAATCAACACATCGCGCGCGCCGAGCCGCCGCGGCGCGGTCTCCCCCGCACCTTCCCCTTCCACCAACTCACGATTCACACGCAACGACATAAGCGGCACGCATCATAATTCCCCACCGCACCGCGCGTCGAGCACCGACTCAAGAAACCCGTCTGCAACCACCTTCCATGTTGAGGCCGATACGCCTCTCGCTCCATCCACCTCGCCCACAACCTCCAACGCCTCAGCCACACAAATGTTTACTCAACAGGCGATTAGAAAGCTTGATAAAAGGCTAGACTAGCAATAGAAAGCGAATGATAATAATCACATGACGAATCCCGCCTCATACGAGTACGACATTTTCCTCAGCCATAACCATAAGGATCAGGAGTGGACGGCAAGGCTGGCCGAACGCCTTGAACAAGAAGATTGGCAGGGGCGCAAGATCAGAGTCTTCTTTTCACCGTGGGACATAATCCCCGGTCAGTCAATTCCTCTGGAAATTGAGCGAGCCTTGCCGAAGAGTCGCAAGGTTGGCCTCATCATGTCGCCCGAAGCGATAGACTCGGCGTGGGTAGAGTTGGAAAGGTTAGTGACGACGCACATCGCCGTGACGGCGCGCGAGGCGCGTCTGATTCCCTTGCTCCGCCGCGCCTGCGAAATTCCCGCGCTCGTTCAACATCTGCTGTACATAAACTTCACGGAGGATGATCAATTCGAGGAAAGCTACCAGAGGCTTCTCTCTGTCATTAAAGACGAGCCTACGCCCCGCCGCGCCCGCAAAGCAGCGAGTGTCCCTGTCTCACTGCCTGCGTCAATTCCGCGCCCGCCGGCCGTCGGTTTCGTCGCGCGGCGAGATACGAAAGGACGCGACATCGTAGAAGTGCTAAAAGGTGAACTCGCGCCAGAGAAAAATCAGTTGCTCGTGTTGTGGGGTGCGGGCGGTGTTGGGAAGACGACGCTTGCGGTAGAGGCTGTAAAGACATTGAGTGACGTGTTCGAGCAGCGCATCGTGTGGGCAAGTCCTGAGTTACGCGCCGACCTCACGCTCGCCACGCTGCTCGACGAGATCGCCACGCAGTTAGGCCGCGCAGACCTGCGCCCGCTCGCCTTTGAGCCGAAAGAGGAACAGGTACGTGCGCTGCTTGCCGAAGCGCATGCGCTCATCATCTTGGACAACTTCGAGACGGTCACTACAGCCGAGCAGACACGTTGCGCGGAGTGGTTGGCGAAACGCGCGCCGTGTCCCGCGCTCATCACGACGCGGCAGAGAATCGTGGGCGCGCACAACGTTTCCATCCACGCGATGACGCCCGGAGAGGCGAGCGAGTTTGTCGAACGCTGGATCGAACGGGAGGCGCATAGCCCGCACGCCTTCGAGGGGCTGGAGCGAGAACTCATCATCGAAGCCGCCGGGCGCAACCCCCTTGTTCTGCAATGGGTCTTGGCGCGCGTTGATTTGGCGGGTGAACCGGAGGAAGTGTTGAACGAGTTGATGCAGGGCGCAGGCGACGCGGCGCAACGAGTCTTCGACAGTTCCTTCAAGCTGCCGCAGTTGGGCGACGACGGCCGCGACGTGTTGCTCGCCCTCTCCCTCTTCGTGCCGGACGCTTCCCGCGAAGCACTCGCGGAAGCGGCGGGGTTTGAAACGGGCGAAAGGAAACGCTTCAATGAAGCGACCATGCGACTCTCGTCTCTATGGATGGTCGAGGCGACGCAGGGCAATAAGCGTCTGAAGATTGAAGGTCTAACCCGTGAGCTAACAAGGAGTCATTTCTCCAAAGATGACCGCGCCGACGAGTTTCGGCGACGATTCGTCGCGCACTTTCTCGGCTATGCACAGGCACACGCAGAAACGACCCCCGAAGATTTCGCCGCGCTCGAAGCGGAGAAAGACAACATCCTGAGCGCCATGGACGTAGCCTTCGGTCTACACGATTGGTTGAGTGTGACGCAGTTGATGGATAGCGTTGATGGATTATTAAGGATGCGCGGCTACTGGGATGAAGCAATCCGACGCGGCGAGCAGGCACTAAAGGCGGCGCAAACCCTACCGGATGAAGCAGCCGTCGCGCGGTTTGCGCACAATACGGCAATAACATTACAAAATCGAGGGGAGATAGAAGAGGCGCGGCAGCTCTACAATGAGAGTCTAGAAATCAAGAAGCGGCTCGGCAACCAGAGCGGCATCGCCATCTCGCTGCATCAATTGGCAGTGCTCGCGCAAGCACAAGGTGAGTTAGAAGAGGCGCGGCGGCTCTACGGCGAGAGTCTGGAAATCAAGAAGCGGCTCGGCAACCAGAGTGGCATCGCCACCACGCT
>DASVPS010000372.1:0-23150 GCA_036389555.1 Pyrinomonadaceae bacterium
TCGCTTTCCTGCAAGCGACGCACGGGAGTCTCAGCGCGCGGCAGAGTTTTGGTTTCGTGTTGAGCAGCGCGCGCGATCTGCCGGCGCACCTGCGCGCACGCGAAGTGTGGCAAGCGATAGGCTCTCCCGTCCTCAGAAAAAGCCCCGCGCGGGTTGAAGAGGCACAGCGTTAGAAGACGCCTTGCACGCGCGCCCGATTGCGTCCGCACGAGCAATACCGTTAGACTTGGCGCGTTCTATCCGAAGTTTTTTGCGCCCGACCACGAACAACTTATGAAAGCACGTCTCGACGCCATCCTTCAGCGCGAACAAGCACTCTATCTGGATCAGTTGCACCCTGCGAGCGAAGGTCTGCTCGCGGAAATGGAGGATTACGCGGCGGCGAACCGCGTGCCGATTGCTGACCGCGAGGTGGCTTTGTTTCTGGAGATCACGGCGCGAGCCACGGGCGCGCGAAAAGTTCTGGAGATCGGGATGGCTATCGGTTACGCCGTCCTGCATCTGCTGCGGGGCATGGGCGCGGACGGACAGGTGGTGACGATTGAGCCGAGCGAAGAGATGATCGCGCGCGCGTGCGAATATTTTCGACGCGCCGGGATGTCTGATCGCGTGCGCGTCGAACGCGGATACGCCCTCGAAGTGATTCCGCAACTCGAAGACGAATTCGACCTCGTCTATCTGGACGCGATGAAAGAAGAGTACCAGGACTATCTCGAACTCTCCCTGCCGCGGCTGCGCACGGGCGGCGTCGTCATCGCCGATAACCTGCTCTGGGGCGGGCAGGTGGCCGGGGAGATACGCGCGCCCGACCAGCGGGAATCAACCGAAGCTTTGCGCCGCTTCAATCAACATTTCGTGAACCATAAAAACTTGCGCGGCGTCGTCCTGCCCGTCGGCGACGGACTCGGTTACGCGGTGAAAGTCGGATAGCCGCGAAGTGCTGACCCGACACGCGCGCACGCCCACGCGCGCCCCAGACCATCCCGCGATCTTGACTGGCTTGCCGTTAATGCAAACAATCTCCGCCCCACCAGCGCCGCCCTTGAGAGTCGGCGTGCGGCCTGAAGTCGAGTTGTTCCTGTGCTGCGCGCGGACGCGCATGGAAGCGTGGCACGTCGCGCGCCTGCGCCAACTCCTCGACGGCGCGCTCGATTGGAATTTCATCCTCGGCTTCGCCGAAAGCCATAGCCTGATCCCGCTGCTTTATACACACCTGCACGCCCGCGCGCCCGAAAAAGTTCCGCCCCCCGTCTATGAAAAACTGCGTGAACAATTTCGCCGCATCTCCGCCCTGAACATGTACCTGAGCGGGGAACTGCGCCGCCTGCTGAAACTCTTCAGCGCGCACGACATCGAAGCCGTTCCCTACAAAGGCCCCGCGCTGGCGGCGACGGCCTACGGCAGCATCGCGCTCCGCCACTTCGGCGATCTGGACATTCTCGTCCGCCAGCGCGACGTGCTGCGCGTGATGAAGTTGCTCGTCGCAGAAGGCTATGCGCTGCACCCGCCTCTGAACGAAGTGCAGCAGGCGTTGATGCTGCGCACGCAATGCAATCTGCCGTTCACGCGCGACGGGCGTCGTCTGATCGTGGAAATACACTGGCGCGTGAGCGCGCGCCTGTTCTCGTCGCCGCTGGACGAGGATGATTTGTGGGAGAACCTCCACACAGACACGTTCGAGGGGATGCAGATCAACGCGCTCGCGCCGGAGGATTTGTTGCTCTCGCTCTGCGTCCACGGGGCGAAGCACCTGTGGGAGCGGCTCAGTTGGATCACGGACATCGCCCAGTTGATCGAAGTTCACGCGGATTTGAACTGGACGAGTTTGCTCGAACGCGCCCGTCGCACCGGCACGGAGCGCATGCTGCTGCTTGGCCTCTACGTCGCGCACGACCTGCTCGGCGCGCGTCTCCCCGAAGAGGTCGAAGGGCAGTTGCAGTCTGACCCCGAAATAGTTCCGCTGGCACGCCAGATTTACGCGCGACTCTTTGAAGGCGGCGACGACGCGAGCGGCATGTCCGGCTATTTTATTTTCCAACTCAAGGCGCGTCGCCGCCTGCGCGACAAGTTCAACTACTGCCGCTACGTGATCAGCCCGACCGAAGAAGACCTCACTTTGATATCGCTGCCTGCGCCGCTCGCTTTCGTCTACTACCTGCTCCGCCCGCTCCGCATGCTCTGGACGGGAGGGCCAAGCCACCTGCAACACTGAACGATTCACGTGATAGTGAGCGAGCGGCGTGTGACCGACGCCCTGATCAGTTTGACTCGCCGGCGGGTTTAGCATATCGTGCCCGCCAAAGTTTGACGGGCTGAACCCCCGCGGCTGCTCTAGCGCGCGCCTCTCGCGTTCTGACTTCCCGTCAATTACCGCTTACGTAAATTTCCATCAACACGTCGAATGAGGGTTGTGTCATCTGTGCGGACTTACAGAAGTCTCGACCTCTCGACGTATGACCCTCAAACACGTATCACCCTCAACCCCTCAGCCGAAGGAGACCGACACATGAAACTCACGTTCAAAACCCTCGCCTTGCTCGCACTGCTGCTCTGTGCCCGCCCGGCACACGCGCAGACTTATCAGATCATCGGTACGGAAAGCTCGACCGTCGCAGGCAATCTCACACGCACCGTAACCACCGTGCAGGTGGGCAGCAATCCTCTAGACCGTTTCCTCATCACGCGCGTCGTCAGTCAGGCACAGTCGGACGCGCCGAATGGGACGCTCCTGCTATTGCCACCGCTCGGCAGCGGCTTCCAGAATTATGAAGTCGGCAACGGAGGCGACTATCACAACTCGTTCGCCGGTTTTTTCGCCCGACGCAACTTCGACGTGTGGGGCTACTCGCAGCGCGTGCAGGGACTCTCGGCCGGCTCGTGCGAAAGCGGCGCGCTCGATTGCTCGGCGATGGCCGGTTGGGGGCTGCAAACCATCGTCTCTGATGTGGCCTTCATACGCGGACTGATCGAAGCGGCGCATCCCGGCGAGAAGCCTGTCATCGGCGGGCTGTCGCTCGGCAGCATCGCCTCGCTCGCCACCATCAACGCGCACCCGGCCGACTATGCTGGCGCGATCCTGTTGGAAGGCACCATCTATGATGAGAACGCAGAGGTGCGCTCTATCAACGCCAATTTCTGCGCCGCCTTCGACGACCTGCTGGCGAACGGCGTCTTCTACGACGGGCAGGGAACTCCCGGCTTCAAGTTGCTCAGCCACCTCGCCGAAGTTGACCCGAACGGCCTGACTCCGTTTCCCGGCTTCCCGCCGGGTTTCACCAACCACCGCGCTTGGGTGGCGGCCATGTCCGCGCCGCCTCTGTCGCCGACGACGCCGCGCCCCGGTTACGTCTTCCTCGCCGGGAGCGTGGAGGAAGACAGGTTCTTTTATGCCAGCGAACCGCTCGTGCATGCCAACATCAGGGGATTCGTGGACTACGTGGCGACGCGCACGATCCGCGACGTGAGTTGCGGCCTGGCGGGCGAGAGAACTTTCTCGGACAATCTACAGAACTTCGGCGGGGCGGTCATCATGTTCGCAGGGGGACGCGGGTTCGGGACGGGCATGACGGACACGGCGCGGCTCCTCTCTTCGGCGAACATCACGCTCAACTACAGAGAGGAATACGGCCACGTGGATCACGTATTCTCAACGCGCCACCTGCACGAAGTCGAGCATCCCATTCTGACCTGGTTGTTACAGGACGTGCGCGGCGGAGTCCGGTAGCGGAGTTAGACAGCGGAGTCCGGTAGCGGAGTTAGATGGCAGACCACTTCCACGGCCTTAACCTTCAACAGGTAAACTCGTCCGCGAGGCGTCACGGCCTCGCGGGCGCGGCTGTGGCATCCGCCCGCCGCCGCATAATGCCGACCTTGATAATGAATTGATGCGCGCGGTCAAATATGCTACCTTCACGTCTGCCTGCGCTTGCTTCTTTGACTCATCTGATGGCCGTTGCCGTCTACTAATCATAAAGCCAGCCTATTTCCCATCCCGGAGAGCGTGTGTGCCGCTCGTCGCGCGGCTGCTGTCGGGGGCATTTTGAATTTGGCGTGCGGAATATTTCTCCTCTGAAGCCCGCTTGCAACTAAATTAACGCAACGACATCGAAGTATGAGCGTGTCAGCCAACTCGCGCATGCCGTTTCGATAAGTAATGGATTAGTAATCAGAGGTAGGTTAAAATGTTCGATATGATTTCTCAGCGTTTTGTCTTGACTCTCGCGGGAGCGTTACTGGCGGTGTCGCCCGCCATCGTCTCAGCCCAACAGCCGAAGCCGCCCGCCGCGAAGCCGCCTGCTGAAGCACCCGCCCCGACCCCCAAGCAAACGCCTGCGACCGCGACGCGCCCGGCCAATGCGGCCAAGCCGCTGTGGAGCCTCAAGGTCACGAAGAAGACGCCGATCTCGATTACCTTGTCTTCAAAGAACGGCTCGCTGTCTGAGATCGCCGCCGAACTCGGCAAGCGACTCAAAGTGCCCGTCATCCTGACTTCGCTCATGCAGAAGCAGCGCATCACGCAGGAATTTGAAGCCCTGCCGCTGGAAGGCGCGCTGCGCCTGCTCGCGCCGCAGGTTTACGTTGACTACGAAGTGAGCGGCGATGCCAGCGGGCAGCCGAAGCCCGTCGGCATCTATCTGCAGGGCATGAACGAACAGCCGCCCGCCGAAGCTTCTGTGGTGAAGGGCGATTCCGAAGCGATCCTGATCGAGGGCAACACGGAGGACGGCCTCGATGCGACGAACGTCAAGGATGAGAGGGCGTCGCCGCTGCGCGTGACGGTCGAAAAAAATCAGCTCAGCGTGAAAGCCCGCAAGCAGCCTTTGACGGCGGTGCTCTACGAAATCGCAAGTAAAGTTGACATTCCGTTCGAGATGAAATATGAATCTACGGAACTTGTGGATGTGGACTTCAATAATTTTACGATGGAGCAGGCGGTACGTACACTTTCCCCGAACATCCGCCTTTATCAGCGCACCAATCTCACAAGCTACGAAGTCAGACCGTTGCGCCTCGTTCTAGTGTCGCCGGCCAATAATCAACAAACTACAAAAATGTGAGGAGACATCGAGCCTTGAAGACAAAAAACAGTAATCCCGTCAGCGAGCAGTTGGAGCAGGTCGAGCGCCACGAGAGCGCGTTGACGCAGCCTGCGCAGGACAAGAAACCTTTCGTCGAGCCGGTGGTGTCCGTGCCGGTTGATGTGTTGGAAGCGACTGCTTTCTTTCAAGGCCCGACCGTTGACACCATCCAAACGTTGACCACGTAAATTCGTTTGCCGTGTAAGTTTGGGTGTTCGCGAGACGATGTCTTTTCCTGCTGTACCGAGTCAGGCCGCAATCGAGAAGTTTTACGCGATTGGGGAGCGACTCCTTGCTTTTCAGTTTAGTGATGAAGTAGCCGCGCGGGTCGCCGGAGAATTTATCGGGGGGATGTATTTCACCCCGTGCCCGTCCCGCGCGGCTCGCTTCGTTCATTGCACCGTTAAAATTTTCTACGGCGATCCACCCCCCCTGCCGCCCGGATGCCAAACTTTTGAAGTCCCACGCGGACATTGCCACACGAACGGGGACGAACATTTTCTAGACATTGACGAATCGCGCATCGCCGTCCCTGCGGCCGCTTCGAGGCTGGTGTGCGTCTGGCTCGGCACGACCGCCCACGCGCGCCACCCGGTCGCCATCGTCAACACGCTTTCTTACGCCGTGCAGGCCGCGCTGCGTCGCGGCGGACTCTACGTGCTGCATGCGGCGGGCGTCGTCGAGCCTCGGACGGGGACGGGAATCGTCGTCGTCGGAAATTCAAACAGCGGGAAGTCGAGTTTGACGATCCGGCTGGCTGGCGCGGGCTGGCGTTACCTGTCGGACGATATGCTGGTGCTCGCTGAAGCGGACGGCGCGGTCGCGGCCTGGGCGCTTCGACGCATCTTCTCGGTCTCCTCCGCGTCTCTCGCCAACAGCGGTTTGAGCGAACTGGACGCCGCGCTCGGCGCGCCCGTCAACTCCGATCCGACGAAGCGCAAACTCGAACCGAGCATCACGTTCCCCGATGGCTTCGTTGAGAGTTGCCGTCCGCGTGTGTTACTGTTTCCCACCTTAACGGGGGAAGCCACGAGCCGGGTCGAGAAACTCAGTTCCGGTCAGGCCATGACACAACTCATCAGGCAATGCCCCTGGGCGAGTTACGACGCCGGTTCGGCACGTGAACACTTGCGTGTGCTCGGTCTGCTGTCGAAGCAGAGCATCTCTTATAAACTCTTTGCGGGACTCGACCTGCTCGAAGATTCAACGCTCGCGCCGCGACTTCTGACTTCGTGCCTCGGACATTAATTTATGGCAAGCCCTTCAGCCGCGAGCGCCGTCCAAACGGAACTCAGACACATCAGCCTTGAGTTGACGAATATCTGCAATTTGCATTGCAGTTATTGCGCGCGCGACGACGACGCGCTCTATCATTCGCCCGCCAACTTCTTCTCCGTCGAACTTCTGCGCCGCATCATCCGCAGCGCGAGCGCGCCTTCCTGCGGGTTCAACTCCGTCTCCTTCACGGGCGGCGAGGTGACGATTCACCCGCGCTTCAAAGAGATCGTCGAAACCGTGAGGGAAGAGGGCTGGCAGTTCGGGTTTGTCACGAACGGCTGGCACTTCGACCGCGTCTACCCGACGCTGCTCGCCAACCGCGACGCGCTGCACATGGTCGCCTTCAGTCTCGACGGCCCGACGCGCGAGACGCACGACCGCTGGCGCGGCGACGGCTCGTTCGTGCGCGTCATGCGCGCCATCACGCGCTGCTATATGAAGGGCATCCCGTTTCTCATCAAGACGGGTATTCGCCGCGACACCATCCCGCTCCTCGAACAATTCGCCCTGCTCGCCGCACGGCTCGGCGCGCAGGCCATCCATTTTTCGCACCTGCTCCCGACCTCTTCCGGCGCGGAAATCGAATCGGGTTTGAGTCTCGAAGAGCGCGCCCACGTCGAACAGGAGATCGGCGTGCTCTCCAACATCTTCAAGATGAAGATCGGCGTCGCCACCGGGTATTACAACCTAGACCCCGCGCCGCCCTGTCAGGCGTTGGAAGGCGCGAACTGTAACATTGACTATCGCGGCCGTTTGACGCTGTGCTGCAATCTCTCCGGTTATCGCGGCGCGTCGGAAGAGACCGACGTGGTGGCGGACTTGAACAGAGAAGACTTCGCAGAAGGCTTCATGCGTCTCAGACAGGTGGCCGCCGCTCAACTCGAACGGCGCAGGCTCGCGCTCGCAGAGATCGCGCGGCAGGGCACTGAACCCGATCTCTACACGGCCTCGCCCTGTCTCTATTGCTTGCAGAGTTTCGGTAAAATCCCCTGGCACAAGCCCGCCGCCGCCGCAGCGAAATCGCGCGCGCTGCCCGTGCTCTCCGTCGGTGCGACGCCCGCCGCCGCAACGCCGCCCGCAGTTTATCTCAAACAGGAATCCATTTAATGTCCGAAAGTATTCCCAGCCCGCACGAGCACATCGTCTTCACGGAGTTTGACGACTCGGAAGGCGTGCTCGTTGACCTGAACTCAAAACGCTACTACACGCTGAACGAGACGGCGATGATCATCTGGCGCGGACTCGAAGGAAAACGCACGCGCGAAGAGATCATACGCGACATCACGGACGCCTACGACGTGACGCCGGAACATGCCGCTCAATCTCTCGACAAGTTGGTCGCCACGTTACAGGCGCGCAAACTGCTCCCTGTGGACGGCGACCAGTGAATTAACGGCGTATTAAATTATCGCGACCGGCGCTCTGCTCAATTGAAGCCTTACAGCTTTTGTGGTAATTTCGCCAGTCGAATCGCAGAGGCCAGTGAAGGGATTGGACTAAACTTCGTCGCCCACAAGCCCGCAGCCAGCCATTCCGTTCCAACATTCATAGATACGGTGTCAGGTGTGCGCGTGACACTAACCCAAGCCCAATCAGGAGAATTTCCAAAGTGATCACACCGAAATTTATCGGGCGGACTAATTCTGTCCGCCGCCAACTGCTGGCGCTCGCAGTTGCCGCCTTTATCGTCGCCCAACCCTTCTTACCTCTTCAGTCACCCGCCGCCGCTCAAAAAAGATCAAAGGGAAACTTGATTACCCCCAGCGTGGCAGGTAGCACCTCGACGATTTTCATCAACGAGATTCTCTACGACATCACGGGCACCGACGCGGGCGAGTTCGTCGAGGTCGCGGGGCCTGCGGGCACCGACCTGACGGGTTGGTCACTCGTGCTCTATAACGGAAGCGGGGGCGCAGTTTACGATACGGACGCGCTACCTAACCCTATACCCTCGCAAGCGGGCGGCTACGGCACGGTTTCAGTCTCGTACGCGGGTACACTTCAGAACGGTTCGCCGGACGGCATCGCGCTCGTCAACAACGGCACGGTCGTCCAGTTCCTCTGCTACGAGGGCACGTTCGCGGCGACCAACGGCCCCGCCAGCGGGCAGACCTGCACCGACATCGGCGTCTCACAGAGCGGCACGAATGCGGCCGGCACTTCGCTCCAGTTGCAGGGCACGGGGACGACCTACGGCAACTTCACCTGGAACGCCACCTCGATTGCCAACACGCAGAACGCGCCCAACACGGGGCAGACTTTCGCGGGCGGCCCGCCCGTCGATAACCCGCCGACCGTCGCGTCCACGACCCCTGCGGACAATGCGACCAATGTCGCCGTCAGCTCCAACATCAGCGTCACCTTTAGCGAGCCGGTCAACGCGACCACAGACTCGTTCCAGATCAGTTGCGCCACAAGCGGCATGCACATCTTCACGCTCAGCGGCGGGACGACGACTTACACGCTCGATCCGACGACGGACTTTACGCAGGGCGAAGTCTGCACCGTCACCGTCGTCGCCGCGCAGGTCACGGATCAAGACGGCACGGCCGACCAGATGGCGGCCAATTTCGTTTTCGATTTCACCGTAGTCAACACCACGCCCGTCGCGATCCACGACATTCAGGGCAGCGGCACAGCTTCGCCCCTCGCCGGTCAGACCGTGACGACGAGCGGCATCGTCACGCTGCTCAAGACGGGCTCGAACACCGGCGGCGCGGCCAACGGCTTCTTCCTGCAAGTGCCGGATGCGAGCGCCGACGCCGACCCGAACACGTCGGAGGGAATTTTCGTCTTCACGAGTACCGTCCCGCCCGTGGGCGTCGGCGACGCTGTGACCGTGACCGGCACGGCCGTCGAGTTCAACGGCCTGACCGAGATCAGTTCCGTGTCGAACATCACGGTAAACAGCACAGGCAACATGCTGCCGACCGCCGTCACGCTCACGACGACCATCCTCGACCCGACCGCCCTGCCCACGCAGCCGCAACTCGAAAAGTATGAGGGCATGCGTCTCGCCGCAGCCTCTCTCACCACCGTCACGCCGAACGACAACTTCTTTGACGTGTACGCGGTCATCACGGGCGTGCCTCGCCCCTTGCGCGAGCCGGGCATCGAAATCTCACAGACCGTGCCGCCCGACCCGACGACGGGCACGCCCGATTGCTGCATCCCGCGCTGGGACGAAAACCCTGAACGCCTGCTGGTGGACACGAACGGCCGCGCCGGCTCGACTACCAATCCCTACACGTCGAATGTGGTATTCACGAACGTCTCCGGGCCGCTCGATTTCGCTTTCTCTCAGTATCGCCTCGTGACCGACTCCACCCCAAATGCTTCGGCCAACATGAGCGCCGTGCCCGTGCCGACGCCGACCGCGGGCGAGTTCACCGTCGGCGCTTTCAACATCGAGAACTTCAACAACAACGCGACGCAACGCCAGAAGGCCGCGCTAGCCATCCGCGACGTGATGCGCCTGCCAGACATCATCGGCGTGGCCGAAATCTTTGAACTGACCGGCCTACAGGCGCTCGCCGCCGAGGTCAACGCCATCTCGCCCGGTGTGACCTATCAGGCCTACCTCGTCGAAGCCGACGGCGCGAGCGCGGATGCGGATCAGGATGTCGGCTACCTCGTCAACACCGCGCGCGTGCAGGTCAATAGCGTCACGCAGCGCAACGCGACCGAAACTTACATCAACCCGAACAACGGCCAGCCGGAACTTTTGAACGACCGACCGCCGCTCGTCCTCAGTGCGAACGTGCAGCCGGCGGGGGCGAACGTGCCCGTCTTCGTCGTGGTCAACCACCTGCGCTCGTTCATTGATATTGAGGATGCGGTCGAGGGGCCGCGCGTCCGCGCCAAGCGCAAGGCGCAAGCCGAATCGCTCGCCGCGCTGCTACAGGAGTTGCAGACCAACAATCCGACGACGAGCGTCATCTCCGTCGGCGACTACAACGCCTACCAGTTCAGCGACGGCTACACAGACCCCATCGCCACCATCAAGGGCAACCCGACGCCCGACGACCAGATCGTCGTTGACCAGAGTCCAGACCTCGTCAACCCCGATCTCTTCAACCTGGTTGACGAACTCCCGGCCGCAGAGCGTTACAGCTTCATCTTCGAGGGCACGCCACAGGCGCTCGATCACGTGCTCGTCAACAATGTGGCGCACGCGCGCAAGACGCGCTTCGCCATCGCGCGCAACAACGCAGACTTCCCGGAGGTTCCGCCGACGGCCTTCGCCTCGAACGCCACGCGCCCCGAACGCAACTCCGACCACGACATGCCGGTCGCGTTCTTCTCGCTCGTGGGGGCGGTCACGCAGCCCGGTTCGGTTCTCATCAGCGAGTTCCGTTTCAACGGGCCGAATGGCACGGGAGATGAGTTCATAGAGCTTTACAACAACTCCGACTCGCCCGTGAACCTGAGCGGCTGGACGATAGCCGCGCCGGCCGGGACGGGCGGCGGCGGCGTGATCAGCGGTCTGACCGGAATCTTGGGCGCGCGCGGTCATTATCTGGTTGCGCCGAGCGACTACACCGTCTCCGGCTATCCGGCCGGCGTGGAGGGTACGGCCGTGCCCGACATGGCTTACACCGGCGGGGCTTTCCTCGACGACGGCGGTGCGCGGCTCGTCGATTCAAACGGCGCGGTCATCGATGCAGTCGGTTTCAGTTCGACCAACGGCACGGGCTTCCGTGAAGGCGCGGGGCTGTCGCCCTCGACCGGCATCACGCCCGGCGCGAGCGACCAGTATAGTTTCGTCCGACGGATGACGACCGGATTCCCGCAGGACACCAACGACAACGCCGCAGACTTTGTGCTCATCTCGACGACGGGTGCGGCCGGCGCGTCGGCGGCCATGCTCGGCGCGCCGGGGCCGGAGAACACGCAAAGCCCCATCCAGAGCAACGCCGTCATCAAGGCGTCGCTCATAGACAACTGCTCCAGCATCGGCTTCCCCGGCTCCGGTTGCCAGAACCGCGTGCGCGACGGGTCGGCCGGCGCTTCCAACCCGACTAATGCGCAACACGGGACGCTCTCCTTCCGGCGCAGGTTCACCAACACGACACAGGAGAACGTGGTTCGCCTGCGCTTCCGCGTCGTAGACATCACGACGCTGAACAGCCCCGGCTACGCGCCGAACAACGGTCAGGCGGATTTACGCCTGCTCAGTTCGACGGACACGACCGTCACGCCGTCTAACCCCTTCGTCGCGGGCGACGTTTCGGTGAGGGGGACGACGCTTGAGCAGCCGCCGACGCAGACCCTCGGCGGTGGTCTCAATTCGACCGCCACGCTCGATCTGCCGGAACCTCTCGCCCCCGGCGACAGTGTGGCCGTGCAGTTGCTCGTCGGCGTGCAACAGAACGGGAGCTATCGCTTCTTCGTCAACGTGGAAGCGTCCACCGTAGACGTTCCCGTTCTGACCAAAACGCCGGGCGCTATGAAGGCCGGCAAAAAGCGGTAACGGCCGCGCGGCCTCTAACGCGCGGGCGATAAATAGCCGCCACGGCAAATCACAGGCTTTGAGTCAAAGCCGCAAACGCAAAAGCCCCGAATCGTTTCCGACGATTCGGGGCTTTTGCATTTGCGGCGTCACAGTCGGCCGCACAGAGGGTCGCGGTTCACGTCTCGCGTCGAGCGAGGTATGTTGTCGTCGCCCGGGCGCGGTCGTCTCGTGTTGCTGTTGAATTAAAACTCAGGCAGGGAACGAGTAAGTCGGAGTGTATCGAGGGGGCGACGCTTCGAGGAGCGGGTGCCCGTCCGCTTCGAGCCATGCGTGCCCTGCGAGCAGCGACTCCTTTTCCTTACGCACACCAAAGACGATGCGCGTCTCAATACCGTGGAGGGCGAGGTAACGGTGCAGCACCGGGGCGCGTTTCCAGCACGTTGGCGTAAAGCACAGCACGTTCATTCCGAGTAGCGCGTCAATCAACTGCCCCAGTCTCTGCTGTGTCATACGCGAACGCTGCGTCCGTCCCTCGCGCCTCTTGGCCGCGACGAGAGAGAGGACGCGCGGAAGCGGCAGGATTTTGATCAGAAGAGAGAGCAGCGCCACCCACGCCGCCATACGCACGAGCAGGAACGCCTCGCCCGGCTTGCTCCCTATGTAATGCACCGTGCGACGCATGATCCAACTCTTACGCGGGCTTATGTGTGTGTGTTCGACGGGCATTGGGGCTTCAACGATAACTTGAACGGCGGCCGCTGTTGTGCTTGAAACTAGAGAAGTTAAGGGGATTCGCCGTTAACCAGCTTCCGGTCGGAGAAGTCTTGCGTCCCTGACATCTATTGATCTGGCGACGCCTTTCGCTTTCGCTTTCTTCGAGAGGCGATAGCCGCGTCGCGTGCGCGCTTTTACTTCGGTGCGATCCACTTTGACCTCGATGGTTCGCCAGCGGCCGTCCTGTGAGCGATTCGATGGGCGATAGCCGATGGTGTATTGATTGCTCAACTCCTCAAGTATCTCGCCGAAAGCGTCGCGCAGAGCCTTTCCGCCCGGCGTAGGCACGAAACGGCCGCCGCTCTTGCTTGCATATTCGCGTAAAACTCCGGCGGCGGGCGTAGAGTTGTAGGTGGCGGAATGTTTCTCCGCCATGTCCACTGTGTAGATCGTGGCGTTGACTTCGAGCGCGGCGGCGAGGGCTTTGTCGGAAGAGGCCGCGCTGCGCGTGTCTGCCCCGTCGGAGAGCACCACGATGGCGCGTCTTTTCTCGGGGCGGCGCGCGAGGTCTGTCGCCGCCTGCACGATGGCGTCGTGCAAGGCCGTCTCGCCCTTCGCGGCAAGGTTGTAAGCCAGCGGCGAGAGGTCGCGGCTTTGAGAAAAATCCTGCACCTGTTCCACTTTTCTGTGGAAGCTGTAGACGGCCGCCGTATCTTCCGCGCGGAGTCCATCGAGGAAGCGAATCGCGGCCGAGCGCGCCATGGAGATGCGTCCCTCCATGCTCCCCGAAACGTCGAGCAACAGAGCAACCGCGAACGGCGTCTCTTCGCGGCTGAAGTTTGTGATCTGCTGCTCCTGCCCGTCCTCGTAAACTTTGAAGTTCGCGCGCTCCAAGCCGTGTACGTATTCATCGGCCGCGTTGGTCGCGGTCACGTTGAGCACCACCAGGTCTGTCGCCACGCGGACGATTTCGTCATCCTGCGGGTCTTGCGCGCGCGTGGGGAAGCCGAACCCGTAGAAGACTAGTGAGACGAAGAGGAGCGCGAATAATGGCAGCCGCGCGAGATGCGCGCGTGAGGGCGCGTGAGGGCGGGCAGCAATTTCCACTCGGGTTGATTCCATCAACGATAAAGGGTGCGAATATACTTGACCAGATCGACAACTTCGTTGGCGCGTTTGATGACCGCCACCGAAACGACCTGCCGCGGCGTGCTCTCTACTTTTTTCTGCAATTCGGCCGAGAGCTTGACGAGCCGCTCCAAGGCCTCTGCAACTTGCGGCGGCGGCTCTTTCAACTCGTCTTTGTTATCCTCGCCTCCGGCGTTACTTCGTATCTGCCGCGATAGTTTCTCCATGCGGCTCAGTTTCTTCAAATCCGTACTCTGGAGAGCCTTCTGCCGCGCGAACGCTTCCTGTAACTCGACGGCCAGTTGCGCATTCTCTTTCGCGCGCGAGAGGTGTTCACGGTAGTCGTTCTCCTCGCGCTTGATCGCCATCTCTTTGAGCATCTCTCTGTAGGGCAAATCCTGTTCGGGGTCGTCGGGCGCGTTACCTGCGGGTTTATTCTTATGGATAGCGTCCGGGTATTTTTGCGCAGTCTGCCCCTGCGCGGCGAGATTGCCGCAGGCGACAAGCAAAAGGGCAAATATTGAGACTCGTAAGAGCATCGGTTTCGGCAGAGCTGCGTGATGTGGCGACAAGAATTGCACGGACTTACGTGTGACGTGAAAAGAGCAGGTTACGGTTGTCTGCTCACTCTTCTCGCGGCCGGACTTAAATGGCCGCACATTCTTTCCCGCAGGCAATTTCTTAATGTTTTACTCTAGATTGGTCGTCGCGCCGACTCATCAAGTTTTACTTGAAGAGATAGGCGCTTACGGGATGCGAACGGGATCGTCTGGAGTGTTGATGAACTCCTCACCCTTCGGCTTGGGGCGTGGCACGACGACGACTTTCGGGCTGCCCTGCGGGAGGCGTTCCGGCGGCCGACGCGCGCCGACCGCAGACTTGAATGCGATGGCTTCCGCGCGCCGCTCGCTGTTGAGATTCAACACGCGCGCCCCGCTCCACTCGGAAGATACCAGACTCAGCGAATAGCGGCCTTCTTCGCCCGGCGCGAGGTCGGCCGGCTCGACGTTGACCTTGCGCCGCTCGGCGGCTTGCGGATTACCGCGCCGCTTCAATTCCATTTCGAGACTGAGCGCTTCGAGCCTACGATCCGAAATATTACGGATCGTGCCCGTGATTAACGCCTGAGAGCCTTTCAAACGCGCCTCGTCTTCAAAGATTTGCGCCTCGGGCGGGGCTGCGACTTTAGACGCCTGCTCGCTCTGTTGCGCGGCGCGGACACGCGCGAGTTCGCGTGCGCGCAGGAAACGATAGCCGACGAACAGCGCCGCCGTCACCGCCAGCGCACACGCGATGGCACCGACTTTGACCCATTCCGAGGGCGACTCCGCGCCACCTTCAAACAAATGCGGCTCGGAAGTCGGCTCGTTAATGCTTCGATGACTACTCATACCAACCAAAGCGCTCTTTAAGCTATTACTTGAGGCGAGCGCGTCTAAACGGTTGCAAGCGTTAAAACGTAAATTCGCAAAGCCTCGGCGCGTAGAGTTTACTGCGGTTGCGGCACGGGCGGAGCGCCGGTGAGTTTTTCGACCAGCGCGATGATGAACTCCTGCTCGGCCATACCGGAACTGCGCAGGCTGACCCACTCCGCGCCCGAAGCCCCGTCGCTGCGACCCTCGACCCGCGCATTGACGGCGACGCTCGTCGTCACCCCGTCGAGCGGTTGCACTTCGACGATGTAGGTGTAGCGTCCCTGCGTCCAGCCGCGCGAATTCTCCGCGGTCAATTCCGCGTAGCGGTTCAACTCCGTGCTGGCGACGACCGCGCCTTTGACGAAACGGAAAGGCTGGCTGATCAGCACGCCCTCGTCAGTTTTGGAGACGTTCGTGTCCACGATCAACTTCCGTTCGGCCATCAATTCCTCTACGGCGCGCAGCACGATGTCGCGTCGGATGGTGAAGCGATAAGGATTCGGAATGGGCGGCGGCGTCGGAGTGCGGCCTTTCCCGAAGTCTATCCCGCGCCCGGTGCCGGTGTTTTGCTTGACGCCGTTGACGCCCGGCGCGCGGTCTGTGCCCGAATCGCGTATGCGGTCATTCTGTCTATCCACGCCCTTCTCCTGTGCGGAGACGCCGCAGACAGACAGGAGCAGAAACATTGAGAGGGTCAAGACTTTCTTCATCGTTAACCTTTCGGTCTCACCCGCGTGAGCCTCGCGCGCTAAGTTGTTTCGATTCGACGGGAGACGAGTTGAGGATAAAACAACGTCCGACTCTTTTCAAGACAGAGTTTCAAACGGAGAAATGTATGAGCCACGAAACTCCGCGCGGACGAACTCTAGTTATTGGCGTTGGCGGGCGCGGGACGCGCGTCGCGCTCGCGTTCCCAGGCACGCAGCGCCTGCACGCCCCTCTGGAAATCGGCTTCGCTACTGTAAAAATTATGCGCGCCGTCGTCGCGCGAAGGCTCGCGCACGTAGTAGAGATAGTCCGTCTGTGCGGGGCGCAGGGCGGCTTCCAGAGAACGCGCGCCGAATGAAGAGATCGGGCCGGGAGGCAGGCCGCGCACTTTGCGCGTGTTGTAGGGAGAATCGCGGTCTAGATCGCTCTGGTAAACTTTGCCGTCATTCTTCCATTTGCCCGTGAGTTTAGAGGCATAGATGACGGACGAGTCGATGCCGAGCGCCATGCCGATTTTGAGGCGATTATAAATGACCGACGCCACGAGCGGCCTCTCGTCCTTCAGCTTGGCTTCGGTCTCGACGAGCGAGGCGATGGTGACGATCTCTCTCGGCGTTCGATTCGCAGGCAGAGGTTGGTCGCCCAGTTGTTCGCGCCAGACTTGCCGGAAGCGTTTGACCATAGCCGCGATCATCCCGCGCGCGTTGGTGTCCGGCGGGAAGCTATAAGTGTCCGGGTACAGATAGCCTTCGAGATTGTTGGCCTGCGGGTCTAGGTCGCGTATGTCGCTCGTGTCGTTCATCAGCGCGAGGGCTTCTTCCGCGTTGGCGAGTTTGAGTTCGGGGATGCGCGCCATCGCCCCTGCAATGTCCCAGCGTGTCCAGCCCTCTATAACGGTGAAGCGCGCCAGACGCTGCTCGCCTTCTTCCAATTTTCTGAGCACGCCGAGCGGCGAGATGGGAGAAGGGAAACGATACTCGCCCGCTTTCAGACGCGGCGCGGCACCACTCAGGCGTATATAGAGTTGCAGCGGCCACGTGCGTCCGATAACGCCGGAGGATGAAAGGCGCGAGATGGTTTGGTCGGGCGTCGAGCCGCGTGGAATTTCGATGTACTGTGTGGAGAGGGAATGTGCGACGGGGCGATGGAGTTCGCGGTAGAGCCAGTAGGAAAAGACCGCTCCGGCAGAGGCCAGAATAATTGCGAGAATGGCTAAAAGGCGGAAAATTTTCATGAAAGATTAGGTTAACTGAGAAGTCGTAAATTGCGGACAGAATAAAAGTTAAGGATAATCAAAATTACCTCTCGGTGAAAACGTGATTCGATTGTAGAACTCACCGATTTTAATTGATGCATGGTCTAGCGCCTATTGCTGCCTGTCTTGTCGGGTGATGAAATCTCGCAAAATGAGTGCGGCGGCTTCACTGTCGAGCCGAGCCGACAGTTCCGCGCCCGACACGCCCGCCTCGCGCAAGAGTTCTTCGGCCGCGTGCGAAGTGAGCCGCTCGTCCTGCAAATGCACGGGGACGTCCAGCGAAAGGGAGAGATTGCGTGCGATGCGACGCGCCTCCCGCGCGGCGTCGCCCTCCGTGCCGTCCAGGCTGAGCGGCAAACCAATAACCACCCCTTGAGCGTCAAAGCTGTGTCGCAAGTCCGAGATTTGGCGGAGCAGTTTTTTCCAACCCGTGCGATGAAGCGGCGCGAGCGGTTGCGTCGTCAGTTGCAACTCGTCGCTGACGGCGACTCCGACGCGCTTCGTCCCCAGGTCGAGCGCAAGCAATCGGCCTTTAATACCGGGCGGCTGCTCCACTTCGTTGATGTTGGGAAAATTTGAATCCGGCAAATTGATTTTATCGCAGACGCTCGAAGTATAACGCAGCCTTCCGGCGCGAGGCCAACAGGCTCGACCGTCTTGCGACGCATCGAAGGGCTACTGTATCATCACTCCCAGCCTGGCGGGCAATGTGGTTCGCGGGTGTTGGAATAATCCGGCGCTGTCAAAGTTTTCTTGAGGTGAAAGATGTCATTTCGCAGTAAGTTTCTCGTAGTAGTTTTCTCCGCCACGCTGGCTCTGTATGCGGTGGTCGGCGGTCTGATTTATACGCGCGCGCAGCAGCAGAACGACCCCGGCGCGCAGCTACGAATTTTCGAGAGCGTCCTACAGCATATTCATGACGATTATGTCGATGAACCGGATTTGAACAAAGTGCGCGCGGGCGCATTGCGCGGCCTGGCCTACGGGCTCGATCCGTATTCGACTTACCTGACGGTCGATCAGGTGCGCGACTTTCGCGTCGGAGTTGACAAGGGACAGGCGGGAATCGGTGCGGAACTTTCGCAGGTGGCCTCTTACCTCTATGTGATTGCGCCGGTGAAAGGCGGGCCGGCGGAGCAGGCGGGCGTGCAGGCGGGCGACATCATCGAGTACATAGACAACAAGGCGACGCGCGACATTTCGCTCTACGACGCCAAGCAACTGCTCAACGGCGCTTCGGGCACGGAAGTTAAAGTCCGCATTCTGCGCGCAGGTGCGCGCCCGCTGTCTGTGTCGATCAAACGCGCGCCGGTGCAAGCGCCGGGCGTCGAGACGCGCGTGGAGGCGGCGAAGGTCGGGGTGGTGCGCATCAACAGCCTAACGGAAGGCGAGGCGGCCATCGTGCAGAAGCGCGTGCAGGAATTGCAGAAGCAGGGCGCGCAAAAATTGTTGCTGGATTTGCGCGGCGTCGCTGGCGGTTCGCTCGCGGAAGGCGTCAAGGTCGCGAACCTCTTTATCAAGGACGGCGCGCTGGCGCAGACCATAGGGCGCGGCAATAAGAGCCTCAAAACTTTCACAGCCGATCCCAAACTCGCCATCTTCGACGGCCCCGTGGCGGTCTTGATTGACCGCGGCACGGCGGGCGCGGCGGAAGTGGTGGCCTCGGCTTTCATCGAACGCAAGCGCGGCGAAGTGGTCGGCGAGAAGAGTTTCGGCGCGGGCGCGGAGCAGCAGTTGTTCCCTTTGCGCAACGGCGACGGGCTGTTGCTGACGACCGTTAAGTGGGCTTCGTCCGCGGGCAAGTCGTTTATAGGGGCGGGCGTTTCGCCGACGGTGGAAGTGAAACGGCCTGAGTTGGCCGCGGCAATTGACCCGGATGATTTGACCGGCAACGACGACGACGCAATCGCGCAACCGGCACAGCCGGGCGACCGCAGGGAAGTCGCGCCGGAGACCACTTCACCGAAACAGCAACCGGAAGACACGCAGTTGAAGAAGGCGCTCGAATTGCTCAACAAACCCGCCCAGCAAAAAGCGGCGTAAGCGAATTCAAACGCACACACGAGAGAGGCCGGAGAAGTATTAATACTTCTCCGGCCTCTCCGTTTTTTGGTCTGTGGCTATGCCGGTATTGTTTGAACGTGATTACAGCGGAATGTTTCCGTGCTTCTTCGGCGGGTTGGTGTCGCGTTTATTCTCTAAGAGTGCGAGGGCGCGCGCGAGTTTGAGGCGCGTCTCGGCCGGTTCGATGATCTCATCTATGAAGCCGCGCTCGGCGGCGACGTAAGGGTTGGCAAACTTCTCTTCAAACTCCGCGATGCGCGCCTGTCTGGCGCTCTCCTGGTCGGCCGCCTCGCTGATCTCGCGTCGATAGAGGACGCCCACCGCGCCGCCCGCGCCCATCACGGCGATCTCCGCGGAAGGCCACGCGAGATTGATGTCCGTGCGTATGTGTTTGGACGCCATCACGCAATACGCGCCGCCGTAGGCCTTGCGCGTGATGACAGTGATCTTGGGGACGGTGGCTTCGGCAAAGGCATAGAGCAGTTTCGCGCCGTGGCGGATGATGCCGCCGTGCTCCTGTCGTACGCCGGGGAGGAAACCCGGCACGTCTTCAAAGACGACGAGGGGAATGTTGAAGCAATCGCAGAAGCGCACGAAACGCGCGGCTTTGACGGAGGCGTTGATGTCGAGCACGCCGGCCAGATACGCCGGTTGGTTGGCGACGATGCCGATGCTGCGCCCGTCTATGCGCGCGAAGCCGACGCAGATGTTCGGCGCGTAAAACTCGTGTACTTCAAAAAAATAACCGTCGTCGATCACTGCGTGGATCACGTCGCGGATGTCGTAAGGCTGATTCGACGCTTCCGGCACGATGGAATTCAGGCGCTCGTCGCGACGGTCGGCGGGGTCTGAGGTTGGGACGCGCGGGGCTTCGTCCATGTTGTTTGAGGGGATGAAAGAGAGCAGTTCGCGCACGAGTTGGAGCGCGTGTTGGTCTGAGTCTGCGTCGAAGTGTGCGACGCCGGAGATGCGGTTGTGCGTGTCCGCCCCGCCGAGTTCTTCCTTCGACACCTCTTCATGTGTGACGGCGCGAATCACTTCGGGGCCGGTGATGAACATGTAGGAGGTGTTCTTCACCATCACGTTGAAATCCGTGATCGCCGGACTGTAGACGGCGCCGCCCGCGCACGGCCCCATGATGCAACTGATCTGCGGGACGACGCCCGATGCCAGAGTGTTGCGCAGGAAGATGTCCGCGTAGCCGCCGAGGCTCAAGACGCCTTCCTGTATGCGTGCGCCGCCCGAATCGTTGAGACCGACGACGGGCGCGCCGACGCGCATCGCCATGTCCATCACCTTGCAAATCTTTTCCGCGTGCGTCTCGGAGAGCGAGCCGCCGAAGACCGTGAAGTCTTGCGCGAAGACGAAGACGCGGCGATTATCGATCAGCCCGTAGCCTGTGACGACGCCGTCGCCGGGGTAGAGTTGCTCTTCTAAACCGAAGTCGTGCGAGCGGTGTACGACGTGTTTGTCAAACTCCTCGAAAGTTCCCTCGTCGAGCAGGAACGCGATGCGCTCGCGCGCCGTCAACTTGCCCGCCGCGTGCTGGCGTTCGATGCGCTCCGCGCCGCCGCCCGCCTCTGCGCGGCGTTCGCGCTCGCGCAGGCGATCCATCTTGGAAGGCTGCTGCTGCTGCTGTTCAGTCTCTGTGCGTGTTGAAGCCATAGTTTCGCGTCAATCAATTATCGGAAAGAGATGTCGGAGAATTGTACACCATCTGCCGGGGCGAGCATGTCGCGGCTACGCGCGCCAATCAAACGGGTAGTCTCTGCGCTTGATGGCGTCGAGCAATTCAGAGAGCGCGTAGGGCACGGCGTCGAGCACGTCCGCAGGATATTTGTAGCGCGCCGTGTTCGCGGCGAACTCGTCTTCGTCTAGGACGCGGACGGAAAAGTCTGGCGCGACGAGCACGTCTATGTCTAGATCGACGAAGGTCAGGATGCCGCCTTCAAGCTCCGCAGGCAGATTGATGTTGCAATAGTAGTTGCGCAGTGCGCCCGACGCTTCGCGGAAGCGAAAGACGCTGTAGCAGCGTTGCGTCCAGTAGTATTCGGTGCTGAGCGTGCCGGGGGCGATCAGGCCGAGTTGGGGGTGTCGAATTTCTTCCTCGAACACGCCTTCGACGATGATCAGCGAATCCGTCTGCGACAGAAGCCGCGCACGCCACTCGCGATGAAGTCGCCCGTCGAACTTTCGCGCGCGCACCTGAACGACCTGACCCGGCGCGGACGCGGCGACTTCTGAACTTTCAATCCACATACGGCGACACCTTCACAGTCCCGCGCGCACGGCGTTGCGGAGCGTGCCGACGCCTTCGACTTCGACCTCGCACACGTCGCCGTCCAGGAGCGGCGCGACGCCCGCGGGCGTCCCTGTAGAGATCACGTCGCCCGGTTCGAGCGTCATGATGTGCGAGATGTAGCGTATGAGATAGGCGACGGGAAAGGCCATGGCGGCGGTGCGCCCGCGCTGCCGCACCTCGCCGTTGACGCGCGTCTCCAACTGCAAGTCGAGCGGGTCGATGCCGGACACGATGTAGGGGCCGACGGGGCAGAAAGTGTCGAAAGATTTGGCGCGTGTGAACTGCACGTCGCGTCGTTGCAGGTCGCGCGCGGTGACATCGTTGACGCAGGTGTAGCCGAGCACGTAGTCGAGCGGATTTTCGCTATCGCCGACGCGACGGGCGCGGCGTCCGATAACGACGCCGAGTTCGCCTTCGTGCTCGACGCGCGAAGAGACAGACGGGAGTTCGATGGCGTCTTCGTGGCCGACGATGGCCGAGGGCGGTTTGAGAAAGAGCAGCGGCTCGTCCGGCATGGGGTTGCCGAGTTCGGCGGCGTGGTCTTTGTAGTTGCGGCCGACGCAGACGATCTTGGAAGGCATGACCGGGGCGAGCAGTTTCACTTCCGATAGCGACAGCCCCTCGACAGACCAGACGGGGGCGGGCATCTCACCGAAAATTTGCGCGGGCGCGACGGGAAAGACCGTGCCGTCGTTGACGAGGCCGTAGCTCGGCTCGCCCGTCGTCTGCGATAAAAAGCGGCAGATTGTTTTGCTCATTTATGGAACCGTTTCAGATTTGACTTCGGAAGGCTGGCTCGTGTTGCCCGCCGTGTCCACAGCCGTCAGGTAGTAATAATATGTCGTGCCGGATTCGACGGCGTCGTCCTGATAAGTCGTGCGTTCGAGGAGCGTGCGGTTGAGTTTCGTCCAACGGTCTTTGGGCGCATTGGCGTCCGTAGAGCGATAGACGTTGTAGCCCGCCACGTCGCGTTCGGGATTCGCGGGGAAGAAGAGCGAGACGCGGCGCGGCGCGGCGTTCGTGGAAATCGCGGTCGGGGCGGAGGGCGGGAACGTGTCGCGCGGCGCGATGCCCAGCCCGTTTGAATTGAGACTCTCGACCTGCGCCCCGCCCGTGCCGAGCGAGACGGCGCGCACCAGATAGACGTACTCCTCGCCGAATTTGAAAGTCTGATCGTTGAACTCCGTCGCGGTCAGCACCTCGCTGTTGAGCGGCGTCTGCGCGGGTTCGTTCTGCGAACGATCCGTGCGATAGACGTTGTAGCCGAGCAGGTTGACGGGCGTGGAGTTGTCCACGTTGGCGGGCGGCGGCTGCCAGCGAATTTTGAGGACGTTCTCGCTCTCGTTCGTGACGCCGAGGAGCGTGGGCGGCTGGCTCACGCGCGTCGCCGGTTCGATGAGCAGGAAGTTGGAGAAAGAGGCGCGCTGGCCGGTGGCGTTGACGTAGCGCAGCGCGTAACGCAGGCGCACAGGTTCATTCAAAGTGAGCGTGTCCTGGTAAGTCAAATCCTCCGTGGCGCGCTCGATGGAGGCGTAGGGGACTGAGCCGATGAGCGTGGCGCGCGAGGCGAACTCTTCTTCCGTGAGCGGCAGAGGATCGTCCGTGCTCTCTGCGACGCGGTAGATGTCTATGCGGCGTATGCTCTGCACGCTGCCTGCGGGCGCATTGCGCCGCGGCGCAGGCCAACTGAGGATGACCTGATTGCCGCGCTGCACGCCGGAGAGCAATTCCGTGCGCTGCGGGACGTTTTCCG
>DASVPS010000373.1:0-30670 GCA_036389555.1 Pyrinomonadaceae bacterium
GGCCGCACCTGACTCATTCGCCGCCCCCGCCGTCGCCGCCACCCCCGCCGTCGCCGCCGCCGGAATCACCACCACCCGAATCTCCGCCGCCGAAGTCGCCGCCGCTACCGCCACCGCCGAAATCGCCGCCGAAGTCGCTCGCATCGGAACTGCCGTAATCGAGTGAACTGTCGACGGTCTCGCCGCGGCTTTCAGATGCGCCGCCGGAATGGATGCTTCCGCCCGTCGCGCTGTAACTCTCCGACGTTGCGCCGCCGACGAAATAAGTATCGGCCGGACTCTGCGTAATTCCCTGTTGTCTGCGTGAAGCGACGGCGCGCTTTCTCTTCTGCGGCCAGATCGTCCAAAGCCCGAAGGCTATCATTAAAACTACAAAGATGATGCCGAGCGTGAACATGTGCGGTCTCCCAACGTGCGCGCGGGCGGCGAGCGCACCGAGATCACTTGGCGTTCGCCACGAGTTGCAGCCCGCCGAAGCGGCGGTCGCGGCGTTGATACTCGACGATGGCTTCGAGCAGGTGGACGCGGCGGAAATCAGGCCACAGGGTTTCGGTTACGTAAATTTCGCTGTAGGCGGCCTGCCAGAGCAGGAAGTTCGAGATGCGCATCTCGCCGCTCGTGCGCACGAGCAGGTCGAGTTCGGGCAGCCCGTGCGTGTAGAGTTCGCGCTCGATGTGTTCTTCAGTGATCTCGGCGGGGGCACGGCCTTCGCGTTCGAGGCGCGCGATGGCGGCGCGGCAGGCATCGACTATTTCCGCACGCCCGCCGTAATTGAGCGCGACGCTCAGGACGAGGCCGTCGTTGGTCTGCGTGCGCTCGACGGCTTTCTGAATTTCGCGCTGCACGCTGTCGGGCAGCGCGGCCGTGCGGCCGATGGTCTGGAAGCGTATGTTCTGTCGATCAATCTCTTCGAGTTCGAGCCGGAGGTAGCGTTTCAGCATCCGCATCAGCGCATCGACTTCGAGACGCGGGCGTTTCCAGTTCTCGGTCGAGAAGGCGTAGAGCGTGAGCGCGCCGAGTCCGAGCCGCGCGCTCGTATCGACGGCGGCGCGCACGGCCTCGACGCCCGCGCGATGCCCCGCCACGCGCGGCTGCCCGCGCCCCTTCGCCCAACGCCCGTTGCCATCCATGATGATGCCGACGTGGCGCGGCAGGCGTTCCCACGCGACGCGCTTCAACAACGCCTCGTCGCGCGTCCCCGCCTCGATGTCCTTCGCGAAATCCGCGAGCATTCCCGCTCTCCCCAAAACCAGCTTTACGAATCAGACGCCCTTCTTGAAGACGCCGCATCTTAATCGCCGCACACGCTTCCATGCAACAGCAAACAGTGACAAGTGACAGGTGACGGGTGACAGGACAGAACAGTTCGGTTTTTATCCCGTCACCCGTCACCTGTCACCTGTCACTCATAATGCACTTCCACGAGCGTCAGACCTTTGGCCGGGGCGGTCGCGCCGGCGAGGGAGCGTTCGCCGCTTTCGATGGCGCGGGCGACCTGCGCCGCGTCCATCCCCCCGCGCCCGACTTCGAGCAGCGTGCCCGCGATGGAACGCACCATGTAACGCAGAAAGCCTTCGGCGCACGCCGTGATTTCGATGAGCCGCCCGCGCCCCTCTACGCTCCAACGCTCACGCACCTCAAGCCGTGTGACGGTGCGCACGCGCGTCTCCACATCCGCCTGCGCGGCGGAAAACGCCGTCCAATCGTGCCTGCCGACGAAGAGACGCGCGCACTCCTGCATCCGCGCGACATCGAGGCGGCGCGCATCCGTGTGCGTGTAGCGCACCAGAAACGGCGACGCATAACGCGCATTGAAGATGCGATAGCAGTAAGTTTTCCCACGCGCCGAATAACGCGCGTGAAAGTCTGCGTCCACCGCCTGCGCCTCGATCACGCGCACGTCCGGTGCGAGGTTGCCGTTGATGGCGGCGCGCAGTTTGTCGCCGGAGAGTTCGCGCCCCAACTCGACGCTCGCCACCTGTCCGAGCGCATGCACGCCCGCGTCCGTCCGCCCCGCTCCATGCACGACGACCGCGCGCCCTTCAAGCAACGACAGAGCGCGCGCCAACTCGCCCTGCACCGTGCGCTCGCCCGCGCCCTGCACCTGCCAACCGTGAAAATCCGTGCCGTCGTATTGACTGGTCAAACGGTAGTTCATAAGGGATGAGGGATGAGGGATGAGGGATGAGGGATGAACAAAAGAAGCACTCATTTGCCTGAATGCTTTCATTCATCCCTCATCCCTCATCCCTCATCCTTTGCTTTCCTGCTTCCCGGTTTTGTCGCCGTTTCGCCGCGTTGGCAGGCGGGGCAGGCGGAGGGGGCGAGGGCGGGCACGTCGAGCGTGGCGAGGGCGATGCGCGGGACGCCCACGTCGGCGCGCCCGCCGGAACGGTCTATGATCGAGGCCGCGCCGATGACGCTCGCGCCGGCGGCGCGTATGGCCTTGATGGTCTCGCGCGTCGAGCCGCCCGTCGTGATCACATCTTCGACGACGAGGACGCTCTCGCCCGCGCGCACTGAGAAGCCGCGCCGGAGCGTCATCGCATTCGCCGCATCGCGCTCCGTCCAGAGCGACCTCGCGCCGAGCGCGCGCGCCACTTCGTAGCCGATGACGATGCCGCCGATGGCGGGCGTGACCACGGTCTCAATGCCGCGCCCGGCGAATTGTTCGCCGATGGCACGCGCGAAGGCTTCGGCTTCGGGCGGGTGCTGGAGGACGAGCGCACATTGCAGGTAGACGGAACTGTGCAGGCCGCTCGTCAGGATAAAGTGGCCTTCGAGCAGCGCGCCCGTCCGCCGGAATCTCTCAATCACCTCTTCGGATCGCATGTAACTGTCGCTCCTTCGCCTCGGCTGCTGCCATCGCCCGCTTCATCTACGCCGTCGCCGCTTCACGCGGGCGCGGGTCGTGTTACAATGTCGCGCGGATGACGCACCTTTCTAACCTCGTCTTGGATTGTACGTTCGTGCAGGAGATGGTTGACCTGCTGCGCCTGTCGGGCGGCACGCGCGCGCCCGTCGAAACGATTGCCCGCACTGTCCTCCAACTGCCCGACCTCGACCCGGACGCCGCCGCGCTACTCGTCTCCGACCTCATCAAAGACGACTGGCGACTCCGCATCACCGACGACTACGAACTCGAATTGCTGTGCGAGGACGCCGACTGCCGCGCGCTCGACGAGACGGATTATGTCGTGGTTGACGTGGAGACGACGGGCGCCAAAACTCCCCCGGCGCGCATCACCGAGATCGGAGCATATCGCGTCCGCGGCGGTCGTATCGTCGCCGAGTTTCAAACGCTGGTCAACCCGCAGATGCCGATCCCCTCCTTCATCGTCATGCTCACGGGGATCACGGACGCGATGGTCGAATCCGCGCCGCTCTTTTCCGAAGTCGCGGCCGACCTCTTGAAGTTCATCGGCCGCTCCGTGCTCGTCGCGCACAACGCGCCCTTCGATGTGCGCTTTCTCAATCACGAAATCGCGCGCGTCTTTCCGGGCAAGCGCATGTTCAACGCGCAACTCTGCACCGTCTCGCTCTCGCGCCGCGTCGTGCCGCAACTCGTCAATCACCGCCTGCACACCGTCGCCGAACACTTCAGCGTGCCCATCGTCAATCGCCACCGCGCCGCCGGCGACGCCGCGGCCACCGCCGAAGTCTTCCTCCACCTACTCGACCTGCTGCAACAAAACGGCGTACGCGATCTGGCCGCCGCGCGAAAGTTCAAACACGCCAATCACGATCAATATCGAAAGCCCGCGGCGGGAAACTCAAAACAACTCTGATTCAGACTCTCCGCTTAAGGCTCCGGCGACGCGCCCGTCGTCATCGCCCTTACCGCGCCTACGCCTCTTCAACAAATTACGCACGACGAAGACGGCGATGACAAGCGCGGCCACGCCCAATCCGATGTATGGATAATAGCGCGCCAGCAGCTCCTTCGCGTGTGCGCCGTAATGCGCCGCGAGGTAGCCGATGAGCGCATAGCGAAAGGCGCGACCGGCGGCGACCGCAAGCGCGAAGCGCAGGACGCTGAAACGAAAGACGCCCGCCGTCGCGATGAAAATCTTGAACGGGAACGGCGGCGGCAACACCGACGCGACGAGCACCGAGAGCACGTCATAGCGGTCGATCAACTCTTTGACGCGCGCCTGCTTGCGCGGCGAAAAGCGTTTCAGCGCGCCCCGCCCCGCGCGCCGCGAGATGTAATAAAAAATGAGGCAGCCGATACAAGAGCCGAGCGTCGCGGCCAGCACGTAGAGGGGAACCCACGCGGGGCGCGCCGCCGAGAGCAGAATCAACACGGCGTCGGGGCCGCCGGGCAGAGGGATGAGCGCGGAGTCGAGCAGCGCGATGGCGAAGAGACCGAACGCCCCGTAGGCGAGCAAATATTGCGAGACGAAAGTCAGACCGTTAGTAATCTTACGCAACAACCATTTCAAAATTGAATATTCCCTTCCTCGAACAACTACCACGTGCAAACGCGCTCAGGCACGAACGCCGACGACCTCGCGTAAACTCTTCCGTCGCGCGCCGGGAGCGGCGAGGAAATCGTCAGTAGCACCGAAAGCGGGCGCGGCCATGCTGTTAACATGAACCGCGCCCAAATGTACAACCGATCAGCATCTTTGCAGGAGATCGATTGTGAAGCCAAAGAGAGTAGCACGAAACGGCCGCGCACCCTGTGTCGCCGGCGCGTCTGGAACGCGCGCCTACCGCGTCACACACAGGGCGTGGGCTTGCGGCCACTCACTTTAATACGTGGCTAACCTGATTAATTTTCGCACCATAGACATTCATAATAATCGGCCTGACAGAACGCTCTGCAATGGTTCAACCCATCCTGACAGAGGTACTGACATGAAGTGTCTCCCGAAGCGCATTGCGAGGCGCACACATCCTTGTCCGCGACACAGTTAGTGTCACAGTTATTGTAATATTCGGCGCATGCGGAACCGCTGGGACAAGGCGGTCTGTAAGACATGCCGCTCGGCGTGCAGCCCGGCGAACAATATGCGAGGTCGTTGCGGCACACGGCAATGCACTCCTCGTAGTCCGGCCCCGGAGTACATTGACTGCTACAATTCCAGTAATTGAAGTCGCAGGTGGAGCATTCCTGAGGGGTCGCATATGCCGATGGCTCGCCCCAGAAAACAAACATGCCTGTCAACAAGACAAATAAAGCGCAAAACCTCCGAAGCAGTCTGCTCATATCCGTTCTCGACATGGTTTGATCCTCCTATCCGGTTGAAGTTCGTTGGTATACCGAGTGATGACGCTCGCGCGTTCACACGGTGCGGTCATTCGCGAAAAAGCGTTGCGATATGCCTGACTCTTGTGGCAGCAGGTAACGTTTTACTAAAACGCAGCCGGGCAGAAGCGCCACAATGATGACGGCAACATCGGCTAACAATTCGATTCTTCTGGCTAGATTTAGACACAAAAATCTCCTGTGATGATAACGGGAGATAAGAGTTGGAGATGACTGCTGCTACGAATTTGGGGCGTGAGCTGACGAAATCTTGCGAAAGTCGTCAACTGACGCACCAGTTGCCGATGAGATGACAAAATTTTCGTTGAGCGTGCGAAATCTACTCTTGTTGCTCGCCCTCGTCAATATTTTTTTACGATGAATACGGGTCGGCGACTGGTCTTGTGCGAGGGGGCGTTCGCGAGTTGTTGACGGAAAGGTAAAGTGCGCGGAGTGAGGCCGCGCCCGCCTCTCGCGCGGGCGCGTTGCGGAGCGTATTCGAGCGCCGGAGTTCGTCGGCCGCCCCTGTGGTTCCGTACAAGTTGAAAGTGTTCTGCTATTCCGCCGCGCCCGGCTCGACGACGGGGTCGGGTTCGGCCTCGCCCTTCACAGGCTTCTTCGCTCCGGTCAAGCGGTTCTTAATGAAATAAATTGCCAGCCCGACGGCGCACAGGGCGGCCACCACGCCGAGCATCTTCAACCCGTATTGCTGTATGAATTCGAGCACCTGCCGGCCGTAGTAGACAGCGAGGATGCCTTCGACGTAGTAACGAAGACTGCGCGCGATCATGATCGTGATCATGAAACGCCAGCGCGGGTATTCGAGCGCGCCCGCCGTGGCGACGAAAATTTTGAAGGGCATCGGCGGCGGCAAGAGCGCGGGGACGGCGAGCGTCAGGAAGCCGAAGCGCGCGTAGGCGCGTTCGACACGTGCGATGTTCTCCGCGCTGAAACGCCTGCGCAAAACGGCCTGGCCGCCGCGCCGCATGATCACGTAGAGCAGCATGCAGCCGATAACCGAGCCGAGCGCGGCGAAGAGCGGAAAATAGAACGCCGCCTTGGGGTCGCTGTAACAGCGCATGACGACGAGGTAGTCGTTGATTTCGGGAAGCGAGAGGAGCGAGGAGTCGAGCGCGCCGATGATGACCATGGCGGGCGCGGCCACGTAGATGGGCACTTCGACGATAAACCTTTGCAGTCCCTCGGCTACCCCGCGCAGCCATTGCCCCAGCCCGTTGATCAAGAGAAGCATAAACACAATAGTGAATCGTAAATCGTAAATCGTGAATAGAAAAGCGCGGGTGCTCTCTATTCACGATTTACGATTTACGATTCACTGTTTTATTTGACCGGCGTGAAGATCGACGGAGTGTCGTAGGTGACGCCGAAGGTGACGCCGGAGCGCGGGCTGAAATCGGTCAGACCGGCGATGCCTGCGAAATCGAAGCGGAGGCCGGAGGCTTTGATTTGCAAACCGAGCCGCGCTTCCGACTGCGATTCCGTGCCGAGCGGGGCGCGACCGCCGCGCGTGTTGGCGCGACCGTTGATCTCGCCCGCGACGTTGATCTGGCGATTGACGCGGATGATGCCGGCCACGCCGTAGAGCAGCATGTCGTTTTGCGTGAAGGACTGCGTGGGCGCGGTGAAGATGCCGAGGCCGAGGTTGCCGAAGAGGTTGACGCGATCCTCGCGCCCGAATTTCTTGCCCATCAGGATCGTGCCGAAGGCGTTCGTCTGGTTGATGCCGATGCCGCGCCCTTCGCTGGAGTTGGGCAGTTCGACGCCGAAGCGGAAGCCGAGCGACGGGGCGCGGCGCGTCTCGTTGCGCAATTTGATCTTGGTGGAGAGACGGAAATCGCCCGTGTCGTTTGTCGAATCGGTGCGCGACGTGTTGAGCGGGACGGCCGGGTTGGGCGCGGCCGAATTGATGCTCAGGAAGTTTTGCAGCACGCCGTCGATCTGAAATTCGACGTTCGGCGACAGCCCGATGTTGATGCCGACGACGCCGACGCGCGTCAGGTCGCCGCGCAGACCCGAGACCGGAAATCTCGCGTCCTGAAAAAACTCTATGCCCGCCTCGATGCGCGCCGAACCCGGCGGGATGATGTCAACATCCTCCGTGATGAGCGGGCGTTGCTGCGCGGCGGCCGAGAGCGCGCACAGGAATGTGAACACGAGCGCGGCCGAAAAGCGTATAAAGTGGAAGCGGCGAAGCGGCATAAGAAGTTGACGGTCGGAAACGTTAGTTTAAAGGTTGATTCGCGCCCGGTATTCTGCGCCTTTCGCGTGTGGCCGCAACCGGACTCACGGCGGATTGTAGTGGCATCGTTTGCGGAGCGTCAATGTTTCAGCTTGTCTGACACGAAATTTTGGAAGAAAACTTCGGGCTGCTTCGTCTAAAGGGTCGTGAGCTTTACAGCGAATGCAGCGTTGGGGATGGAGCTAAGGGCGGTGACTGATGAACGTCAGGCTGATGCGCGCGTCGTCGAATCCTGTCAGCAGGGCGACCGCGAAGCTTTCCGCCTGCTCTTCGAGACGCACAAAGACAAAGTCTATTCCATCGCGCTCTACTTCTTCGGCGGCGATGCGGCGCTCGCCTCAGACATCACGCAGCAGGTCTTTCTCAAACTCTTCACGCGCATCGGCCAGTTTCGCCACCAGTCGGAATTTACGACGTGGCTCTATCGCCTGACCACCAACACCTGCATTGACGAGCAGCGCCGTAGACGCCGCTTCACCCCGCTGCCCGACGCGCCGGCCGCGCCGGCAGGGGCGCACGCGACGCTGCCCGCCGCCGAGGCGCGCTTCATGCGTCTGGAAATCGCGGACTCCGTGCGCGAAGCCATCGCCACGCTCAAGCCCAAACTGCGCATCGCGATCCTCCTCAAATATTTCGAGGAGCTTTCCTACGAAGAGATCGCCTGCGTTCTCGATTGTTCAAAAGGCACGGTGGCCTCGCGTCTGAATCGCGGCCATCGCATACTCGCGCAGAGGCTCGGCCACCTGCGTGCTAACATTTTAAGCGGAGACTAAGAAGTAAAGATGTTCGGCCAGCAGCACGTCAGAGAGCAACTCACGGCCTACGCGCACGACGAATTACCGGCGGCGGATCGGGCGCGCGTGGCCGCGCATCTCGGCGCGTGCGCGCGCTGCCGCGCGGAGTTTGAAGAGATCGCTTACGACATACGCCTACTCGAAAGTTTGACCACGCACGCCGCGCCCGCGACGCTGTGGGACGACATCGAAGCCGCGCTGGCCGAAGAGTCTTTCAGGGAAAACCGAACGGAGCGCGCGGCGCAATCAATGGCAGGTGCGAAAAATGCGCGTCGCGGTTGGCGTCTCGACAGTTTACTTCCGGGAAGGTTTGCCGGTTGGCGAACCGCGCTGGCGACGTGTCTCGTCCTGCTGTTCGTGCTCGGCGCGGGCGGCGCGTCGTGGTTCTATCTGCGCTCGACGCGCACGAGTTGGGAAGTGGCGCGGCTGGCGGGCGCGCCTTCGATTGATGATGATCGCATCGATTCAACCGGCCGTCTGCGAATCGGCGAATGGTTGGAGACGGACGCCGATTCGCGTGCGCAAATTAAGGTGGCTGACATCGGGCAGGTGGAAGTTGATCCGGGCACGCGCATCCGGCTCGTCGAGACGCGCCTGACCGAGCACCGCCTCGAACTCGCGCGCGGCCGCATGCACGCCACCATCTACGCGCCGCCGCGCCTCTTCTTCGTAGACACGCCTTCGGCCGTCGCCGCCGACCTCGGCTGCGCCTACACGCTTGAAGTTGACGACGCGGGGCGCAGCACTTTGCACGTCACTGCGGGCTGGGTGGCTTTTGAGACGAAGGATCGCGAGTCGATGGTTCCGGCCGGGGCGGCCTGCCTGACGCAGCCGGGCATCGGCCCCGGCACGCCCTTCTTTGAAGATGCCTCGGAACTCTTCCTCGACTCGCTCGCGAAATTCGACTTCGCGAACGGCGGAACTGAAGCGCTCAACGCCGTCATCGCCGAAGCCCGCCCGCGCGATACGCTCACGCTCTGGCATCTGCTCGCGCGTGTCGAAGGCGACGCGCGCGCCCGCGTCTACGAACGCCTCGCCGCGCTCGCGCCTCCGCCTGCCGGCGTCACGCGCGAAGGGATCATGCTCCTCGACCCCGCGATGCTCTACGAATGGAAGGCGCAGATGGAGGGGACGTGGTTGACGGAGAGCATGCCCGCCGTGCGGCGCGTGTGGCGAAGCCTCTGGACAGACAGCCCCGCCCGTCGTGTGGACAGATAAAACCCAACGCTATCCGAAGTGCATGGCCGTCAAAGCGAAAAGTGCAAACGTTGATGCGGCCGGAGAGATGAAAGAAATCGACTGACACCTCCGTCTAATAAACAAAGGAACGCCCGGTGAGTTGATGCGCGCGGGAGCGACGGGCGGAGGTGAAAGTTGATGCGAAAATTTCTCAAGTTGACGGCGTTGGCCGTGGCGGTGCTGTTCATCTCGGTGCAATTCGTTCGGCCGAGCCAAACGAACCCGCCGGTTGATCAAACTCAGGCCATCGAATCGCACGTGCGCCTCACGCCGGAGGTGGCAGGCATCTTTGAGCGCGCCTGCAAGGATTGCCATTCCAATCAAACCGAGTGGCCGTGGTATAGCCGCATCGCGCCGGTCTCGTGGTACGTCACAGATCACATCAACCACGGGCGCAGGAACCTGAACTTTTCCGTGTGGTCAACCTACGACCGGGAGCAAGCCGACTGGCTGCTCGGCGCGATGTGCATGACCGCCGAACGCGGCCAGATGCCGCTCACCTCATACACGCGCATGCACCATTCGGCCAAGCTCTCACCCGCCGACGTGCGAACCCTCTGCGCCTGGTCGCAGGCCGAACGCCAACGCCTCGCGAAGCGATGAAAGGATTGATTCAACGGTTCATTGATTCATTTGTTCATTTGTTCATTTCTTCATTGAATCAATGAACCGATGAAGCAATGAATCAATCATTCCCACTTGCCTTCCTTCTTCCCCCCTGTGCTACCATCCCGCCGCAAGTCTTGAATCCCGCGCATGCACGAACGTCCGCCAAGTTCTCGTAGACGAGTGCCGACTGATCACATGAAAAAACAACTGCTCGCCGGTTCCCTGCTGCTCTCGATTCTTCTCGCGCACGCCTCGCCGCTGACCTCCGCGCCTGCCGCGCAAAAGCAGGCCGCGCCGTCTGCGTCCGACTCAAAGGCACTGACGCTCGCGGGGCTGCGCGCGCCTGTCCGCATCCGCCGCGACGAACGCGGCATCCCGCACATCGAAGCGTCGAACGAGACAGACCTCTATTTCGCGCAAGGCTATGCGACGGCGAGCGACCGGCTCTGGCAGATGGATTTGCTGCGGCGCACGGCGCGCGGCGAACTGGCGGAGATTTTCGGCCGCCCCGCGCTCGAAGAAGATAAGCGTCGGCGCATCTACGGCTTCGCCGCGCTCTCCGACGCGCTCGTCTCGCGCACCTCCGCCCCGACGCGCGCCGCCCTCAAAGCTTACGCGCGCGGCGTCAACGCATACATCGAAACGCGCGGCGGCGCGGACGCGCCACTGCCCTCGGAATTTCAGATCATCGGCTATAAACCGCGCCCGTGGCGTCCGGCCGACTCTCTGGTGATCGGCAAGATTTTCGCCGAAACGCTCTCGACCAGTTGGCCGACGGACATTTCACGCGCCCTCCTCGCAGACCTCCCGCCCGCGCGCCGCGCTCAACTGCTGCCCGAAAGCTCCACGCTCGACGTGATCGTCGTCGGCCATGACGAAGTGAAATCGCAGTCGCCGTCTAAAGACAGGAAGAAGCCCGCCGCGAAACGCCGCAACGCGAAACTTCGTGCCGCGAAAACCGGCGCGGCGCAGATCGATGCAGCGAGTTTATCGTCGTTCGTCGAGCGTGAGCGCGTCGAATTGCTCGCCGAGGTCGAGCGCGTTACGGCTTTAACGAGAAGCTCACTCGAACGCATCGGCCTCTACATGGAGGGTCGCGCGGTGAGCAACAACTGGGTGGCGAGCGGCAAGCGCACCGCTTCGGGCAAGCCGCTGCTCGCCAACGACCCACACCTGCCCCCTTCCGCCCCTTCCGTCTGGCACATGGCGCACCTCAGCGCGCCCGGCATGCACGTGGCGGGCGTCACCGCGCCCGGCGCGCCCGGCATCATCATCGGCCACAATGAACACATCGCATGGGGCATGACCAATCTCGACCCGGACGTGCAGGATTTGTATCTCGAACGATTCAGCGCGGACAAAAAGAATTTCTACGAGACGCCTGCGGGTCTGCGCGAAGCCGTGGTGCGCCGCGAAGAGATCAAGGTGCGCAAGGGTCTGACCGACGCCTCGACCGAGACCGTCAACTTCGACGTGACGGAGACGCGCCACGGCCCCATCATCCTCGAACGCGAGGGCAAGCGTTACGCCCTGCGCTGGACGGCGTTCGATGCGGAGCGGACGGAGTTTGACGCCTTCTACAAGATCAACCGCGCCCGCGACTGGAACGAATTCCGCGCCGCGCTCGGCGACTACAGCGGCCCGACGCAGAATTTCGTCTACGCCGACACCGCAGGCCACATAGGCTACTACGGCGCGGGGCGGGTTCCCGTCAGACACAATGGCGACGGAAGCGTCCCCTATGACGGCGCGACCGATGCGGGCGAGTGGAATGGCTTCATCCCGTTCGACGAACTGCCGCACGTCTACGATCCGCCGTCCGGTTTGATCGTCACGGCCAACAGCCGCGTCGTCGGGCGCAGCTACCCGCATCACCTCACGCACGAATGGGCTGCGCCTTATCGCGCGCGCCGCATCTACGATCTGTTGGATGGGAAGCGGAAGTTGACGGCGGAGGATTATCGCGCCGTGCAGGGCGACGTTTATTCGATCTACGGTGTGGGGTTCGCGCGCTCGGCCGCCGGACTGCTGCGTGCGCTCCCGCCGCACGCCGATGTCGCAGGTGAGCAGACGATTCAAGACGGCAAACTGCGCGAGGCGGTCGCCGCTCTCGAACAATGGGACGGGCGCGTGACGGCCGATTCGCGCGTCGCTGTGCTCGTGGCGGAAATGAGTATCGCCTTCCGCCGGCGCATACTCAATGCGGCGCTCGGCGAGGCTCGCGCGCGCTCGTTTCGCTGGGGGAGTTACGACTTGTTCTTCGGTCGCATCGCGGCGGAGCGTCCGGCGGAGTGGCTGCCGAAGGAGTTCGCGAACTATGGCGAGTTAATGCGCGCCTGTTTCGAGGATGCGCGCGCGGTTCTCTCTGCGCGCCACGGCGCGGACGAGTCTGCGTGGACGTGGGGACGCCACTACCCCGCGCGTTTCTCGCACCCGCTCGCGGTCGTCCCCTTCATCGGCAGTCGCTTCGCGATTGAGCCGTTTCCGGTGAACGGCAGCGGATGGAGCGCGGGCGCGACCGTCAACGTCGGCGCGAGCGTCTCGATGCGCTTCATCGCGGACGTGAGCGACTGGGACAAGACGCAGCAAGGCATCATGCTCGGCGTGTCGGGCGACCCGGCCAGCCCGCACTGGTCTGATCAACTGGCGGACTGGCGCGCGGTCAGGCCGCGCGTCTTCCCCTTCGGCGCAAACGCGGTTGCCGCCCACACGCGCCAGACGCTCGTGCTTGCGCCCGCGACCAAGTGAGTTGCGCAGAGAGATGTGTGACTGGTGCAAATGCGCGCCGCGGCGATTGGCGTGGTTGGCGTGGCCGGTAGGCATAAAATAAAACCGCCCGCATCTCGAAAGATGCGGGCGGTTTTATATTGCTTGAGTGTGGGTCTCGTTTAGAAGCGGAAGTTGAGACCGATGCCGAGGCGGATGTTGTTGCCCGTCTCGCCTTCGATTCTGACCGGGTTGTATTCGATCTTGACGAGGCGGAAGTCAACATTGCGGTGAACGCGAATGTCGAGGCCGCCGCCGACCGCCGCCGCAAAGCCCGTCTCGCTAGCGCCGAAGCCCGCGGGGAAGCCGGGGCCAGTCGTGTCGACTTCAACCCGACCGACGCCGACGAGAGCCTGCACGAACGGACGAACTTTCGTCTCCGTCGCGTTATCCTGAATCTTGATGCCGCCCATGAACTGCGTCAGTTTGCCGTCAACTTCGAACGTGCCGACGGTGGGGACAGTCACGCTGCTCGATTTCTTGTGGTACGAAAAATCAGCCTTCGCGCCCACGTAGCGGCTGAAGTTGTAACCGGCGTCGATGTTCACGCCGTGGAAACCGTCGCGGCCGGTATCGTTGGGGTCATTGCTGAAAGCGCCGTCGGTATCGACGCGGTTGTGCGAATACATGATACCGAATTCGCCGCGCTGGAAATCGTCTTGCGCAAACGCCAGGGGCGCGCAGCAGACGAAGAACAAAGCCATAAATAATGCTTTACGCATGTGGGTTACTTTCCTCCGTGTGAAATGCTATTGGATTTTGATGAAGGCTTCTTTTACTCATCCCTCATCCGATACGACGCCGAGCGCGTCCCTTTAAATCAACGAACTGTCTACGTCGCCCGGGGGCGGGATCGACGAGACAAGTCAGGACAAACGAACAATCGAAAGACTTTGTTTCATATTCCCGCCCGCGCGTTGTATGAAACTATCTAATCGTGGTCATTACGCCTGTTATTCGCTCGCCGCGCCGTTTGATCCAAAAATTCGGATGCCCGGGCGCGTTGATTTACCTCTCCTTCCCGGCGCACAATGCGAGGCGCAGGGCGGCGGCGAGAGTCCTTTAGCGGTTATTAAAATTTTATTCGAGAGTTCTTAAACAAAGCCGGGCGAGCGATTCCCCTCCGCGAGCCTCTTTTCCCCGATCTCTACGCGCCCGTTCAACGCTTTTCAATTCACTCCGGGGCACGACTTTGAGCGACCTTGAACCAAAACAACGTATGCGGATTTTTTGCGCGGTTGAACTGCCGGAAGACGTGCGCGCGCGCATCGCCGCGCACATCGCACGTCTGCGCGAGATGGCGACGCAAGCCTCGCTCAAAATCAGTTGGGAGCGGGCGGAGAAATTACACCTCACTTTGAAATTTCTGGGCGAGATCGAAGCAGGGCGGGTGGAGGCTTTGACGCGCGCGGCGAACCGTGCGGCCTGCGTCGGCGGTAAGTTTGAGGTGAGTTTGCGAGAGGCAGGGGCGTTCCCGCCGCACGGCAACCCGCGCGTGCTCTGGCTCGGACTGCACGACGAAACGGGCGGTCTCGCGCAACTTCAACGGCGACTCGAAGCCGAATGCGAACGCGAGAATTTTCCGCGCGAGGCGCGCCCCTTTCGCCCGCACATCACCATCGCGCGCATCCGCACGCCGAACGCCGCCGCGCGCCACGTCGCACAACTTCACCGCGAGACGGATTTTGCGCCCGCCGCGTTCGACGTGGGCGAGTTCGTCGTCATGCAAAGCCGACTCGAAGCGAGCGGTTCGCGCTACACGCCGCTGTCGCGCCACGAGTTGAAAGCCGAAGCGGGCGGTAACGAATAGAGGTCAGAGGCTAGAGGTCAGAGGTCAGTGAAAACCGGTTCCTGTCTTCACTGACCTCTAGCCTCTGACCTCTGACCTCTATTCGTCGTTATGCTCGAACCTTCGCGGTTACGTCGGCAGTTGGCGCGGCGGGGGCGGGTTGTTCCCCTCATTTTTGCGCTGGCTGCGCTCGCCCGTCTCCGCGAACATCTCTTTGATCGCGCCGACGCTGGAGAGCATCGCCGAAGTCTCCATCGGCATGAAGATGACCTTCGTGTTATTGCCGCGCGCCATCTCTTTGAAACTCTCGATGTAGCGCTGCGTGATCAGATACTGCGCCGAATCGCTCTGGTTCAACATCGCCTGACCGATGCGCTCAATGGCTTCGGCCTCGGCCTCAGCCGCCTTCAGGCGAGCCTGCGCCGCGCCTTCGGCCGACAAGATCGCAGATTGCTTCTCGCCCTCCGAGCGCGTCACGGAAGCCTGCTTCTCGCCCTCTGCGCGCGTGATGGCGGCCTGCTTGTCGCCCTCTGCTTGCAGCACGAGCGCGCGGCGATTGCGTTCCGCAGTCATCTGCTTCTCCATCGTCAGGCGCACGTCCTCCGGCGGGTTGATGTTCTTCACGTCAACGCGCGTCACCGTCACGCCCCACTTGTCCGTCGCCTCGTCCAGAATCAGGCGCAGCTTAGCGTTGATCTGGTCGCGCGAAGAGAGCGTGTGATCCAAATCCATCTCACCCATCACCGAGCGCATGCCCGTGATGGTCAACTGCACGAGTCCGCCGACGAGATCGGTCACTTCATAGACGGCCTTGATCGGATCCATCACCTGCCAGTAGACGACCGAATCGACGTGAATGGTTACGTTGTCGCGCGTGATGACGGGCTGCGGCGGCAGGTCTATGTATTGCTCGCGCAGGTCAATTGAGGTGAGGCCGGGGCGGACGTTCGTCCAGTAGACGGCGCGCGGCTTGTCGAGGAAAGGGATGATGATGTTGAGGCCGTTGCCGGCGATGCGGTTGAAACTGCCGAGCCGCTCGATGAGCAGCACCGTCGCCTGCGGGACGATCTTGATCGTCTTGGCGGCGACGACCAGCAGGAAGATCGCGATGATGAAAAAGAAGGTCAGGAAAATGAAATCCATGTGTGTCCTCCGAAGTTGAGTTAGACGCTTAGGGTGACGCTTGCGGTCGCCGGCGGATTGTGCGCGCAGACTATAGCGGATTGTCGCGCCCCGATGGAAGAGCGCGGGGCGGCGGTTGCCACCCGCCGAGCGCGCTCTCGATCACGCGCGCAACGGCCAGCACGAGTCGCTCCTCGCAGGGTCGCCCGATGATCTGCACGCCGACAGGCAGCCCCCCGCGTGTGCGGCCGGCCGGGACGCATGCGGCGGGCAGACCGAACACATTGCACGCCTGCGCATAGCTGAAGGCGCGAAACGTGTTGACCACTTCGCCGCCGGCTTCGACTCTGCGCGCACCGTGCGCGAAGGCCGCGACCGCACCGACCGGCGCGAGCAGCAGCGGCGTCTCGCGCATGCGTTCGAGCAGAGACGCGCGCCGCCGGTCGCGCGCCGCACGCGCCGTGTCGAAGTTGTTTTTTGTCGCGGCGTCGGGCGCGCCTTCTCCGCGCCGCAGGATCGCGCCGACCGCCGCGCCCGCCAACTCTTCGCGCCCCGCATACTCCGCGCGCACGATCTCTGCGACGGCGGGCGGAAAGAGCGCGAGCCACAAATCGCTCGCCCCCTCGATCTCCGGCGGGCGCGCATCAATCGTCTCCATCCCGGCGGCCGCGAGCGCGCGTGCGGCCGACTCGACCGCGCGCTCCGTCTCTTCCGTCACACGCACCGCGCCGTCGTCCGCGTAGCAGGCGACGCGCAACCCGCGCAGTTTCGTTGCAGACACATGCCCGCCGGGTTCTTTGGCAAGAGAGCTGTCGCGCGCTTGGTCTTCGCCGATGAGCGCGTCGAAGATGAGCGCGAGGTCTTCAATCGTGCGTGCGAGCGGGCCGAGGCTTGCGCCCGCGGCGAGCGCGCCTTCGGTCGGCGGGAAGTGGCCGCCCGCCGGGACACGCCCCGGCGTGGGGAACAGACCGAGGACGCCGCAGAAGTGTGCGGGAATGCGAATCGAACCGACGAGATCGCTACCCAGACTTGCGGGCGACAGGCATGCGCTGACCGCCGCCGCGCAGCCGCCGCTCGAACCGCCCGGCGTCACTGCAAGATCGTGCGGGTTATTCGTGCGCCCGAACACGGGATTGTCCGCGTTGTACTCAATAGCCAACTCGGAGGCGTTTGTTTTGCCGTAGATGATTGCGCCCGCCGCGCGCAGGCGCGCAACGGCCGGAGCATCCGCCGCGGGCACATAGTCTGCGCGCACGCGCGAGCCGCTCGTCATACGCAAGCCTGCGGTGGCGATGGTGTCTTTGATCGTCACGGGCAGACCGTGAAGCGGCGGCAACCGGTCGCCGCCCATTAACGCACGCTCCGCCGCGCGCGCCTGCGCTAGCGCATCCGGCGCAAAAGTCACAATCGCATTCAGAGACGGGTTCGACGCTTCGGCGCGCCTGAGGTGCGCCTCCATGATCTCGACGGGCGAGAGCGCGCGTCGCCGCACGGACTCGCACAGTTTCGCGGCCGACATCGAAGTGATCTCGTCGTCGCTGCTGCTTCTCACTTTTTTTCCTTGAGCAGTTGGATGAATTTTTTCGCCGCCGTGCCGAGCGTGCGGTCGCTGCGGTAGATGACGCCGACGGCACGCGTCCACTCTGCTTCGGCTAGCCCGACGACCGCCAGACTCCCGACCCGCGCCTCGTCTATCACGCTCGGACTCGGCACGATGGCCGCCCCGATGCCGACCTCCACCGCGCGCTTGATCGTCTCGATGTTGTCAAACTCCGCCACGCGCCTGACGCTCACGCCGTGCGCGCGCAAAATCTTGTCGGTCGCTCGCCGCGTCGGGATGTCGCGCTCGAACAGCACGAAGTCCTGTTCGTTGAGATCGCGCGCACGCACCTTTTTGTGTCTGGCGAGCGGGTGTCCGGGCGGGCAGATGAGTACGAGCCGGTCGCCGCCGAGGGGTTCGACCGAGAGGCCGCGCTTCTTCTCCGGGTAGGCGACGATGCCGAGTTCGACCGTGCCCGCCAAGACGTCGCGGACGATGCGCGTCGTGCGGCTGTATTCGAGATCGATTTTCGCCTCCGGGTGTTCCGCCATGAAGCGACGGATGACGGCGGGCAGTTCGTGCAGCCCGATGCTGTAGATGGTGGCGACGTGTACCGTGCCGCTGACGGTTCCGGTCAGCGTCCGCATGCGTTCTTCGAGTTGCGCGTAGGCGTTGACGATCTGGCGGCTCTCCTGATAGAAGACCTCGCCCTCCTCCGTCAGCCCCACCTCGCGCCCGCCGCGCATGCGTTCGAGCAGGCGACGCTTGAACTTCTCTTCCAAACCACGCACCTGTTGGCTCACGGCCGATTGCGTGACGAAATTTCGCTCGGCCGCACGCGACAAACTTTTCGTCTCCACCAGATCACAAAAGATTTTTAGAGTCTCTAATTGCATGAATCGTATTATAAGAAAATCTCAACTGTAGGCGCAACTTTTTTCATTTTACCTAATATCCAAAGCAGGTTAAACTGGCACGCGAAAATGCCGATTCCCCGACCAGCCGGAGGTAAACGGGAGGAAGTGGCGCATGAATCTCTACAGTCCTGAGTTGACGCTGCGCGCCGCCCGCGAGCGCTACTTTGAGGTCAACCACTTCGAGGGCGGCGGCTACGAAGAGGGTTGGGTGAAGATGAAGGCGGGGCCAGTGCCGATCTGGTTTCCGAACACGGTGGCGCGCGTCAAAGCGGTCAGGTTCCACGACATCCACCACGTCCTGACGGAATACCCTACGACGTGGCGGGGCGAGGCCGAGATCGGGGCGTGGGAGGTGGCTACGGGCTGCGCCGCGCATTATCAAGCGTGGCTGCTCAACCTGCTGGCCTTCGCCATCGGACTCGTAATCAACCCGCGCGGCGTCTATCGCGCCTTCATGCGCGGGCGACGAAGCCGCAACTTGTATCGCACGACCTTCTCGGACGAACTGCTCGCGCGCAAGGTCGGCGACGTGCGCCGCGAGTTGGATTTGGACTGTGCGCCCGCGCCGCCCGCGCCCGCCGACCGGAGGGCTTTTATCTTCTGGTCGCTTGTGAGCGCGGGCGTTTTCGCCGGGATGTGGGCGGCCGTGCTGCTGCCGGCGGCAACTCTCGCGCTGCTGGTCGTCGTACTGGCGAATAATAAGTGTCTGACATTTTGGAGTTTTTAAGAGGCGGCGATTGCATTTCTGGCCGCGCCCTTTATAATCATGTCCGTTCCAAATAATCTTGAGCGTCCGGCGCGTCAGTATGCGCTCCTGCTCCGCGCCCGCCGACCGTCAGGCCGCGCTTCGCGCGTCAACCAGCGGCGAAAGGGGTCATTCATAAGTTATGGCTGTTCGTCTGAGTAGAACTTTTGTGCTGCGCAAGCTGCACCAGTTATCGGGCATCGTCCCGCTCGGCGCGTTTCTGTTGGAGCATCTCTACACCAACTCGAAGGCGGCGCACCCGGAGCGCGGCGTGCGGGATTTCAACGAGGCGGTCGCAGACCTCCAGGCGATCCCCTATGTCCTCTTCATAGAGATCACGTTCATCTTCATCCCGCTGCTCTACCACGCGGTCTACGGGCTGTTCATCACGTGGGAGACGCGGCCGAACAACTTGAGCTACCCTTACCCGCGCAACTGGTTCTACACGATCCAGCGCATCACGGGGATCATTCTCTTCTTCTTCATTCTCTTCCACCTGCTCAACTTTCGCTTCGGGCTCATACCCGGTCTGAACGAGCGCTCGGTCGCGCATTATCCGAACGAGGCTTACGAAATCGTCTCGCGCGAATTTCAGATGCTGCCGATCCTGATCATTTACATCATCGGCATCGCCTCGACCGTCTGGCATTTCGCCAACGGCATCTGGCTCTTTTTAGTTGACTGGGGCATCGTCATCGGCGAACGCGCGCAGCGCGCCACGGGTTACGCCTGCATCGCCTTCGGCGTGCTGCTCTACATCCTGTGGGTTAACGTGACCTTTGCTTTCTTACGCCCCGGCGGACTTCTGGGAGGACTACTTTACTAATGGCGGCGACTTCTAAAGGCACTAAGATTGCGATTGTCGGCGGCGGACTGGCCGGACTCGCGGCGGCGATGAAGATCGCGGAGGCGGGACACGAAGTTGATCTCTTCTCGGTCGTGCCCGTCAAGCGTTCCCACTCGGTCTGCGCGCAGGGCGGCATCAACGGCGCGGTTAACACCAAGGGCGAAGGCGACTCGACGCAAGAGCATTTCGACGACACGGTTTACGGCGGCGACTTTCTCGCCAACCAGCCGCCCGCCAAAGCCATGTGCGAGATGGCTCCCGCCATCATCTATCTCTTCGACCGCATGGGCGTCCCCTTCTCGCGCACCAAGGAAGGCTTGCTCGACTTCCGCCGCTTCGGCGGCACGAAGCACCACCGCACAGCCTTCGCGGGCGCGTCAACCGGGCAGCAACTCCTCTACGCGCTCGACGAACAGGTGCGGCGTTACGAAGTCGGCGGCAAGGTCAAGAAGTACGAAGGCTGGGAGATGTTGTCGCTCGTCTTGGACGATCATCAGGTCTGTCGTGGCCTCATCGCGATGAATCGTCACACGCTCGAACTCAAAGCCTTCCCCGCCGACGCCGTGATCATGGCGACGGGCGGCCCCGGTCTGATCTTCGGCAAGTCGACGAACTCTATGGTCTGCACGGGCAGCGCCGTCTCGGCCTGTTACCAGCAGGGCGCGCGCTACGCGAACGGCGAGTTCATACAGGTTCACCCGACCTCGATACCGGGCGAGGACAAGCTGCGCCTGATGTCCGAATCGGCGCGCGGCGAGGGCGGGCGCGTGTGGGTTCCGCGCCAGAAGAATGATAAACGCGCCCCGGCTTCGATCCCGGAGAAGGAACGCCTCTATTTTCTCGAAGAGAAATATCCGGCCTACGGCAACCTCGTCCCGCGCGACATCGCGACGCGCGAAATCTTCCAAATCTGTCTGGACGGTATGGGCGTCGGCGGCGAGAATCAGGTCTATCTAGACCTGACGCACATCGACGCCGCCACCCTCGACCGCAAACTCGGCGCGATTTTAGAAATCTACGAGATGTTCGTCGGCGACGATCCGCGCCACGTGCCGATGCGAATTTTTCCGGGCGTCCATTATTCGATGGGCGGCCTCTGGGTCGATGCGAATCAGCGCACGAACATTCCGGGGCTGCTCGCGGCGGGCGAGTGCGATTATTCGATCCACGGTGCGAACCGCCTCGGCGCGAACTCGCTCGTCAGTTGCGTCTACGGCGGCTTCATCGCCGCGCCCGCCGCGCTCGAATACGCGACGAACGTGGAACGTAACGGCGCGGACGGCTCGAAGATTTACGACGACGAGTTGAAGCTGCAACAGGGCTTCAACGACGCGCTGCTCAAGCAGACGGGCGGCGAGAACCAGCACATTATCCACGAAGAGATGGGCAAGTGGATGACGGATAACGTGACCGTCGTGCGTTATAACGACCGTCTGAAAGCGACCGACAACAAGTTGCTCGAACTCATCGAACGCTACAAGCGCATCTCGATCAGCGACTCGAACATGTGGGCGACGATGGCGCTGCCGCACGCGCGCCAACTCTGGAACATGCTGCAACTGGCGCGCGTCATCACGCTCGGCGCGCTCAATCGAGACGAGTCGCGCGGCGCGCACTACAAGCCAGACTTCCCCAACCGCGACGACGAGCGTTTCCTCAAGACCACCATCGCAGAGTATTCCGGCGAAGGCCCGGTGCTCTCCTATGAGGACGTTGACGTGTCGCTCATCGTCCCACGCAAGCGCGATTACAGCAAGGGCAAGCAGGAGCAGCCGAACACGGGCGCGGTCGCCGCGCAGGCGAAAGCCTCTGGCCTGCCGACTACCGACGGCGCGCAGCAGATTCCTGTCGAGGGTTGGGAGCAGAAGCCGAAGGACTTGAGCGCGCCCGTCGTGTGGACGCAGGACAAGGAGCAGGTCGTGGACGTGAATCACGGCGAAGCCGAGTCGCGCCGCGAGCGCGGTAAATCAATCGAAGACGCGGGGGGCAAATCGGACGAGCTATGAGCGCACACACCAATCACACAAACAGCACACAGGCGACCGCCGACAAGTCGTACACGCCCGCGCCCGAACAGCAGCGGGAGCAGAAGTTCGTCGAAATTCGCATCAAGCGGCGCGACCGTCCAGATGCCCCGCAGCGTTGGGAAGAGTTTCGCGTTCCCTATCGCCCCAATCTCAACATCATCTCGTGCCTGATGGACATTCAGAAGAATCCCGTGACGAAGGACGGCACGAAGACGACGCCCGTCGTCTGGGACATGAACTGTCTGGAACAGGTCTGCGGCATCTGCACGATGATCATCAACGGCAAAGTTCGGCAGTCGTGCTCGGCGCTCGTGGATCAGTTGGAGCAGCCGATCACTCTGGAGCCGATGACGAAGTTCCCGAACGTGCGCGACTTGGCAGTTGACCGCTCGCGTATGTTCGAGCACTTGAAGCAGGTCAAGGCGTGGATCGAGATTGACGGCACGCACGATCTCGGTGCCGGCCCGAAGATGACGCAGGACGAGGTGGCCGAGCGTTACGCCTACTCGCGCTGCATGACCTGCGGCTGCTGCCTCGAAGCCTGCCCGCAATACGACGAAGACCAGTACATCGGCCCGCAGGCCATCGCGCAGGTGCGCTACCAGAACATGCACCCGTCTGGACGCATGACGCGCGACGAACGACTCGAAGGCATCATGGGCGACGACGGCATCACCAACTGCGGCAACGCGCAGAACTGCGTCCGCGTCTGCCCGATGTCCATCCCCCTCACCAAAGCCATCTACGAGGAGAACCGCGAGACGGTCTTGCACGGACTGTTCGGCTGGCTGAAGCGATAGCGCGGCCACGCCAGTCGGCGACAGGCGCGACGGCGTCTTCAACGCAAGGAGTCCGGGGCATGCTCTATTACGTTCTGTTGATTCTGCTGCTCACGGCGGTCTCGCTCGTCGGGCTGCTGCTGATGGTGAAGAAATTCTACTGGGGGCCGACGGGTCGCCCGCCGCAGTACCGCCCGCACGGCGGCAAACTGCGACCGGACGCTGACGACATGCCATCAACCAAGAAGGCGGCGGGAGAATGAAGTCTCCGCCGCCTTCCCTTTTTGCTCTCGCCGCTTTCACTTTTGGCCTGCGCCGAACGAACCTCTCATTTGCCCGCTGCCCGAAGCGGAATGCTTATCTCGCGCCTCACATATTTTTGCGCACGCGCGTCGAATAGAACGGTCAACTGCGCATCGCTGCCGCGCCCGTCGCCGTCTTTGATCACAACGTCCGGCGCGCTACCGAGTTTGTGCGGCGTGCGGACGCCGAGCGTGTAGGTGTGTCCGCCGCGACCTTCGAGGAGGAGTTTGAGCGTGCCCGCTTCGGCGCGTGCGCGCAGTATGCGCAAGCCCTCGCTCGTCTCGCCTCTCAAGGGAGCGCGCGGTGCGAGATAAACGTCCGTCCCTTCGTCGTAGTCAAACACGATCTCGGTGTCGGACATTCCGGCGGCGAAGGAGACTTCGGGACGCTGCACGTCGCCCGCGCGCGCCGACGCGAAGGTGGCGGGTCGCCCCTGTAGAGTCACGCCGCGCACGCGGGCATCCAGCGGCAGCGCGGGTGCGACGCTGATGATCTTCGCGCCCGCCGCCGTATCGTTCGCGGATGTCGCGGAGACAATGCCGCCTGGCCGCTGCCGCTTGATGATGATCTTGATGCGCCCGGCGGTGCGCTCGTAAGCGAGCGTGTAGCGCGCGTCGCCGAGCCGCACGTTGCGCACGGCGAGGTTGTTCCAGTCGGCGGGAAGTTGTGGGGCGAAGCGCAGGGCGCGCCCGGCGTTCATCGTTTCCAGTCCGAGCAGACCGCGCACGGCGGGCGTGATGACCATCGCCTCCGACCACACCTGATGATGCGAGGAACGACCGAAGGGCGCGTTGAAGTCGCCGGACAATAACTCCGTGACGTAGCCTTCTGCGCCCGCGCGCGTCAGGAGCGCGTTCGCCATCAACGCCTGAAAGCCGACGTGCGGGCGGCCGTAAGCGTACGCGCCCATGCTCGCCCAACCCGTGAAGAGCGGCCACACGGAGCCGCTGTGATAAGAGAGCGGGTCGTAGAGTTGGCTCTCGTCTGAGAGAAGACGTGCGCCCCAGTCGGTCGCAATCGCGCCCGCGCCGAGATGATCGATCTGGGTTTGCGCGCGTTCGTCCCGGAGAGTTTTGAACCAGAGCGGCACGGCTGGCAGCACCGTGTCTTCGTCGTAGATGGTCGCATCTTTGAGCGCGTTCAGACGCGCCTGACGCGCGGCACGGTTGGGGCCGGGGTCGGCTTCGGTCGGTTCGGTCGATGGACGCCGTGTGGCGAAGGCGTAGAAGCCGCGCGCCGCGAGCCAGTAAGTTTGTTCCGTGGCGGCGCGCGTGCGTTCGGCGTTACTGCGTGCGCGTGCGGCGATTTCCTCGTTCTTCAACGCCGCGGCCATCTCGGCCAGATCGCGCGAGGCGGCGACCCATAGTCCCTGCATGTAAATCTCTTCGTGCGCCGGATAGAGCGAGCCGCCCTCCACCCAGCCGTGGCCGAATTTTGTGTTCTCGATGAGGCCGTTTGCGTCGGTGTCGGTCGCGGCGGCGAAGCGATAGGCGCGCAGTATCGAATCCCAGTTGGCTTGCAGGAATTTGAGATCGCCGCTGGCGCGAAAATAATCCGCGTGCGCGATGACGTAGAGCGGCGTCGCGTCCGCGCTCGCCCAGGGGTACTCGTAATCCGTGAACCAGGGGATGAGCGATGCGCTCTGCGAAATCTCGTGCGGGATTTTGCCGTCGGCGCGCTGGAACTTTTTGAGGAATTCGAGCGCGGCGCGCGTCGTCGCGAAGTCGCCGTAGGCGTCGAGGGCGAACGCAGTCCAGAGCGCGTCGCGGCCGAAGAACCAGGCGAATCCCGGACGCTCCGACTCGCCAGACGTGCGATAGCCCGCGACGAGTCCCGTGCCGAGCAGCGGGTTCGTCACGACACCCTTGTCCACGCCGACCTTCGCCCACGCGAACGCTTCATCGAGTTCGCGGTTCGGCGTCGAGAGGCTGAGCGTCTCCTCTTCGAGTCGCCTGTAGTGCGCGACGTTCCGCTCGTAGAGCGAAGGGACGGAGGCGAGCAGGCGGTCGTAAGTGGCCTTCGCACGCTCGCGCCCTTCGACGCTCCCCGCGATGATGATGGGGATGAGTTTCCCTTGCGACTCGCCCGCCGGAATCTCCACGCGAAAACGCGCTGGCACGTCGCGCGGTTCTTCCTGATATGGCATCACTGACACGTCGCGCGCGACGGGCGAACCGACGACGCCCGCGAATCGCTTTGTCTCTTCCGTGATGTAATAGACGCGCCCCTTCTCGTTCCAACTGAGGCTGCCGGTCATTAACCCGGCCGGCCAGGACAGGCGCAGACGCGGCCGAAACGAGACGTTAACGGTCAGCGGCAGCGCGCTTCGCACATCAAGCAGCATGACGATGCCCGGCTCGTCCAGCGGCGTGAAGATAATTTGTCGCACGGTGAAGGCGGCGTGCGAGTAGATGAAGGTCGTCGCTTCTGGACGGACGTTGATGCGCGCGAGCGTGTCCGCGCCGGTGAACTCCAGTGGATAGCCTTCGATCTCGAACGACAACTTGAAGTCGTCCAGAATCTTCAACGGGTAGACCCACGCTTCGAGCGCGCGATGTTCGTAGCCGAAGGCTGCGGCGCGCCGACCCGCGACGGCGTAGAACGCGCCCGCGTGCGCCGCGCGTTCGAGTTCGAGGCCGCTTTTGCGCAGAGGAAATTTCGGGATGGAGGCAGAGTTGACTTGCGCCGTCGCGCGCGCGGCGCAAACGAGTTGGAAGAAGAACAATAAGCAGCACGCCAGACGGACGCAGATGTGAAGTGGGCGCAACGTTGTTCTCCTTATGAGCGTAGTGTTTCGCAGGAACAATCCGGGAGCGACTCAGGAACGACTCAAGAGCGACCCGGGAACGATTCAAGAGCGACTCAGGAACGATTGACGATTTTTTAGTCCCGCGAGGGACGATTGATAATAGCCCAGCGATTTATCGCTGGGAACAATTGCGCAGAAATAATGTGAGTCCCGTAGGGACGATTGAAGGATTCATTCAATCGTCCCTACGGGACTCTTTAATTTTTCTTCTGCTGTGACCCGGCACTAAAGCGCCGGGCTATTTTCAAACGTCCCTCGCGGGACTCAGAATTTTCAAACGTGCCTCGCCGGACTCAAAACCAGACCACCCTGCCGTTCGTCTTAAATGCCGAGCACGTCAACAAGTTCCTGCACCGAGGCCGCGCTCTTTTGCAGGGCGATGCGCTCTTCGGCCGTCAGGTTGATCTCGATGATCTGTTCGAGGCCGCGCGCGCCGAGTTTGCAGGGCACGCCTACGTAGAGGCCGTTGATACCGTACTCGCCTTCGAGATAGGCCGCGCACGGGAGAATCTTCTTTTTGTCCTTCAAGATCGCTTCCGTCATCTCGACGCTCGCCGCCGACGGCGCGTAATAGGCCGAGCCGGTCTTCAACAGTCCGACGATCTCCGCGCCGCCGCTGGCCGTGCGTTTGACGATTGCGTCAACCTGTTCCGCAGACAACAACTCTGTGACGGGGATTCCGGCGCAGGTCGAATAGCGCGGCAGCGGCACCATCGTGTCGCCGTGGCCGCCGAGCACGAAGGCCGTCACGTTCTCGACCGACACGTCGAGCGCCTCTGCGAGAAAACAACGCATGCGCGCCGAATCGAGCACGCCGGCCATGCCGATCACTCGGTGCTTCGGGAATCCCGAACGGCGCAAGGCCACCTGGCACATCGCGTCGAGCGGGTTGGAGACGATGATCAGGATCGAGTCGGGCGAATACTTGACCACCTCGTCCACGACCGACGAGACGATACCGGCGTTTGTCTTCAGCAGGTCGTCGCGGCTCATGCCCGGCTTGCGCGCCAGTCCCGACGTGATGATCACCACGTCCGAGTCTTTCGTCAGCGAGTAGTCGTTCGTCGAGCCGACCATGCGCGCGTCGAAGCCCTCGACGGGGGCGGCCTGCGCGAGGTCGAGCGCCTTGCCCTGCGGCATGCCCTCGATGATGTCCACGAGCACCACGTCGCCCAGTTCCTTGCTCGCCAGCCAGTGCGCGGCGGTTGCGCCGACGTTGCCCGCGCCCACCACCGTGATCTTGTTTCGCTTACCCATCGCTTTTCATCCTTTCCACTTTGAGACAGAATTTTTGCTTGTAGAGAAATCAGAACCAACACGCGCCGGGCGCGCGGGTCTTCGCGCACGAAAATTTTGTATGACTTGGAAGAGAGCGAGTGTATGGTGCGCGTGCGAGCGGTGTCAAGGTATGCTAAGACTCACGGGCGAGAGCCGCCGGGGGGCGTATGATGCCACTACTCGATTGGTTAAAAAACCTGTTCGCCGCGCGCGGCCGGGCGGAAGGCGCGACCGGCGCGGACAGCGTTTCGACGGGCGCGGACGAGGACGAATACGATCCCGACGATCCCTTTCCAGAGCCGATCAGGTTAGAGATCACGGACGTGTTCGACCTGCACACCATCGCGCCGCGCGACGTGGAGCGCGTCGTGCATGAGTATCTATCCGAAGCGCGCCGCGCGGGATTTCGGAGCGTGCGAATTATCCACGGCAAAGGACAGGGCGTGCAGCGTCGCCTCGTCCACAACATCCTCGCGCGCACGCCCTTCATACGCGACTGGACGGACGCGCCGCCGCAATCCGGCGGCTGGGGCGCGACCGTCGCACATTTCAAATCCGAAAACTACTAACGCCGGGGCGCGCCTTCTTCGCGTGTCTCACTTGAACTTGACGGACTTCAAAACCTCTCCGATGGCCTCGGTGCCCTGGTTGCTGGCGAAAGTTGAGATGATGAAGAGCGCGTAGCCCTTCCTGAGAGTGGCATAATAATGCTGCCTGACGATTCCGCCCGGCTGCTCAGACGACACGTCGAGCACGGAGAACTCGACCCCGCCGATGGTCTCGCTCCGCGTCCCCTCTTCGACTTTAACCGGCATCGCGGAAGTCTGGAGCAGCCGCCTCGCCTGGCCGATATACTCCTGCGGCGTCTTGATGAGCCATACGGGCACGGCTTCCGCCCCGAAGATCAGCACCGCCGACTCGGTCGCGCCGCCCACAGAGATCACCTTGCCCATGGTGAGTAAATTGCTAGTTTTACTGGCGGCCGCCTTCAACTGCGCGCGCTTCTCCTCCGAATCGCCCGCTATCAAGTCAGCCCCTTGCTGGTCAATCTGCCGCGTCGCGGCCTCGTCGGCGACGCGCCAGCCTTCTGGAATCGTCAACTGCAATCCGAAGAAGGCGTTGGTGTAGGTGGAGCCGACGACTTGACCCGCGTCCGGTTCCCTGATGACTTCGCCGACGACCACTCCCCCCGCCGGCCTTTTTTGCGGCGCGCGCTTCCCCTTCTGCGCCGCCACCGGCAGGCAGAAGAACAGCGCGACGGCGATCAACTGCAACGGCAGCGTGTTGATTGTTTTTCTCATAACTCGCTTCACCTTAGTTTGCGTATGCTTGATGAGGTGACGGTTCAGATCGAGCCGCCCCTCTATGTAGTCCTCCGCGGGCGAAGGAATACCCGCGGACACGGAGGCCAGAAACAGCGGCCGCGCCCATTCCGTAGAGCGATCCGGCCAGAGTACGGATTCAACGATTGTGTTCAAGAGAAGTCACCCCGTCGGTTCGTAGCATGATGTCGAATGAATGGCGAGCGGGATTCTACCCGCGCACGCAGCGCGAGACAAGAAAATTATTTTGCGCGGAAATATGCGGCCACAAAAAAATCGTTAACCGTTTGATAAAGTCTTATAATGCCGCTGCTCACCTCGGACTCACGTGACCGTGACCTTACATGGCGATGTCGCCGGCGACAGGCTGCGCCGAAATACGCGGCTCATTCGAGGCGACGATAGCGGTCGAGTTGGTTACTTACCGATCAAGTCCGGCGTCAGCGTTCATTAAAGTTTGTTTCATCCACCCGCACGTGGAGGCACAATGCTAATCAACACTCTGGACTTTCACTTCAACAAACAGAATGAAGGCTTTCGACTCGACGTTTTCCCGCGCGATGCCTCGCAACCCCTTGCCACTGCCGACTTCAATTTTCCGCGCTCTTTTCTGAACGGGACGGAGTTAAAGCATCTGGACTTTGACGCAAAAGACGCCGCGCGCCGCATGGAGCGTCTACGTGAGTTTGGCCGAAAGCTTCATCAACAAATCTTTACCCCCGAAGTCGCGCGCGTCTGGTCGGAGCATAAACAGAAGCATGAGTTTTTAGTCCTTTGCATACGCATTGCGGCCGACGCCAATGAGTTGGAAGCGATTGCCTGGGAAACACTGTTCGACGGCGAAGAGTTCATCGCGGCGGGAACAAAGACCACGCTCTCCCGCCTCCCACTCGACGTTCAAACGCAAGCCGCACTGCCCGCCGTGCCGCTGCCGCTGAAGATGCTCGCGCTCGTTTCCAGCCCGCTCGACCTGCCGGACAATTCGCGTTTGCAGATGGAACGCGAGCAGGAGATTTTGCTCGAAGCCATCAACGACCCGGCCGGACAGGGACGCATCCGCGCGGACTTCGAGGACGAAGCCAAGCTCGAAATTTTAGAAGGAAGCCTGGAGACGCCCTATCAAATTTTTCATTTCACCGGCCACGGCATCGCGCCCGAAAACGGCGGCGGCCTGCTGCTCGAAGACGCGCGCGGCGAAAGCCGCCCGACTTCGGTCACGGAAGTTCTGCAATCGCTCCAACGCGGCGAAAACTCTCTGCGTCTGGTAGTTCTTTCCGGCTGCCAGACCTCACGCACGATCAACGTCGCCGGCTTCCGCGACATGGCGCGCGGCCTTCTGCGCCGCAGGATTCCGGCCGTCATCGCCATGCAGTTTTCGATCTCGGACACGGGCGGTTTGAAGTTCGCCGAAAGCTTTTACACGCGAATCGCTGCCGGACGCACGCTCGAAGTAGCGTCCCATGCGGCGCGCCGCGCCTTGCTCTTGAGCGACGATCACTATCTGCAAGCGGACGCCCTCGCCCCCGTGTTGCTCACCTCGAACGGCGCGTGCCTGCAAACGACACAGGCGGAAGCCGCACCCGCCGTCGAAGCGCCCCAAATTGATTTCAGTTTTTACCTGCCCTTGCCCCAACTGAGCTACGGCTTCTACGGCCGGCGGCGCGAGTATCGACAGGTGCGCGACGGCATCCTCCAACGTAATCAACGTGCGGTCATCGTCCACGGCATCGGCGGCATCGGCAAGACCGCGCTCGTCAGCCACGTCGCCACGCGATTGAAGAAGCGTTTTCAAGGCGTCTATGCGTTCGATTGCTCAAGCGGCACGCTCACGCCCGAAACCGTGATGATCAAGCTGCACCAGTATTATGCGGCGCAGGGGATGAACGCTTTACAACCTCTCATCTATCAATCTTTCCCGCCCGACTTTTTGGCAACCAGCCTCGCGCAAGTCCTGTCGCAACGCTCTCTGCTTTTGATCTTCGATAACATCGAAAGCCAACTCGAACGCACGGACACGGGCTTTCGCATCGCGGACGAAAACCTGCGCACGTTCATCACGACGCTCGTCAAAACGACCGCCACCGCCAGCCACTTCCTCTTCACCAGCCGCTACCTGTTCGAGCTTGACGACAAACGCCTCGGCAACATTCAAGCATTGCCGCTCGAAGATTTGAGCCGCCCCGAAGCTTTGAGCCTGATGCAAAAACTACAACACCTCTCCACGGCCTCTCACACGGAAAAGCTCGAAGCCTTGAAAACCTTCGGCGGCC
>DASVPS010000374.1:0-5395 GCA_036389555.1 Pyrinomonadaceae bacterium
GGCTTGTCTTTCACTCATTACTCATCACTCATTACTCATCACTCATTACTCATCACTCATTACTCATCACTCATCACTCATCACTCATCACTCATCACTCATCACTTCCCGCCGCTTGTCACTGCTTTATCGCCGCTGTTAATCTTGCTTCTCTTTTCTATCTAACCGACACGATGATGAAGAAACTCGCTTTAGCCCTCTTGCTCGCGCTCTCCGGCATCGGTGCGTTCGCCTCGGCGCATGCACTGCCGGCGCACGGATTTTCGTATGACGGTATCTACCGACGCGCCGCGCGCGGCGCGCAGCGCAAGCGGCCGGGCGCGGCGGCGGCGCGACGCGGCCAGCGCGTGGCGACGGCCAAACGTGGGCGCACAGGCGAAGCCGCGCTCATGCGTGTGACGGAAATTGACGGCGCGGGGCTTAAGAATCTTTTGCAACGCGGCGATGCGCAGACGGCGCGGCCGCTGCTCATCAATTTCTGGGCGACATGGTGCATCCCCTGCCGCAAGGAATTTCCCGATCTGGTTAAAATCGATGCGGACTATCGCGGCCGTGGGCTTGAGTTCGTCCTTGTCTCGGCCGACGATGTCTCAGACATCAAGACCACCGTGCCGAAGTTCCTGCGCGAGATGCGCGCCACGTCGATCCCCGCGTATCTCCTGAACGCGACCGAGACGGAAGCGGCCATCGCGCAGGTTGACCCGACGTGGGGCGGCGAACTGCCCGCCACTTTCCTCTTCGACCGGCAGGGCAAACTCGCCTACAAACACTTCGGCATCATTAAAGACGCGGAACTTCGCGCGGAAATAGAAAAAGTGATGAGTAATGAGTGATGGGTGATGAGTAAAAGACAGGGCTTTTGTTTTTACTCATCACTCATCACTCATCACTCATCACTCATTACTCATCACTTATGCAGCTAATCACACCTGAAGTTATCTCCGCACACAACCTGACGACGGAAGAATATGCGCGCATCGTGGAATTGATGGGGCGCGAGCCGACGTTCGTGGAACTCGGAATTTTTTCGGTGATGTGGTCGGAGCACTGTTCTTACAAATCTTCGCGCGTGCATCTGAAACGGCTGCCGACCAGAAACGAGCGCGTCGTCGTGCCGCCGGGCGAGAACGCGGGCGTGGTTGACGTGGGCGACGGGTGGTGCGCGGCCTTCAAAGTCGAGTCGCACAATCATCCTTCCTTCATCGAGCCGTTTCAGGGCGCGGCGACCGGCGTCGGCGGCATTCTTCGCGACATCTTCACGATGGGCGCGCGCCCCATCGCGGCCATGAACAGCATCCGCTTCGGCACGCTCGAACATGAACGGCACGGGCGACGCAACCGCGCTCTCCTCGCCGGGGTCGTCGCAGGGATCGCGCACTACGGGAATGCCTTCGGCGTGCCGACCATCGGCGGCGAAGTCATGTTCGACGACGCCTACGCTTTGAACCCGCTCGTCAACGCCTTCGCGCTCGGCCTCGTTCGCCACGATCAAATCTTCTACGGGCGCGCCACCGGCGTCGGCAATCCGGTCTTGTACGTCGGTGCGAAAACGGGGCGCGACGGCATCCACGGCGCGACGATGGCCTCCGCCGAGTTTGACGACGAGGCGCTGGAGAAACGCCCGACCGTGCAGGTGGGCGACCCGTTCCTCGAAAAACTTCTGCTCGAAGCGTGCCTCGAAGCGATGCGCAGCGGCGCGGTCGCGGGGATTCAGGACATGGGCGCGGCCGGTCTCACATCCTCTTCGTGCGAGATGGCGGCGCGCGCCGGGACAGGACTCGAAATTGATCTTACGCTCGTGCCGCAACGCGAGCAGGGCATGTCGGCCTACGAGATCATGCTGTCGGAATCGCAGGAGCGCATGCTCATCGTCGCGCACAAGGGGCGCGAGCGGCAGGTGATGGACATCTTCAAACACTGGGAACTCGACGCCGTGGTCATCGGCCGCGTGACGGACACGGGCAATGTACAGATCATGCACCACGAGGGCACGGTCGCAGACATCCCCGTCGGCTATCTCACAGATGAAGCGCCGGTCTACGAGCGGCCGATGCAAAAATTGCGGAATGCGGATTTCGGATTGCGGAATGAAGAATCAGTCTCGTCCGGGTCTGTCACTCCCGAATTAATCTCGACCGAGATTGTCACTCCGGCCTCATCACCCGTTGATGAACAACGCGCAATCGAAGACGCAACAATCCGCAATCCGCAATCCGCAATCCGCAATCATAATGAGTCGCTGCGCCAATTGCTCGGTGCGCCGAACATCGCCTCGAAGGAGTGGGTCTATCGTCAGTACGATCACATGGTGCGTACGAACACGGCCGTCTTGCCCGGTGCGGACGCTGCCATCGTGCGTATCAAGGAGACGCGCCGCGCGCTCGCCATGTGTCTCGACGGCAACGGCCGCTACTCGGCCGCCGACCCGCGCGAGGGCGCACGCCAGATCGTCGCAGAGTCGGCGCGCAACGTCGTGTGCGTCGGCGCGCGTCCCATCGCCGTCACCAACTGTCTCAACTTTCCCTCGCCCGAACGCCCCGAAGTGATGTGGGCTTTCTCAGAGACGATTGACGGCATGGCCGAAGCCTGCCGCGCCTTCGACACGCCCGTCATCTCCGGCAACGTCTCCTTCTACAACGAGACCGAAGGGCGCGGCATCTTGCCGACGCCCGTCATCGGCATGGTCGGCATCATCGAAGACGTGCGCCGCATCATCCAGCCCGGTTTCAAACTGGAAGGCGACCTCATCGCGCTCTTCGGCGCGACCGGCGACGATCTGAGCATCAGCGAGTATGCCGCGACCGTCGAGGGGCGCACCACCGAAGAGATGCTCAGGACGGGACGCCTTGCTCGACTTGATCTCAAACTCGAACAGGCCGTGCAGGCCGCGTGCCTGCAAGCGGCCGAAGAGGGCTTGCTGCGCTCCGCGCACGACGCCTCAGACGGCGGCCTCTCCGTCGCGCTCGCCGAAAGCTGTTTCTCCACGCTCAACCGCCCCTCCACGGGAGCGACGGTTGATCTCTCAGGCGCGCTCCCTGCCGACGCCCAACTCTTCGCCGAAACGCCCTCGCGCATCATCGTCAGCTTTGACGAAGCGGCGCGCGCGCGCGTCGAAGAGATCGCGGCCGGGCTGAATTGCCCGCTCTCCATCATCGGGCGCGTGGGCGGCGCGGAGCTTCGCATCACGGTTGAAGGTCAGCCCGCCGTCTCGCAAAACGTCAACGAACTCGAAATTCACTGGCGCACCTCGCTCGGCAACAAACTACGCGCGGAAGCATTGGCCGCGGCCGCTGAATGAAGAAGCGAAAATCTTAGAGAAGATTTTAGCCGGATCGAAGAATGTTCGCTTCAGTGAAATGGCGATGTTAGTCGAAGCCTTCGGCTTCCGGCTGTCGCGTGTCAGCGGCAGTCATCACATCTTTATTCACCCAGGGGTTCGAGAGATGATTAATCTGCAAGAGGTCAACGGCAAGGCCAAACCATATCAGGTTCAGCAGTTTCTTCATCCAGTCGAGAGGTATAATCTGGAATTGGGAGATGAGCCATGAAGGATTACCACATCAACATTTTTTACGGCGAAGAAGACGGCGGCTACATCGCAGATATTCCCGATCTCGAATATTGCTCGGCGTTCGGCGCAACTCCGGCCGAGGCGTTGGCGCAGGTTGAGGTCGCGAAATCACTCTGGCTCGAAGCCGCCCGCGCCGAAGGTAAACCTGTCCCGCCACCGAAATATCGCCCGGCCATTTATCAACTCGCCTCGTAAGCCTTGGAAAAGTTGCCGCTCTCGTTATGAGTTTCTGCGATGACTTACGCGAGCGACATCACGGTGCGCCCGACAACAACCGTGCTTGAATTACCATTCACAGCCGACGAACTCTTGCGCACCCTGCTGCGACTTGCGCCGGAGCGTCGTGTGCAGATTCTCGATAGCGGCGGCGCGCGTGGCGTGGATGAGGCGCGTTTTTTGATCGCCGGTTTCGATCCTTTCGAGACGGTCGAGGCGCGCGGCGACGAGTTGTTGATAGAACGGCGCGATGAAGCACCGGCGCGCGTCGAATGCGGCTCGCTCCTCTCGCTCCTCGATGAACGGCTCGCGCGTCACCGCGTGCGACAGGAAGCGCAAGAGGAGGAGCAGGAGGAAAAGGCGTCTCAACTGCCCTTCGCGGGGGGCGCGTGCATCGCCAGTTTCGCTTACGATTTCGCGCGCGGGTTTCAACGCCTGCGAAGCCGCGCGCCTTCCTCAACTCTCGCCGCGCGCGAACCCGATGCTGCGCTCGCCTTCTACGACACCCTCGTCGTACACGACTACACGCGCGGGTTCACATATCTCACGAGCATCGCCGGAGAGAAACAACTGGCGCGCGCACGCGCCGCGCTCGACGAAGCGCGCCGAACCCTCGGCTTCGACGACGCGGCGGACGAGCATGTCGAGAGGCTCACGGCGACGAGGGCAACGTCGAATTTCACGCGCGCCGAGTACGCGGCGGCCGTCCGTCGCATCAAGCAACACATCTACGCGGGCGACATTTATCAGGCGAACCTCACACAGCAGTTCACCTGCCCTCTATCCGCGGGCGACAGCGCCGAGCGTCTCTTTTTGCGGCTCAGGCGCGCGCACCCGGCATCTTTCGCGGCCTTTCTGCGCCGTCGTGGAGATACGGTCATCAGCGCGTCGCCCGAACGCTTCCTGCGCGTCTCGCGCGAAGAAGGAGCGTGCGAGCGGCGCGTGGAGGCTTGGCCGATCAAGGGGACACGCGCGCGCGGGCGTACGCCGGAAGAGGATGCGCGGCTCAGGGAGGAGTTGCGTCGAAGCGCGAAGGACGCGGCGGAGAACGTGATGATCGTTGACCTAATGCGCAACGATCTGGGGCGCGTGTGCCTGTACGGAACTGTCGAAGTCGCCGCGCTCTGCGAAGTGCAGGAGCACCCGACGCTCTTTCACCTCGTCTCGAAAGTGCGCGGGCGTCTGCGCGCGGAGGTGTCGGCGGGCGAACTTTTGCGCGCGACCTTCCCCTGCGGCTCGATCACGGGCGCGCCGAAACTGCGTGCGATGGAGATCATTGACGACTGCGAACGCGCGCCGCGCGGCCTCTCGATGGGAGCTGTCGGCTACTTCTCTTTCGACGGCCGCATCGATCTGAGCGTGGCGATCCGCACGATGACCGTGCGTGATCATCTGGCGCGCTTCAACGTCGGCGGCGGCATCGTGGCGGAGAGCGACCCGGAGGCGGAATACGAAGAGTCGCTCGTCAAGGCGCGCGCCCTGCTCAGTGCGCTCGGCGCGCGCCTTGAGCGAGGGCAATGTTAAAATTTAGCGCGATGCAAAATTTAGCAGACGTAAGTAGTGTCCTGGTTTCCGCTTTCCTCTGTGTAATCTCCGCGCCCTCCGTGC
>DASVPS010000375.1:0-16021 GCA_036389555.1 Pyrinomonadaceae bacterium
CTCTTACAGGATGTGCGAAAACGGCTGACCGAGCTTGGCTTCGGCAGCTTCTCCATCGTTGACCAGATGGAGCAACTGCGCACAGTCTTTCTCATCATCAACTCGGCGCTGGGGCTGCTCGGCGGCATCTCGCTGCTCGTCGCTTCGTTCGGTATCGCCAACACGATGATCATGTCCATCCTCGAACGCACGCGCGAGATCGGCATCATGAAGGCCATCGGCGCGGAGGACAGGGAGATAAAATTGATCTTCTTCGTCGAGGCGGCGTTGATCGGACTGATGGGCGGCGTGGCGGGCGCGCTCGCAGCGTGGGCGATTGACGCGCTGGCGAATCGCCTCGCCTATCGCTTCATACTCCAACCGCGCGGCGTCTCCTATGTAGACTTCTTCGCGCTGCCGCCCTATCTCTGGGGCGGCGCGATCCTCTTCGCCGTCGCCATCTCTATCCTCGCAGCCCTCTACCCCGCCGCCCGCGCCGCGCGAATCGATCCGGTTAACGCCCTACGACACTAGAAAGATTGCGGATTGCGGAATCTTCGATTGCGGAATGCGGAATGCGGAATGCGGATTGAAAGCAAAGTGGATCGCATAAGCATCAACTTGTTTTCTAATCCGAAATCCGCAATCCGAAATCCGCATTCCGCAATTAGGCGACTGCGCCGCGGCACCAACTGCACATGCGGTATTCCTCTTTGATGAAGAGGCCGATGAAGCAGAACGGGAAGCACATGATGAGGAGCGCGAAGAAGACGATCCAGCCCGCCGTGCCGATGCGTTTGGCGATGACGGGCGGGGCGGTTGATTGGCAGTGGGGGCAGCGAAAGTGTCCCGGCGCATGCGGCCGCGCGAGCGGTTGGACGGGCGCGGGCGGCGGGTCGGTCGCCCAGAGCGGTATCCCCGTGAAGTCGGTTTGCGGAGGGGGCGGCGCATAGTCGGCCGGGCGCGACGCGGATTGGCTGTTTGAAGATAAGGCCGCGCCGCAGTAGCGACAGATACGCGCGATGTCGGCGTTCGGTTGGCCGCAGTTGTGGCAGAAGATGTTGGACATAAAGTTGCGAGGCGTCAGTCAGGTCGTCACGCATCGCCGTCGCCGCGCTCAGGAGCAGAGCGGCGGGTTCGGCAGGGACAGCGAATGAAAGATGCGCTCGGCCGTCTTGATGCCGGCGACGACGAGCGCGTACTCGAAATTGGAATGGGCTTGAGGATAGCAGGACGGCAGACGGCGCGTGCCGCCGAGGATCCCGCCGCGCACGGGGCGCAGCGGGACGTTGCCCTTGTCTTTCATCTTGCCCGTGCCCGGTTCGAGCACGACGTAGTGGATGGACAAGTCTTCAATGCGCGTGCGCCCGTTGACCGGATCGGGGTTGAACCCGCTGCCCTGTAGTTCGATCCAGACGATGAAGGTTTTCGTCTCGACGTTCTTCGCGCGTTTGTTCGCCTCGCCGCGCGACATCTCGCCGCCGTTGGTGGCCTGCAACCTCTTGCTGTCTTGCAGACGCCGCCCCACCACGCCCGGCAGTTTGTCTGTGACGCCCATCATGAAGGTCATGGACATTGACGGGGAACCGGCGACGAGCAGCGGAATCTTCTCCGGTTCGGGCGTCGGCGCATTGACGGACACGGCCGTCTCGGCGGGCTTCGGCACGGGCGGGTCGGTCTTCGGTTTCGCCACGCGCCGCCCCGCCTGTCCGTAACTCATCCCAAACGCCGCCAGCACGAGCAGCGCACAACAGACGACGGCGACGCCGCTGCCCGTGCGTCGCGCCGTAATGTTCTTGATCCGATATGAAAATTTTAATTTCGGCATGACTATTTCACTTCCCACGTCGCTTTAAACTCGACTCGTCCAAATTCGGCTTGAACACGTTCACGCCTTCGCGCCGAGCGGTTTGCCGCAGCGGTTGCAAAACCTGGCCGAGGGGTCGCGTTGCGGCGTGCCGCAGTTTTCGCAGGTGTGTGCGCGTCTGAGGTCTGCGCCGCAGGTGGCGCAGAAGGCCGCGCCGGTCGTGTTGGTTGCGCCGCACGTCCCGCAACTGCCGGGCACAGGCGGCACGTAACCGCCCGCCTTGCGTGCGATGTGCGCCTCGATGATCTTCCAGGAGTCTTCCGTCAGACGGTGCTGCCAGTACGCGCCGAGTGCGGGAAGCGCGAGCAGCAACCCCGCCGAGAGGATGACGGCGACGGCCGCCACCGCCGCCTTGTCCAACCACTTCTGCATTCCGATCTCGACGCGCGTGCCGCCGTGCTCCGGCGTGATCTTGATCGTCAGCGCGGCCGACAGCCCGGTCAGGTCGCGCAGTGTGCCGGACTTGCGCGCTTGCAGCACGGCCGTCTGCGCCACCTGCATGGATTGCACTTCGTAGTCGCCCTCGTCGAACAGACGGCGCAACTCCGCGACCAGACTCTGCACGTCAACCTCGACGCCCGGATAATACCTGTTGTCCATAAATTCCGCCCCGCGTCCTTTCCGTTCTATCTTCAACGCGCCTTTTCGCGTAAACTCATTCTACGCTCAAACGCGCCTGACAGTTCAACGTAGACGCGCAATCTTCTTCAGGAGACTCGACTACATGAAAGCACACGTGCGCGCCGCCCTCGCGCTGTTTCTGACCGTCAGCTTTCTCGGCACGACGTTAAGCCCTCGCGCCCAAGCCCAAACGACAACGACCGAGACCGCGACGCTCGACGGTTTCACCGCCGCAGAGTCGCAGGCCGAGCGCCAACTCGAAGAGCGTTTCCGCGCCGTGCCGCTTGCCGCCGCGGCGCGCGAACACCTGCGCACGCTCACGCGCGAGCCGCACGTCGCCGGCACGCCCGCAGACTACCGCACGGCCGTCTACGTACGCGACCAGCTACGCAAGTTCGGCATCAGCGCGGAACTCAAGGAATACCAAGTGCTGCTCCCGTACCCGAAACGCCCGACGGTGCTCGAACTCGTCGCGCCGCGCCGCGTGCGTCTCGCTTTGCAGGAGGCCGTCCTGCCGCAAGACCCCTCTTCGGCGCATGCGGACATCATCCCGCTCTTCAACGGCTACTCGGCTTCGGGCGACGTGACTGCACCGCTCGTCTACGTCAACTACGGTTTGCCGGATGATTACGAGGCTCTGAAAAAGATCAAGGTGGACGTGCGCGGCAAGATCGCCATCGCGCGCTACGGCCGTTCGTTTCGCGGCGTGAAGGCGAAGGTGGCCGAAGATAACGGCGCGGTCGGTCTTATCATCTACTCCGACCCGGCCGACGACGGCTACGTGCAGGGCGACGTTTACCCGAACGGCCCCTGGCGTCCCGAAACTTCCGCGCAGCGCGGCTCGGTTCAGTATCTCTTCCAGTATCCCGGCGACCCGCTCACGCCGGGCAAGCCCGCCATCGCCGGCACGCCCAGGCTCAAGCAGGACGACCCGACGCTCAACATTCCGCGCATCCCCGTCCAGCCGATCTCCTACGGCGACGCGCGCCGCCTGCTCGAACCCCTGCACGGCGCCGTGCGCCCCGCCGGATTTCAGGGCGGCCTACCCTTCGCCTATCACGTCGGCGGAACGGAGGACGTGCGCGTCCACTTGAAGACCGAGATGGATTTTCAAATGCGCACGATCTGGAACGTCATTGGTCGCATCGAGGGCGCGGAAGAGCGCGACCGCTGGATCGTGCTCGGCAATCACCGCGACGCATGGACGTTCGGCGCGGTTGATCCGAACAGCGGCACGACCGCCATGCTCGAACTCGCGCGCGGCTTCGGCGAACTGTTGAAACAGAACTGGCGGCCGCGCCGCACGATCATCTTCGGCAGTTGGGACGCAGAGGAACAGGGTCTCATCGGTTCGACCGAGTGGGTGGAAGAGAACGCCGCCGAGTTGAGAGCGAATACGGTCGCCTATCTCAACATGGACTCGGCCGTCTCCGGCGCGAACTTCGGCGCGTCGAGCGTGCCGACGCTCTGGAAGCTCGTCCGCAGCGCGGCGCGCGACGTGCGCGACCCGAAGACCGGCAAGTCTGTCTATCAGGCGTGGCAGGATCGCGTGCGCGCGGCGCGCCCCGAAGCCGAGTTGACCGATGCGGCCGCGGGCACGGACGCGAACATCGCAGAGGCGCGCATCAACGCGCTCGGTTCGGGTTCGGACTACACGCCCTTTCTACAACACCTCGGCATCCCATCGCTCGACATGGGCTTCGGCGGCGACTACGGCGTCTATCATTCGGCTTATGATTCATTCAACTGGATGGAGAAATTCGGCGACCCCGGTTTCAATTACCATGTCGCCGCCGCGCAAATCTGGGGCACGATTGCGCTGCGCCTCGCCAACGCCCGCGCGCTCCCCTTCGACTATGCGGACTACGCCACGGAACTACGCGACTTCATCAACGAGACGCAGAAGACCGCCGCGCGCCGCAAACTCGCGGACGACTTCGACGGCAAAGCCCTGCTCGACGCCGTCAAAGATTTAAGCGACGAAGCGGCGCGCGTGCAGTCTCGCCGAAATCAATTGCTCGACGAGATCGACTCGCGCGTGCGCGCGGGCGACGCGCAGCCCCGCGCCCTGTTGCCGCTCAAGCGCATCAACGACAGTCTCATCGCCGCCGAACGCGCGCTGACGGACGAGCGCGGCCTGCGCAATCGCCCCTGGTACAGACATCAAATCTACGCGCCCGGTCTCTACACGGGCTACGCCGCACAACCACTGCCCGACCTGCGTCAGGCCATAGACGACCGCAACACCACGAACGCGCGCGAAGCCGCCGTGCGTATCACGGAAGCCATCCGCCGCGCAATCGCGGTGCTCAGAGACGGAAGGGGAAGCTGAAGGGATGAGGGCGGAATAATTTAAGAATTGATTCATTGATTCATTGATTCATTGATTCAATGAACCGATGAATCAATGGATCAATTCTTCTTCTTCTCGCCCTTTTTCTCGGTCGTCTCGGCGGGCAGTTTCTTCGCTGCGTCGATGATCTGTTCGAGGTTGTCGAGTGCTTGTTCGAGGGCTTCGCGTTCGCCTTCGCCGGAAGCAGTTGCGCGCAGCGGCGTGAGTTGGGGAAGGAAGCGCGCCGAGGCGTCGGCGAGATGCCGGAGGGCTTTCGGGATAAGGGAACTGCCCGGCGTGCGCATGGCTACGTCGTCTATGTTGTTGATGGCTTCGTCGAAGATGCGCGCCAGATCGTTGAATAGTTGGGCGCGAGTGCCCTTCGGGAGTTCGCCCCACTTCTCCAAATCTTTGGCCGAAGGCGTTGGCGCGGCGGCCGCATTGACGAGGACGTTGATGCGCCGCTCTGCAATCGTGGCAAAGAGTGCGATGCGGCGGTCGAGTTCCTGCGTGTCGCGCACCATCTCGGTCTCTTGTTCGGTCAGGTGTTCGCGCCGCTGGACGGGCGCGGCGTTCGTGCGCGCGAAGGGCAGCAGCGATGCCGAGGCGAGGAGCGCCAGAAGAAACGCGCCGAGGCGTGTGGGATGAAGGATAAAGTTTTTCATCGTGTGGCTCACTTGCTTTAGTGTCTGAAAGTCTATTCCGGTCGTGCCGGCGCTAAAGGGCTAAGAAGTAACAGAAGCAACGTCGGCCGCAGACGCGGAGCGCCGTTTGAATCCGGGCGAGCTTCGTCGCGTCTCGCCTGTCATCGGATAACCGTGTCGCTATAGAAGGCTTCGAGGGCTTCGGCGCGCAGGTCGCGCACGAGTATGACGAGCGCGCGCAGGTTGCCCGCGAACTCGCCCGGCGTCGCGCGGCGCATGGCCTCGACGCGCGCGGCGTGTTTGTGCAGAGATTGTTCGATGCGTTTGAAGAGGTCGCGCGAACGGCTCCCGCCATCGCTCGTGCGGTATAGATGTTGGACGGCGTCTTCCATCAATGCCTGATAGACGCCGAGGTCGGCGGTAGCGGCGTTGAATTGTTTGAGTTCCGTCTGCTGTTCGGCACGCGCGAGCCGCGCCTCCGCCAGTTCGAGACTCAGGCGCGTGCGCGCCTTCTCGTCGCGCGCAGACAACAACTGCGTGCGCGCCTCCTGCGGGATGTAAATCATCGGCGGCGGCGCGGGCTGCGGCGGCACAACCAAATCCTGCGCCCATGCCCAAGACGACAGGGAAGCGGCCAACATCAACGCCGGCAACAGCAGAAAACGCTTTCGATAAAAGGCTGTACGATTCATGCTTGTGTGCGACAAATTCCGTCTCTGCTTTTACGACAAACTCTCTCCCGCGCGGTTGAGGCTTCCTAATTCTTCTTTTTCTTCGCGCCCTGCCCGAGTTTGATCTGTTTGCGCAGGTTCGGCAGGCGCAGGTTGACCTTCTCCATCTCCAGACCGTTTTGCGCGGCGTCGGCCTTCGCCAGAAACGTCTCGTAGGCCGCGAGCGCGAGCACGTATTCGCCCGTCAGGTCGTAGGCGCGCGCCAGTAAGAAATAGGTGACGGGGAGGTCTGGGCGCGCGCGATTGAGCCATTGATATTCGACGAGCGCGTCCGGGTATTGCTTCAACTCGTCGAGGGCGGTGGCGAGGTTCGCGTGCGCCGCATAGTGATCGGGCGCGCTTGCGAGAATGCGACGCAGGAGCGCCGCGGCCTCCCCGAAGCGACGCGCCTGCACGAGAGCGGAGGCATAGCCGGTCGCGTAGTTGACGCTATCGGGGACGAGTTCGGCGGCGCGCCGGTAATGCGTGAGCGACTTGTTCGGATCGGTGGTGCGATATTTTTCGCCCGCGAGCGCGTGGTAGTTGGCGAGGCGGGCGCGCAACTGCGCCGAGGCGGGCGCGGCGCTGAGTGCCGCTTCGATGTCCGCGATGGCGCGCTCGTAGTCGTCCGTGTCGGCGGCGAGTTCCGTACGCTCTTCGATGGCGGCGACGTTCGTTGGGTCAAGTTTGAGCGCGCGCTCGATGCTGGCGGCCGCGGCCGTCTTGTCTCCGGTCATGCGTTCGATGCGTGCGCGCGTCGCCCACATCGCGGCGTTCGCGTTCGCGTCGGCCGTGGCGCGCACGATCAATTTGACGGCCTCCTCCTTAGCGCCCGCGCGCAGGCGCAGAGAGGCGAGGGCGGTGAGGGCGTTCGCGTCTTTCGCGTCGAGTTCGACGGCGCGGCGGAGGAACGGTTCGGCTTTGGCGTCGTCGCCCGCGCGCACTAAAAGGAGTCCGAGCGCGGTGTGCGGCAGAGACCAGTCGCGGCGCAGTTCGACGGCGCGGCGCAGGGCTGTTTCCGCCTCCGGCAGTTGTTTGAGCGCGACGAGCGCGACGCCTTTTTGATATTCCGCTTCGGGAAATTCGGGGCGCACCTTGATCGCTTCCCTGTAAAGTTCGACGGCGCGTGCGAGGTCGCCTTTGGCGTGCGCGTCCTGCGCGCGGTTGAAAATCTTCACCGGATCGATTTCGCCGTCGTCATCGTCGTCCGTCGTCTGCGCGTGCAGCGACGCGGCGCAGCACAGGACGAGAAGCGACCAGACGAGGCCGCGCACAATGAAGTGTGTAAGAAAAGGACGTGAAGGTCTCAACTGCGACTGCTTTCGTTCGGATGTGAAATTTGTTTGCCGAGACGTGAACCGAAAGAGGTGCCGGCGACGCCGAAAGGCTGTTCTGCCGCGCGAGCATAACATGCGTTCCGAAGATGCGTCCACGACCCTCTCTGACAAACCGGCACGCTTTGTATGGATGATGGGTTGCGTCCTTCAAGATGCCTGCGATAACATGCGCGTTATCCTGATTTTCAAACTCAAACTTCGAGTCGCCCGTTGCAACGGCGGCGAGGGCAGCGGCGCATCGGGTAAGTCGGTTGGCCTTCTCAGAACGGACAAGGGTCTTGGAGCGGAGCGACGATGGCTGTGAGCGGTTCGTTAGTTGAAGAGATTTTGCGAGGCGAATCGCAGCCGGAGCCGGTTTCGACCGAAGCGGCTGACAAAGAACTCGCCCTGCGCGCCCTCTTCCGCGAGATGAAGTCCGTGCTCGTGGCTTTCTCCGGCGGCGTGGACAGTTCCTACGTGGCGTGGGTTGCGGCGAGCGAACTGGGCGAAGGCGCGCTCTGTGTGACTGGAGAATCCGCGAGCCTCGCCGCGCACCAGCGTTCGCAGGCCGCAGAGATCGCGGCGCGCTTCCGCTTCCGCCACGAGACGCTTCACACCGAAGAGATGTCCGATCCGCGCTACACGGCTAACGCCGGCGACCGCTGCTATTTCTGCAAGACCGAACTCTACTCGAAACTCGCACCCGTCGCCGCCGCGCGCGGGTTCAATTGCGTCGTTGACGGCTCGACGACCGACGACCTCGGAGATTATCGACCGGGGCGCGCCGCCGCCGCCGAACACGGCGTGCGCAGCCCGCTCGTCGAAGTCGGCATGACGAAGCGCGAGGTGCGCGCGCTCAGCCGACGCGCCGGACTCCCCACGTGGGACGCGCCCGCCAGCCCCTGCCTCTCTTCGCGCATCGCCTACGGCACGACGGTCACGATCAAACGTTTGCGTGAGGTGGAGACGGGCGAAGAGATCATGCGCGCGCTCGGCTTTCGCGAGTTTCGCGTCCGGCATCACGACGAACTGGTGCGCCTCGAAATAGCCCCGGCCGAACTGGAAAACGCGCTCCGGCGCGAAGTCACGGACGAACTGGCGCGCCGCTTTCGCGCCCTCGGCTTCCGCTACGTGACGCTCGACCTGCACGGCTATCGCACGGGCGCAATGAACGAAGTCTTAAATCAGTGAATGGTAAATGGTAAATGGTGAATGGAGCAGAAGTGTTTCTCCTCTATTCACCATTTACCATTTACCGTTCACCAATCAGGAGATGAACATGGCTACTACGATGGTTGAAGATGCTGTGCCGGCAGCGAAAGAGGCTAATCCGTTCGAGTCTATGATGTCGCGCTTCGACCGCGCGGCAAAGTTACTCGATCTCAACCCCGATCTCTACGCCGTGATGCGCGTGCCGAACCGGGAGTTGAAAGTTTACATTCCGGTGCGTATGGATTCGGGGCGCATACAGGTCTTTGAAGGCTTTCGCGTGCAGCACAACTTCGCGCGCGGCCCCGCGAAAGGCGGCATCCGTTACGCGCCCGACGTGACGATAGAAGAGGTGCGCGCTCTGGCCGCATGGATGACCTGGAAGTGCGCGGTGGTCAACGTCCCGTTCGGCGGCGCGAAGGGCGGCGTCATCTGCGACCCTTGGCAGATGTCGCAGGGCGAGTTGGAGCGTATGACGCGACGCTATGCCTCCGAGTTGATCGACATCATCGGGCCGGAGAAAGACGTGCCCGCGCCCGACATGAACACCAACGAGCAGACGATGGCGTGGATCATGGACACCTATTCCATGCACGCGCGCCACACCGTCACGGCCGTCGTGACGGGCAAGCCGATTGACCTCGGCGGCTCGCGCGGGCGGCGCGAGGCGACGGGTCGCGGCGTCCTCTTCGTGGTCAACGAGGCGATGAAGAAGTTCAAGATGACGCCGCCCTCGACGCGCGTCGTCGTGCAGGGGTCAGGGAACGTCGGCGGCATCGGCGCGCAGTTGATGCACGAGGCCGGTTATAAAGTCGTCGCCATCTCAGACATGCACGGGGGCATCTACAACCCTGCCGGCATAGACATCCCCGCCGCCATGGAGCATTTGCGTGCGACGCGCTCGTTCGAGGACTACCCGAACGCCGAGCGTGTGTCGAACTCGGAACTGCTGGAAATCGAGTGCGACGTGCTTGTGCCCGCGGCGACGGAGAACCAGATCACTTCGAAAAACGCCGAGCGCATCAACTGCAAGGTGCTGGCCGAGGGCGCGAACGGCCCGACGACGGCCGCGGCCGACGAAATCCTCCAGCGCAAGGGCATCTTCGTGATTCCAGATATTTTAGCCAACGCGGGCGGCGTCACCGTCTCCTACTTCGAGTGGGTGCAGGATCGCATGGGCTATTTCTGGAAGGAGGACGTGGTCAACGAGCGTCTTCAGGACGTGATGGTCGCCAGTTTCAACGAACTCGTGAAGTTCGCCGAGAAGCATAATGTGGACACGCGCACGGCCGCCTACATGCTCGCCATTGACCGTGTGGCCTATGATACGCGCATGCGCGGCATCTATGCGTGACAAAAACGTGTAGGGATTTTTAATGCTAAGTGGTGAAAAAGTCTTGATTTCCGCGCCAATGTAGAGTATGGTCTGCCGGAAATTGTTATGTAGGAGCAGAGTCGGAAAGTGTAACCTGACGATAACGCTCCTGCATTTCGAGTTCGCGGCGTTGACATGGGCGTCCCTGTTTTGTATAAGCAGTAACGCCTTACAGTTAATCAGGCTAAAGAAGAATACAGTTGAGAGGCGCAAAGAGGCAGGTTTTAAGCGCCCGCGAACACAGAATACGTGTTCGGCTCCTCTCGCTGCTCCGCTCCAGCTACAAGGCGTTTCGTTCGAGGGCGGTAGCAGTTTTACATTGACTCTGTTGTGTACGCTTGTAGTTGGAGCGTCTGCATCCCACCAAAAGTACAAGGGAATGTTCGTGTTATCACGATGAAAATCGTCGGACAACAAATTTACACGGGCAAACACGCGAACCTTTGGGTCAGGGATTGGCAGTCGCCCCTTCCCGCAAAATTACATTACTCATTTCGCAGGAGGAATGCGATGAGACTCGCGAGAAGAGCGTCCGTTATGGCGCTCACCCTGTTGGTGCTGTGTGCCGCAGTATCAGCTCAAACACTTCGGCCGGCGGATGATCCGAGAAACACCGCTCCGACCGTAGGCACAGGCGGCCCCGTTGGTGGCCCCACCGGACTCTTCACCATCTACGACGGCCAGACGCTGCGTAGGGGTGAATTCACTTTCAGCATTGCATACAGCAACTTTGACCGCGACCCGGGTAACGTGGACATCACGGAAGTCCCGCTCAGTTTCCAGATCGGTCTCTCCGACCACCTGGAACTGTTCTTCAATACGGACGGCTATCGCGGCGTCAAAGTCAACAACCCGCAGAATCTGTCGAGCTTCTATTTGCCGAACACCGCGTTTTATACGGCTCGGCTGCAAGCGAACGGGCTGTTCCTGCCCACGGCGTTGCAAAGCGGCGCGGCCATCGTGCTCGCCCCGAACAACAACGTGGTCATCGGCCAGCAGGCTCTGTTCCGCCCCGTCGGTAACCAGCCCTTCGTGCCGTTCCCGTTTGTCGGCGGTTCGGCCGGTAACTTCAATAACGGCTTCGTCGGATTCAATCCGCGCTTCACGTTCACGCTCGGCGGCCCGACCGGCCCGAATGCTGGCGGCAGCCACTTCGGTGCGGCGGCCAACTTCCCCGGCATCGGCTCGGTCTTCGGCAGCATCCTGCCGGGCGTCGTGTTGACGCAGAGAGTCGTGCCGGCGACCCTGACCACCAGTGCGCAGGTCGTCCCGGACATCTTTACGCTGGCACCGAGCTACTTGCCCGATGCACCGTTCATCAGCCGTCTCTACGGCGAATCGGCTTTCAGCACCTTCACCATCGGCGCGAAATATCGCTTCACCGGGCCGAACAACCCGTTCGGCATCGGCTTGCTTCCGTTCTACCGCTTCTACGGCGACACGGCCGATGATGCGAGCGGATTCAACCAGTTGCAGCGCGGCGCAAGCCCCGGCGGCAACCTCGGTGATTTTGGTCTGGTCTTGTTCGCCGACGGCCGCCTGAGCCGCAGCGTCAACGTCTCGGCCAACCTCGGCTACATCCTGAACAGCAATCCGCGCAGCGAGTTGTTGGGCGATGCGGCGTTGCTCGACCGTCCCGACGAATTCATCGCCGGCGTCGGCCTCGACTTCCCGATCAACCGGTACTTCCAGCCGATCATGGAAGTGAAATCGGTGCAGTACGTGGGCGGCAGAACGCCGAATGCGTTCCAGAACAACCCGGTCGATTTCCTGGCCGGTGTTCGCATCTTCCCGCGTCGCTGGCTGGGCTTCAGCGCGGCTTACCGCGCGCACATGAATCAACAGGGCGGTCGCATCTTCAACGACCGCGGGCCGGAAGACTTCCCGCGCGGCTTCATTCCTTCGCAAGACCCGCACGGCTACATCTTCCAGTTCTGGGCTGGTCGCAGAAACGAACGCGCCCCCACCGTTGTCCCGAACAACCCGCCGACGACTGCCGTTTCGGCCAGCCCGTCGAGAGTGGTTCTGGCGGCTGACTGCGTGGGCGATCAACGTCCGGTCGAGGGCTGCACGGCCACCGGCAGCACGGTTCAACTCGCGGCTAACGCGACTGACCCCGACGGCGACACGCTGCTCTACACCTGGTCGACCACCGGCGGCCGCATCACGGGCGACGGCGCCAACGTGACGTGGGACTTGTCGGGCGTCCAGCCCGGCACGTACACGGCCTCCGTGGAAGTTGACGACGGTTGCGGCTGTATCGCGTTCTCTTCGACGACGGTGACGGTCGAGCGTTGCGAGTGCTTCACGCCTCCTCCTCCGCCGACTCCGCAGCCGACGATTGCTCCGACACCCGAACCGACGCCGGCTCCGATCTCGCCGACGCAGTTCGACACCTACGGCCGCATCGCGCGTAACGACGAGAAGGCTCGTCTCGACAACTTCGCGATTCAGCTGCAGAACGATCCGGGCGCGCAGGGCTACATCATCACCTACGGCGGACGCCGCGGGCCGGCTGGTGAAGCTCAGACCCGTGCCGATTTCGCCAAGAACTATCTGGTGAACTCGCGCGGCATCGACCCGGGACGTCTCGTCACGGTTGACGGCGGATTCAGAGAAGAGGCCACCACCGAACTCTGGCTCGTGCCGAGTGGCGCGACACCGCCCACGGCGTCGCCCAACGTTGACGCGAGCGAGGTGCAAACCACACGCCCGCCGAGACGCGCGCCGCGAAGGCGCGGCCGTCGAGACGACGACGAGTAGCTCGGACAAGATAACGCTCGCGCCGCGGCCGCAAGATTGTGCCGCACGCGACCCTAACCGAAGCGCGGGCGATGTTTCTCCACAGGGAAGCATCGCCCGCTTCGCTTTTGTCCGCGGGTGCCGGGGTGAGATTTCGTACAACTGCCCCGATTGCATCGCGCATCTTAGAGTGGGTTGAATTTCCCCCGAATTCGAGATAGTTGCGGCGGCGGGCGTTAATAACCGGCCGCATTGCTGGTAGAAGTATCCCCCCTGAGTTTTAAACGCCAGATGCCACAGAGGAAACCGATGACCCGGCCTATGAAAAAATTATCCCTGTACTTTGTTCTTTTAACTTTAATCGCTTCACTGGCGTCGCCGCCGCACCCGGCCGTTGCCGCCGAACACTTCGTTAACACCACACAGGACGCCGCCGACCGCACCTTGAGTTGGTCGGTCGCGGGGCCGATGGGCGGCGACGTGCGCGAACTCGTCATCAACCCGGCCAACCCGCAGCACCTCCTTCTCGGCACGATTGACGGGCAGATTTACCAATCCATGGACGGCGCGCGCACGTGGGCGCGGCTCGTGAATTTCAACCGGCCGAGCATCTATATTGACCACATCATCATTGACCCGCGCGACGCGAAGACCATGTACGTCGCCGCGCACAAGCACAAAGAGCCGGGCGGGTTCTTCAAGACGACCGACGGCGGCGAGACCTGGCGCGAGGCGACGGAACTGAAGACGGAAGCCCTGCACTCGCTCGCGCAGTCGTCCTTAGACCCGAACATCCTGATCGTCGGATCGAACCGTGGCGTCTATCGTTCGACCGACTCCGGCGAGACGTGGACGCAACTCCCCACTTCCGCCTACCCCGACATCCGCAACATCGAGTCCATCGCCATCGACCCGCGCGACCCGCGCGCGATCTACGTCGGCACGTGGCACTTGCCTTGGAAGACTGAGGACGGCGGGCAGAACTGGAAGTCCATCAAGACCGGCATGATTGACGACTCGGATGTCTTCGCCATCGAGATCGACGAGACCCGCCCCGACCACGTTATCGCCTCCGCGTGCAGCGGCATCTACGAGTCGCAGAACGCGGGCGCGAACTGGCGCAAGGTGCAGGGCATCCCCTCGCAGTCGCGCCGCACGCGCGACATCTTGCAGCACCCGGCCATCCCTTCGACCATCTTCGCCGGGACGACCGAAGGCTTCTGGCGTTCCACGAACGGCGGCGATTCGTGGATGCTCACCACCTCGCGCACGCTCGAAATCAACGCCATCGCCGTGCACCGCAAAGACCCGCAGACCGTCTACATCGGCACGAACAACTACGGCGTGATGGTCTCGCGCGACGGCGGTAAAAACTTCCTTCCGAGCAACGAGGGCTTCAGCGGCCGGCGCGCCTACGCCATCGTGCCCGACCGCGAGCGCGCGGGGCGCGTCTATGCTTCGACGATCAACACGGCGACGGGCGGCGGCTTCTTCTTCGTCAGCAACGATAGCGGCGCGACGTGGCAGCCTTCCATGCGCAACATGCCGAGCCGCCTGATCGGCTATTCGATCCTGCAAGACCGCAAAGACGGCAACATCATTTATCTCGGAACTAATCTCGGCCTGTATCGCTCCGTTGACCGCGGCCTGTCCTGGTCGCCCATCGGCGCGCCCGACGTGAAATCGCCCACCGCCAAACCGTCGAAGAAGCGCGTCGCTACCTCGCGTCGCCGCACGCCCGCAACGTCGAGAGCCAACACGGCCGCCGCGCGTCCCGCCCCGCCCGTTGCCGTGCCCGCGAAACGCGCCGACGACATGGTGATGCGCGCGCAGGCGGCCTTGAACGCGGCCGGCTACAACGTCGGCAAGCCGGACGGGCAGGCGGGCACGCGCACCGTCGCTGCCGTCAGGCAATTTCAGGCGGCGAAGGAACTGCCGCAGACCGGCAAGTTTGACGATGCAACTTTAACCGCGCTCGGACTCGGCGGCGGCAAGCAGTCGCTCGGCGTCGAACAGGGAATTCAGAGTGCGCCCGTCGCGCTGACTGAAACCATCAACGCGCTCGCATATCTGCCGGAGGACGACGGCAGTGTGAAGATTCTCGCCGCGACCAACAACGGACTCTACCGCAGCGCCGATCCGGCGAAGGGCTGGGAGAAGATGCCCTTCGGCGCGGGGCTTGATGCGCGCACCCTCTCGGTTTCCACGAGTGCGCAAAATCCGCACACCATCTATGTCGGCACGTCTACTTCGGGCGTGCTCGTCTCGCGCGACAGCGGGCAGACGTGGCGCGAGGTCGATGGCATTCCGAAGGGCGTGCCCGTCAACATCATCGAGCAAGACCCGGAGCGTTCCGCCTACGTCTACGTCGGCACGTCGCACACGCTTTTCGTCTCGCACGATGGCGGCGAGAAGTGGAAGCGGCGCGGCGGCAACCTGCCCTACGGCAGTTTCACGAGCATTCTTATTAATCCGAAAAACACCGACGAGATTTTCGTCGGCAGCGCATACGAGCGCGCCGAAGGCAACGGCGTCTTCCATTCGATGGACGCGGGGCAGACCTGGAAACGAGTTGACCCGGAACTGCCGAGCCGTCGCGTGTGGGCGCTCGCCTTCGACACGCGCGAATCCGGCAAACTGCTCATCGGCTCACACTCTGCGGGCGTCTACGTCGCGCAACGCGACCTGACCGCGACGACGGCCGTCGCCCCGGCGCAACCGTAACGAGGGCGGCATAATCGAGAGACCGGCGCGGCCGGCATGGACAGGGAAATGGTCAACGGATGAATGCTGAATTCCGTTGACCATTTCCCTTCAACTTTAAAGATTCCAACCTGCCACCTGTCGGCCGCCCCGCGTCGCTCCCCGTATTGCCTTGACATGCTTGCGCGTAGGCGTGTACATTTTCGGCCTACCCGGTCAAGCGACTGGTGATTACCGGATCACGCGGGTGATCCACGGGCACGACAGAAACCGAAACCTTTTTTTAATTTTTTCAACTTCTAGACGGCTCGCAATCCCCGCCTCATCCCCTCTGGATTCATCCGGCAATCACCCCCACATCGCCAGTAGAGTAGGCCGCGCGCGCCACGAGACACGGGCGCGGTTGAATCGCGAGCGCGCGAGTCGCGGGTGTTTGATTGGGAGGCGCGAATGTTCTTAAACGCGCCGCGAATTCGAGTAGGAGTTCAAGAGTCCGCATGTCCACTGAAGATAACAAGCTGAG
>DASVPS010000376.1:0-3598 GCA_036389555.1 Pyrinomonadaceae bacterium
TACCAACTGAGCTACAGGGGCTTTGGAGGGTGGCGGAGCGGACGGGACTCGAACCCGCGACCTCCGACGTGACAGGCCGGCGTTCTAACCAACTGAACTACCGCTCCGCGAGCTTTCAAAAACAGGGTGTACGGGACTCGAACCCGTGGTCTCCGCCTTGAGAGGGCGGCGTGTTAGCCGACTACACCAACGCGCCAAACACTAACCCGATGCCGAAGGGGGGACTCGAACCCCCACGAGTTTCCTCACACGCCCCTCAAACGTGCGCGTCTACCAGTTCCGCCACTTCGGCTGATGAAATTGTCAAAGTCGCCTGACGGCCTTCGTCAAAATCTGAGAAGACGAGACCGACGAGTCGCCGCCGCCGTTACTTGTTCTGCTGCGGAGACGATTGCGGCTGCGCGTTGTTGGCGTTGCCTGCCTCAGGCGCGTTCGTGTTCGCGGCGGGCGCGGTTGCTTGGCCGCCGCTTTGCGTCGTGCCGGTGGCGGGCGCATTCGTGTTCGGCGCAGGAGGCGCGGCCGGTTGCGCGGGCGCCGTCTCGGCATCGCCGGAGACGACCGAGCGCGAACCCGTGACGATGGGCAGCGAGAGCGTGAGGGCGACGAGCATGAAGAGCGCGGCGGAGATAATCGTGATCTTCGCGAGAATGGTCTGCGTGCCGCGCGGCCCGAAGGCCGTGCTCGACACGGAACTCGTGAAGAGCGCGCCCGCATCGGCCTTGCCCGGCTGCAAGAGCACTGTGACGACCAGCACGAGGCACGACAGAATGAAGAGTCCGTATAAAAGATAAGTCAACAAATCACGATCCTCGCTTCAAACAAACTTACGCATTGTAATGCACGATCTGCGCGAACGCCTCGGCTTCCAGGCTTGCGCCGCCGACGAGTGCGCCGTCAACGTCGGGCTGTTTCATCAGTCCGGCGATGTTGTCCGGCTTGACCGAACCGCCGTAGAGCACGCGCAGCGCGTCGGCCAACTCCGGCGAATGCCTCTCCGCGAAAACGCGCCGGATAAACGCATGCATTTCCTGCGCTTGTTCCGGCGTCGCTGTGTGTCCGGTGCCAATCGCCCAGACCGGCTCGTAAGCGATGATGATACGGGCGAGATCGGAGGATGTCAAACCGCGCAAGCCGCCCTCGACCTGCCCGCGCACGACCGATTCGGCGTTCCCCGATTCGCGCTGCGCCAGCGTTTCGCCGACGCACAAGATCACCGTCAAATCCGATGCGAGCGCCGCCTGCGTCTTGAGATTGACGAACGAATCGGTCTCAAAATAATACTGCCGCCGCTCCGAATGGCCGACGATGACGTGCGTCGCGCCCACGTCTTTCAGCATGTCGGCCGCGATCTCGCCCGTGTGCGCGCTGTGTTTGCTCTCGGTCGAACAATCCTGCCCGCTGATGCGTATGTTCGACCCTTCCAGACGATCCGCGACCGTCTTGAGCGACGTGAAGGTCGGCGCGATGATCACTTCGCAATGATTCACGTTCGCCACGAGCGGGCGCAAACTGATCGCCGTCGCGACCGCGTCTGCGACCAGTTTGTACATCTTCCAGTTTCCGGCGATGACAGGTTTTCGCAATGCAAAATAGGGATGAGGGATGAGGGATGAGGGATGAAACAAAGGCGGCTTCGCTTCTTCCCTTCATCCCTCATCCCTCATCCCTCATCCTTTCTTTCGTTGAGTGCGGCCACGCCGGGCAGTTCGTCGCCCGCGAGAAATTCGAGGGTCGCTCCGCCGCCGGTCGAGATGTGCGTGATGCGTTCGGCCACGCCGGCCTGCGTGATGGCGGCCACCGAATCGCCGCCGCCGACGATGACCGTCGCGCCCCTGTCCGCGGCTTCGGCCACGGCGTGCGCAACGCCGATTGTACCCTGATCGAAGCCGAGCGCCTTCTCTTCGAAGACGCCCATCGGGCCGTTCCAGATGATCGTCCGCGCGTCGGCGAGCGCGCGCGTAAAGTGGGCGACTGTTTCGACGCCGATGTCGAGACCGACCAGACCGGCGTTGGTGAATTCTATGGGGATCGTCTTTTTGCTCTTGAGCGGTTCGTAGCTGTCAACCACCTGATGATCCGTCGGGAGCAGCAGTTCGACGCCCGCCTGCTCCGCACGCTCTTTGATCTCGCGCGCCGTCTGCAACTTGTCGTCTTCGACGAGCGATTTGCCGACTGTGAAGCCTTCGGCCTTGAAGAACGTGTAGGCCATCGCGCCGCCGATGAGCAGTTTGTCCACGCGCCGCTCGATGAGCGCCTCTATGACGGCGATCTTGTCGGACACTTTCGCGCCGCCGAGGATGGCTACGAACGGGTGTTCGGGGTCGTTGATGACGCGCCCCAGATAGTCGAGTTCCTTCTGCATCAACAGGCCGGCGGCCGCCTGCCCGACGTGCTTCGTGATCCCGGCGGTCGAAGCGTGCGCGCGGTGCGCCGCGCCGAACGCATCGTTCACGTAGAGGCCGTCGCACAAACTCGCCAGCTCTTTTGCGAACGCTTCATCGTTCTTCTCTTCCTCGGCGTGGAAGCGCAAATTTTCGAGCAGCAAAACGTCGCCGTCTGCGAGCGCGTCAACTTTCGCCCGCGCCGCTTCGCCGACACAATCTTCAGCGAACGCGACTTCCCTGCCGAGCAATTTCGAGAGATGCGCGGCCACGGGGCGCAGGCTGTACTTCTCCACGCGCTCGCCCTTCGGCCTGCCAAGATGCGACGCGAGGATGATGCGCGCGCCCTGCTCCGTCGCATATTGAATCGACGGCAACGCGCCGCGTATGCGCGTGTCGTCTTCAACCACGCCGTCCTTCAACGGCACGTTGAAATCCACGCGCATGAACACGCGCTTGCCCTTCAAGTCGAGGTCTTTGATTGATAACTTCATAAGAAAGTGAATCGTGAATCGTAAATCGTGAACAGATAAAAACTGGTTTCTTCTATTTACGATTTACGATTCACGATTTACGAATCACAGTCCTTTTTGCGCCAGGAACTTGACGAGGTCTCGGACGCGGCAGGAGTAGCCCCATTCGTTGTCGTACCACGCGAGCACTTTGATGAGATTGCCGCCGATGACTTTGGTGTAGTCTGCGTCCACGATGGACGAGTTCGAGTTGCCGCGAAAATCTATGGAGACGAGCGGCTCGGTCGAGAAGGCGAGGATGCCTTGCAGTTCTTCGCCCGCCGCATTCTTGAGCGCGTTGTTGACCTCTTCGGTCGTCGTCTCGCGCTCGACCTCCATCACCACGTCTACGAGCGAGACGTTCGGCGTGGGGACGCGCACGCTGATGCCGTCGAACTTGCCCTTGAGTTCGGGCAGGACGAGCGCGACGGCTTTGGCCGCGCCCGTCGAGGTCGGGATCATGGAGAGACCGGCGGCGCGCGCGCGGCGCAAATCCTTGTGCGGCAGGTCGAGCAGTTGCTGGTCGTTCGTGTATGAGTGAATGGTCGTCATCTGCGCCGTCTTGATCTGGAAATTTTCGTGGATCACTTTGGCGACGGGCGCGAGGCAGTTCGTCGTGCAGGAGGCGTTCGAGATGACGTGGTGCGCGGCCGGGTCGTAGGCTTCGTCGTTGACGCCGAGCACGATGGTGATGTCCTCGTTCTT
>DASVPS010000377.1:0-3733 GCA_036389555.1 Pyrinomonadaceae bacterium
CTAAAGAGTCGAAACGGGACGAGCCGAAGGCCGGCGACGACAAGGTATCGACGGGCAAGGAAGTCACCGAGCGCGCCGTTATCAGGGCGAAGCCCAACCCGGCCTACCCGCGCGGGGCGCGTCGTTATCAGGTGCAGGGCGTGGTCAAACTGCGCATCATCCTCGGCGCGGACGGCAAAGTGGGCGACGAGATGGAGGTGCTGGAAGGTTTGCCTCACGGCGTGACGGAGGAAGCGATCAAGGCCGCGCGCCTGATCGAGTTTGAACCGGCGCGCAAAGACGGTCGCCCCGTCTCGCAGTACGTCACCGTTCTTTATCATTTCCGTTTACATTGAGGTCTTAATTTGTCCGCTAGTCTCACACTACCGCACGTCCCCGTCGAACAGTTCACGTTAGAGAACGGCCTGCGCGTCGTCCTCAGCGAAGACCACATCGTTCCGGTCGTCTCGGTCTGCGTCTATTACGATGTCGGCTCGCGCAACGAACGCCAGGGGCGCACGGGCTTCGCACATCTCTTCGAGCACATGATGTTTCAAGGCTCGGAGAACGTGCCGAAGGCCGCGCACTTCCAGTACATCTTCAATTCCGGCGGCACGATGAACGGCACGACCTCGTCGGAACGCACCAACTACTACGAGACGCTTCCCGCGAATCAACTCCCGCTCGCGCTCTGGCTGGAGAGCGACCGCATGCGCTCGCTCAAAGTGACGCAGGAGAATCTAGACAACCAGCGCAACGCCGTGCAGGAGGAGAAGCGGCTCAACTACGACAACCGCCCCTACTCGAACGCCTTCCTGCGCCTGAATGAACTCATCTACCGGAACCCCGCCAACGCGCACTCGACCATCGGCTCGATGCAAGACCTCGACGACGCGACCATCGAAGACATACGCGAGTTCTTCCGCATCTACTATGCGCCGAACAACGCCGTGCTCGTCATCGTCGGCGACTTCGACCCGGCCGAGGCGCGCGCGCTCGTCGAGAAATATTTCGCCACCATCCCGCGCCAACCCGCGCCGCCGGGCGTTGACGTGAGCGAACCTTTGGAGGTGGCCTCTACCTTCGAGACGTATCTCGATCCGTTCGCGCAGTTGCCCGCCCTGATGCTCGGCTGGAAAGCTCCCGCGCGCCGCACCGCGGACGCCTACGCCCTGACGCTCGCCAGCGAACTCCTGCTCGAAGGCGAAAGCTCGCGCCTCTATCAAAAACTGGTCAAGGGCGACGAGTCGGTCGTCACCGTGCAGGGCGGCATCGGCGAACGCCGCGGCCCGTCGTCGCTCTACCTGTTCGCCATCCCGAAACCCGGCCGCTCGACCGAAGAGATTCGCCGCACCATCAACGAAGAGATCGCGCGACTGGCCGCCGAAGGGCCGAGCGACGATGAGATGGAGAAACTGCGCAACACGCTCCTGAACGACTCCGTGCGCGGACGCCAGACGACGATGTACCGCGCGCAGCGACTCGCCGAATACACGCTCTACGACGGCGACCCGCACCTCATCAACACGGAAGTCGAACGCTACCTCGCCGTCACGGCCGCCCAGATCAAAGACGTGGTGGCGCGCTACCTGCACACGGACAATCATGCCCTCATCGAGATCATCCCCGCGCCCGAAGGCACGGCGCAGGCGGAACCTGCGGCCGACGCGCCCGTCCCGAAACATGAAGAAGTAGAGCAGCCGGGCGCGCCGCCTCCACAGGTGCCCCCACGGCCACCCACACCGGAACCCGCCCCCCCGACCGAGACGCCGGAGACGCCTGTAACGCAGACATAAGTGATTAGTGATGAGTGATGGGTGATGAGTGAAAAACCTTACCCGTATTTTTTTACTCATCACTCATCACTCATCACTAATCACTTCTTCAGCTTATGATGCCTGACATTCAACTCGAAACTTTTCGCCGCGAGCCGCCCGCGCCCCTCGCACCGCGACCTTTGAATCTGCCCGTGCCCGTCGAGACGACGCTTCCGAACGGCTTGCGCGTCGTCTTCGTGGAGAACACGCGGCTGCCTTTCGTCACCTGCCGGCTCGCCTTCCGCAGCGGCGACGCGCACGACCCACCCACGCTGCCCGGCCTGACCGACATCCTGACCGGCATGCTCAACGAAGGCACAGAGACGCGCACGAGCCGCCAGATCGCCGACGCCGTGGCGCGCATCGGCGCGACGCTCGGCGCGGGCGCGAGTTCCGACAACACGACCGTCGCCGCTTCCGCCCTCTCGCAGTTCAAAGACGAGATTCTGGAGTTGATGGCCGACATCACTCTGCGCCCTTCGTTCCCCGACAACGAGTTGGAGTTGACGAAGCAGAACGCGCTGCAAAACCTGATCGCGCAACGCGGCCAGCCCTCTTTCCTCGCCAACGAACAACTCGCGCGCGTCATCTACGGCGAGCACCCCTACAGCGTCGTGTCGGCCACGCCCGAATCCATCGCCGCCATGTCGCGCGACGATCTCGTCCGGTTCCACCGCCGCCGCTTCATCCCGAACAACGCCGTGCTCGTCGTCGGCGGCGACATCCGCTACGCCGAAGCGCTCGCGCGCATCGAAGACCTCTTCGGCGCGTGGCAGCCGGGCGAACCGGAGGCGTCCGAGTTTCCCGCCCCGCCCGCGCGCGAGGGGCGCACGCTCTATCTGGTGGATCGCCCCGGCTCGGCGCAGTCGAACATCATCATCGCCAACACCGCCATCACGCGCACAGACCCCGACTACTTCTCCATGCTCGTCATGCACACGGTGCTCGGCGCGAACGCCTCCTCGCGTATCTTCATGAACCTGCGCGAAGACAAGGGCTACACCTACGGCGCATACACGAGCCTCGACGCGCGCCGCGCCGCCGGGAGTTTCCGTGCCACCGCCGAAGTGCGCACGCCCGTCACGGGCGAGTCGCTCAAAGAATTTTTCTACGAACTGGGGCGCATACGCGAAGACCTCGTTACCGAGAAGGAATTGCTCGACGCGCAGACCTACCTGACGGGTATCTTCCCCATTCGTCTGGAAACGCTCGACGGTTTGATCGACCAGTTGATCCAGATCAAGATGCACGATCTGCCCGACGACTACCTGCACACTTACCGCGAGCGCGTGAGCGCCGTGACGCGCGAAGAAGTGCTGCGCGTCGCGCGCCGCTACGTCACGCCGGAACGCGCGGCCATCGTCGTCGTCGGCGACGCCGAGGCGCTCGCGGATGAAATAAAAGGTTACGCCGAAGAGATCGAGATTTACGACAGCGCGGGCAAGCGCAAAGATGCGCCCACGGCGCGCGCGGTCAGGGAAACTACAACTAACGGGAGTGATATGAGCAGCACATCAACAACAGGAGATCAGGCGGGTTTCGTCGGGTCATGGCAACTGGAGATCACGTCGCCCTTGGGGCCGCAGACGGCGACGCTCATCGTGGAGGAAGACGGCGCGGGCGGAGCGTTGCGCGCCCGTATGAGTTCGTCCTGGGGCGAAGCGCCGCTCGACACCATCGCGCAGAACGGCGACATCTTCACCGCCGCCGTCGCGCTCAAGATTCAGGGCATGTCGATTCAGGCCAACATCGAAGGCCGCCGCGAAGGCGACAACATGAGCGGCACGATCCGCACCAACATGCCCATCGTCCCGCCGCTCATGTTCACCGGGCGGAAAATCAGTCAGTAGCCGGTCGTCCGTGGTCAGTAGTCCGTGGTCAGTTGTTTGAAGTGATCGGGCAAGTCTCTAAAGATGAAAATGACCACGGGTCAGGGA
>DASVPS010000378.1:0-7067 GCA_036389555.1 Pyrinomonadaceae bacterium
TGAACTCGACCTTGTGCTGTGGTCTATGAAGACCGGGGAAATACTCAAATAAGGGATGAGGGATGAGGGATGAGGGATGAATAATTTAAGAATTGAATCATTGATCCATTTCTTCATTGAATCAATGAACCGTTGAATCAATGGATCAATTCTTCTTCATCCCTCATCCCTCATCCCTCATCCCTTCCTGAAGGGGGTAGCCGAAAGATGAAAAAACTGAGCCGTGCTTTGTGGGGCAGTTTGGCTGCCTTGTGTATATGTGTGGCGCTCGGCGGCGGGGACGTGTGGGCGGCCGCGCCGTTCGGGAAGGGCGACAAGCAGCGGGAGAAGGCGGCGCGCGCTCTGCGACAGGGCGAGTTTGAAGCCGCCGAGAAGCTTTATCGCGCGCTCGTCGAGCGCGACCCGAAGGACGTGGCGGCGCGTCTCGGTTTGAGTTTCGCCTTGTTGAAGCAACGCAATTTGCGCGACGCCTACGACCATGCGGCGCGCGTCCTCGCCCTCGATCCCACGTCGGCGCGCGCACACGCGCTCATCGGCTCGGCTCTTCTGGCCGGCGGCGATTTCAAACTCTCCATCGAAGAGTTTCGCACCGCGCTCGCCTTCAAGAACGACGAGGCGCTGGCGATTGCGGGGCTTTCGATGATCAACTTCTACGAGAACCGCGCGGCCATCGCGCTGGCCGGCCTGCGCCGCGCCGTCTATCTCGACCCGGACGAACCCGATTACGTCTTCTCCTACGCGCAGGCCGCGGCGCGCTCCGAACGCTACCGCGAAGCGGCCGACGCCTACGAGGATTTTCTGCGCATCGCCCCGCGCACCGACGCGGATCGACGCGCGCGCATACGCGGCCTCATCAGCTTCCTCCGCTACCTCGGCTCGCAGCGCCAACTCTACCTGACAGGCGGCGCATCGCAGGCGATCATTCCGTTTGAACTCGTCAACAGCCGCCCGATCATCAACGTGCGCCTCAACGGCTCGAAGACGCCTCTGCGCTTCGTCGTGGACACGGGGTCGGGCATGTGCGTGCTCTCAAGGGCGACGGCCGAGCGTCTGAACATCAAGCCCGTCGCGCAGGGCGGCCTCGCGCGTGCCGTCGGCGGCGGCGGCCGCTTCGAGATCGTGTATGGCTTTCTCTCTTTGCTGCAAATGGACGAGGTGCGCATCGAGAACGTGCCCGTTTACATACGCGACTTCAACCCGCAGCAGGAACCCGTGGACGGCTACATCGGCCTCTCCGTCCTCGCCAAGTACATCGCCTCGGTTGATTACAGCACGCTGCAGATGACTCTCGTGCGCCAGTCGGAGCGGCCTGCGCAGGCGCGCCCGTTCACAGACACGGTCGTCCCGCTCAACTCGAACCACGTCGCGCCGGACATGGCCGCGCCGCCCTCGGTCGAGACGCTGGCCGGTGCTACTGCTACTGCGCCCACTCCCGCCGCCCCACAGATTCCCAAGCCGACGGGCGTGAGCGAGGCAAATCGTAGTTATGAAGTTCCGATCCGTTCCACATCGAGCGGGTTCTGGAGCAGTTCGGTCGTGCTTGAGGGAATCGAGAAGCCGCTCAACTTCATCATGGACACCGGCGCGAGCATCTCCGTTATCTCGCAGGAACTCGCCAAGACCGAAGACATGGCGCGTTTCGAGCAGAAGACGCGGCTCAAAGTGTACGGCGCGGCCGGCGTCTCGGAAGACGTGGTGACGGTGCTCCTGCCGCGCGTGTCGTTCGGCGATTACACGCACGCGAATCTCTCCGCGGCCGTGCTCGACATGTCGGCCATCAACGAAACCTCCGGCTTCGAGCAGACCGGCATCATCGGCGGCAACGTCCTGCGCCGCTTCCGCGTCACGTTCGATTTCCAACGCGGCCTCGTGCGGCTCGATCCGCCCACGGCACCGCCCGCGCCCGCGCCCGCGACGCGCAACGCCAACATCACGCCCGCTTCGGGGGCGACTCCGTGAAGCAGAGCCTCTATCTGGAAACGTCTGTCATCGGCGCGTATCTCGACAACGGCGAGCCGTTCCGGCGCGACCTGACCATTCGCTGGTGGGAGCATGAGATGTCGGAATATCGCGCCACCGTCTCGCCGCTCGTCACGCGCGAACTCGAACGCCTGCCCGAACCTCACCGCACGGCCTACTTGAAACTCGTCGCGCCGCTCGAACAGCTTGAGATGACGGACGAGGCGACCATCCTCGCCGAAGGCTACATCTCGCGCGGCATCTTTCATCGCAAGTACATCGCCGATGCGCTGCACGTCGCGGTTGCCTCCGTGCATAAAATAGATTATCTAGTTACGTGGAACTTCGGACATCTGGCGAACGTGCGAAGACAGGCGCGCATTCGTCTCTTCAACACCGCCGCCGGGTTCTTCGTCCCGATGATCGTCACGCCGGAATTTCTGGTTTCGGAGTTGACTGAAAAAGGTGACAGGTGACGTGTGACAGGTGACAAGATGGAAATTTTTCTTTAACTTGTTACCTGTCACTTGTCACCCATCACTGTTATTCTTATGTATCGCAAACCGAGATTTCTGGAAGAACTGCACGCCATCCGCGAGGAGATGTCGCGCGAGGCCGATTACGACGTGGAGTTGTTCGCCGAGATGACGCGCACGGGCGCGCAGCCCGAGCACGGCCCCGAGCGCAACATCCGCGGCTTCAAAAGTCGTGCGCCGCGCGCGGACGATGCTCAGGTCAAACCCCTTCAGCAGCGAAAGCGAGCGACGAGATGAGACGTCAGAGATCAGAGGTTAGAGGCCAGTTAAAGACAAACTGCTTCTTACTAACCTCTGACCTCTAACCTCTAACCTCTATTTTCATCATGGAAGAGACGTTTGAAGCCATCGGGCTGGATGTGCCGAGCGAACGAGATTTCAATCATCTCGCGGAGCGCGCGGGCGATCAGGGCGAGCCGTCGCAGTTGCTCAGGCGCGGCGCCGTGCTGCACGGCCGCTGCTGGAAACTGGGCGAGGGGCTGGAAGTCTGGACGGTGCTCTACGAGTCGGGCACGGGCGACATTTTCTATGCCGATTGCCGCCCCGGTTTCCGCGCGCGCTACACGCAGCGCATTAGCCCCTGGGCTTTGACCGAGTATGACGAAGAGGGCGAGGCCATCGTCCATGGCTATTGCGACGGGACGGAGACGGAAGTCCTCTTTGAATTGCAGAACCTGACGGAAGTCGGCTTCGAGGGTTTCAACGGGCAGGAGTTGCACGTCGGCCTGTGCGGGCTGGCTTATCGCGCGCGCGTCTGTTCGCGCGAGGAGCGTCCGCGCTGGCAGGCTCTGGAAGAGTTTGCGCCCGCCCGCGCCGCGCACGAAAACGATTGGAGTTTGTGCGGCCGCGTGCTCTCCTTCAAGCCGCTGCGCAACCCGCTCTCCGGCGGCGAACTCTACTGGGCTTACCTCGACCTCGGCCACTTCAAACTCGAAGTGCTCATCAACCAACGCTCCTTGCGCGGCGGCGCGCTCTGCGTCGGCGCGACGCTCGCCGCAGATGTCTGGCTGCAAGGCCACGTCCTCGACCGCCGCGCCCTGCAATCACGCTACGAGGGTCTCGACCGCGCCGTCACTCAAGCCCAGCTTTGGACACGGCTCAGGCGTCGCAACTAGCCACAGGTTCGCGCGATAGTTAAGGGAAGTTCAGTTGCATGCCAGTCCTCAAGCGTCTCGTCCTCGCCGTCGTCATTCTCTCCGTCCTCGCCGCCGTCGGCCTCTACTTTTTTAACCAGTATTGGATTCATCGCTTCGATGCGCTGATCGCGCGGCAGGCGAGCGTCTATCGCCTCGACCCAGACCTCGTCTGGAGCATCATCTACGAAGAGACTTATTTCAGCCCGTGGAAGATCGGCGAGGACGCAGAGATCGGGTTGATGCAGGTGACGCCGGCCGTGGGGCGCGAGTGGGCGGCCGAGACGGGGATGCGCGAATTTGCGCAGCAGATGTCGCGCGATCCCAAAAGCCTGCTCGCCGAGCCGGAGCGCAACATTCAGGTCGGCTGCTGGTATCTGGAAAAAATCTCGAAGACCTACCGCGACCTGCCCGACGCGGAGGCGCGCATGGTCGCCGCCTACAACGCCGGGCCGAGTCGCGCCGCCGAGTGGAATCGCGTCGCGCCCAACCAAACGCCGCTCACCTCCGCGCAGTTCGTCGAACGCATAGACATCCCTTCGACGCGCGCCTACGTCTCCTCGATCCTCGCGCGCTACCGCAAACTGAAAGAGGCCGAAGGCGGCGACCGGCCGAAGAAGTGACCTACAGGCAACTGCTCAAGGGGAACGCCAACTTCCGACACCTGTGGTCGGGGCAGGTCGTCTCCGAGATCGGCGACTGGCTCAACAACATCGCGGTGGTGGCGCTCGCCCTCGAACTCGCCGGCGCGGCGCATCAGGGGCGCGCCATCGCCGTCTATGCCATCGCGCGCCACCTGCCTCTGTTTCTCTTCGGCCCCATCGCGGGAGTCGTCGTAGATCGCACGGATCGCCGTCGCGTCATGATCGCGGCAGACGTGGCGCGCGCCGTGCTCGCCGCCGGTTTCCTGCTCGCGCAAAAGTTCTCTTCGCTCCCGGCGATCTATCTGGTCGGCGCATCGCTCTTCGCCGTCTCGGCCTTTTTCAACGCGGCCAAGCGCGCCACGATCCCCGTCATCGTCACCAACCCGGATGAACTGCTCGGCGCAAACTCGCTCTCGGCTTCCACCACCGCCGCGACCATCGCCGTCGGCTCCGCGCTCGGCGGACTCGTCGCCACCTTCATCAGCCGCGACCTCGTCTTCATTCTCAACGCCGCCACCTTTCTCGTCTCCGCCTTGCTAATCAGCCGCATACGCCTGCCCGCACGCGCCGTTCGCGTGCGGCCGGAGCAGCGCGGACTGGTCACGCCTCAAGCGATTAACTTCGCGACCGCGCCGCCCAGCGACAATATCGCGGCGCGCGCTGAAAATTTTTTAGACCCGGCCGCCCACGTCGCGATTCACAGACGCATCGCCGTTGGGTTGCGGCGTGCCCTGTTCGAGTTTCGAGAGGGCTTGCGCTATGTGAGGAGCGACGGGGTGCTCGCCGCCGTCTTTATCGTCGCCGCCGGCTGGGGCTTGGGCAACGGCGTGGCGCGCGCACTCTACAGCGTCTTCGGCGCGCGGCTCGGCGAGTTGACGGCATCCGCTTGGGCGGCGCGCCCGCGCGACTTCGGCATCTCCGTCCTGTACGTGGCGATGGGCTTGGGGGGTGTGCTCGGCGCGCCCGTCGCGCGTCGCTTCAACGCGGCGGGTGAAGACCTCGGCGCGCGCATGGGACGCTCGCTCGTGCTCGACGGCTGCGGCCTCGCCCTCTTCACCGTGATGCCGAATTTGTGGACGGCGAGCCTCGTCCTCATCGCGCGCGAGATGAACTTCGCCATCTGGTGGACGGCGCAGCAGACGCTCGTCATGCGCCGCACCGACAACGCCTATGCCGGTCGCGTCTTCGCCTCCTACGAAACTTTGACGACGCTGATGATGGTCTCTTCGATGTACGGGGCGGGGGCGGGCGCGGACGCCTTCGGCCTGCGCCCGGTCGCGGCGGCGGGCGGTTTTGTGATTGCCTTTTCCGGCCTCCTGTGGTTTCTACTCAGACGAAGAGGCGGGAGACGCACGCCCGCCCCGACAGACGCGCGACACCTTTCGACATGAACTCATACGACTCGACGCCGGACAAAATTCAGCCCGTCAAACTCTACTGCGCACGCTGGGTTGTGCCCGTCGCGACGCCTGCGTTTGAAGACGGCGCGGTTGCGGTTGCGGGCGCACGCATCGTCGGCGTCGGCGCGCGCGTCGAACTCGCGGCGCAATACAAGGACGCCGCCTGCGAGGATTTCGGCGCGGCGGCGATCATTCCGGGTCTGGTCAACTGCCACACGCATCTGGAACTCACCGCGATGCGCGGTTATCTGGAAGACGTGGAGGGCGACTTTTTCGCGTGGCTGCGCAAACTGACCGTCGCGGGCATGATGCGGATGACGACGGATGATCTGCGCGTGTCGGCGACGTGGGGCGCGTGCGAAGCGGCGCGCGCGGGCGTGACTACGCTCGGCGATGCGTCGAGCTACGCGGACGCGAGCATGGCCGCGCTCTGCGAGGTGGGCTTGCGCGGCATCGTCTATCAGGAAGTGATTAGCCCGGACGCGCGCGTGGCCGACGAACTGCTGTCGAAACTGCGCGCAGACGTGTTGCGGCTGCGCGAATTGGAAAACGAACTCGTGCGCGTCGGCGTCTCTCCGCACACGCCGTTTACGGTGAGCGAGCGTTTGCTCGCAGGCGTCACGGATTATGCCCTCGCCGAACAATTGCCGCTGATGATTCACGCGGCGGAGTCTGCGGACGAAGACGAGTTAATGCGGCACGGGCGCGGCGCGTTTGCCGAGAGCTTTGCCGAGCGCGGCCTTGAGTGGCGTTCGCCGCACATGTCGCCAATTCAATACCTCTCGGAGCGCGGCGTGCTGGCGACGCGCCCGCTGCTCGCGCATTGCGTGCGGGTTGACGCGGCCGACATCGAGACGATCAGGGAAGCGCACGCCTCCGTCGCGCATTGCCCCAAGTCGAATCTCAAACTCGGCCACGGCCGCGCGCCCTTCGCGCAAATGCGCAAACTCAGGCGCGGCTTCGGCAGTGATTCGGTCGCCAGCAACAACACCTGCGACCTGCTGGAAGAGGCGCGCTTCGCCACTCTCCTTGCACGCCTCGACGCGCCCGGCGATGAACTCTACACCGCCGCGCACGCTCTGGCGGACGCCACACAAGGCGGCGCGCTCGCCCTCGGCTACGAAGGACGCACGGGCACGCTCCGCGCGGGCAGTGAAGCCGACCTCGCCATCGTCAAACTCGACGGCGCACACCACCTTCCCGTCTACGACCCGGCGCACGCGCTCATCTTCTCCTCCTCGGCGCGCGACGTGGCGCTCACGCTCGTCGCCGGCCGCGAAGTCTATCGCGATGGCCGCATCACGACCGTTGACGAAGAACGCCTGCGCGCACGCATGGCGGAAATAAGGGAGAAAGTGAATCGTGAATCGTAAATCGTGAATAGAGAAAACCTGC
>DASVPS010000379.1:0-5343 GCA_036389555.1 Pyrinomonadaceae bacterium
TGCTTCATGAGCACGATGATTTTCATAAGTCGGTTGTCAGTCGTCCGTCGTCCGTCGCAGGTTGTTGCCGGGTGTTCGCTTCATCAAAGGCGTGTACGCTGATGCCACTTGCGCCAACGGACGACTGACAAAGGACAACGGACGGTTGTTCATTCCTCGAAACGTTTAAAAAGTAAGGCCGCATTCGTGCCGCCGAAGCCGAAGCTGTTCGAGAGCGCGTAGTTGATGTGCGCCTCGCGGGCTTCGTTCGGCACGTAATCGAGATCGCATTCGGGGTCGGGGTTGACGTAATTGATCGTCGGCGGGAGCATGTTGCGCGTGATCGCCAGCACGGAGAAGACGGCTTCGATGCCGCCCGCCGCGCCGAGCAGATGCCCCGTCATGGACTTCGTCGAACTGACCGCGAGTTGGTCGGCGTGCGCGCCGAAAGTTTTCCTGATGGCGAGCGTCTCGAACTTGTCGTTGTAGGGCGTGGACGTGCCGTGCGCGTTGATGTAGTTGACCTGTTCGGGCTGCGCGCCGCCGTCGCGCATAGCCATCTGCATGACGCGGATCGCGCCGGAGGCGGTTTCGTCCGGCATCGTGATATGGAAGGCGTCGGCCGTCGCGCCGTAGCCGACGATCTCTGCGTAAATCTTCGCGCCGCGCGCTTTGGCGAACTCCAACTCTTCGAGGATCATGATCCCCGCGCCCTCGCCGATGATGAAACCGTCGCGGTCGCGCTCGAACGGGCGCGAGGCATGCGCGGGGTCTTCGTTGCGCGTCGAGAGCGCGCGCATGGCCGCGAATCCCGCAACGCTCATCGGCGTGATGGCCGATTCCGCGCCGCCGCAGATCATCACGTCTGCGTCGCCGCGTTCGATGATCCTGAAACTGTCGCCGATGGCGTGCGCGCCGGCGGCGCAGGCCGTGGCGGTCGCCGAGTTCGGCCCCTTCGCGCCGGAGCGGATGGAGACCTGCCCCGCGGCGAGGTTGACGATGGCCGAAGGGATGAAGAAGGGCGAGACGCGGCCGGGGCCGTCGTCCAGGAGCTTGGAGTGCTCGCGTTCGATAGCCCAGAAGTCGCCGATGCCGCTGCTGATATAAGTGCCGACGCGCTCGGACACGTCTGCACCGAACTTCTGCCCGCGCTCGATGAGACCGCTATCGTAGATCGCCTCGTCCGAGGCGGCGATGGCGTAGTGGATGAACGCGCCCATCTTGCGCGCTTCCTTCTTCTCGACGAATTTGAGCGGGTCGAACTCCTTGATCTCGGCCGCGATCTTGACGGAGAACTTCGTCGTATCGAACTTCTCGATATAGCCCACGCCGCTGCGGCCTTCCAACAGCGCAGCCCATGTGGATTCAACTGTCAAACCGACGGGAGTAACGAGGCCGAGTCCCGTAACTACGACGCGACGTTTCAAATAACTGCTCCTCCCTCCGAGGGATTGCTCGTGCCCACATCGCCCCGCCCGATGCGCGCGACCGGCGCGGGCGCGCACGACTTCAAGGCGACGGAAATTCCCTGCCGGAGTAAAACGGATGCGAGCGAGCCGCACAAAAACGGCGCCGGAAGCGGCGCGGCGGCGCGGTCGCGCGTCCGGCTTACGCCTTGTTCAAATGCTGGTCTATGTAGTTATAGGCGTCGCGCACGCTCTGAATTTTCTCGGCGTCCTCATCGGGAATCTCTATGCCGAACTCCTCTTCGAAACGCATGACGAGTTCGACGGTGTCGAGCGAGTCGGCGCCCAGATCGTCAATGAAGCGGGCGTTCGGCGTCACCTCATTTTCGTCCGCGCCGAGTTCGTCCACAATGATCTGTTTCACTTTAATCTCGATGTCTGCTTGCGTGGGCATCGTAGTTCTGCTCCTTCGGTCAAATAAAAAATAGAAAAACTTGGTCTAGGGTGTTAAGCGCAAATTAAAGCACGCCCGCCGGTTAATTGCCACCGCCCGCGGCCTGACTCTCGCTGAGCGCGGCGCGCGTGGCCTCGAGGCTCGCCGGGTCTGAGACGTTCAGACAGCGCGCGTCCGGCACGATCTGCTTGACCAGACCGGACAGTACCTTGCCGGGGCCGACTTCGACAAAAGTTCTGACGCCCTCGCTCTGCATGTAATTGACGTTGAGTCGCCAGAGCACTGCCCCTGTAACTTGCCTGATGAGATATTCTCGCGCCTCCGCTCCCACACTGGTCTCGACGGTCGCCACATTCGGGACGAGCGCCACGCGCAAATCCGAAAACTCAATCTTCTCCAGGTCTGCGGCCAGACGATCCTGCGCGGGCTGCATCAGCGCGCAATGAAAGGGCGCGCTGACCGACAGTTTGATCGCGCGTTTCGCCCCGCGCGATTTTAAAAGCTCCATCGCGCGTTCGACCGCCCCCGTGTGCCCTGCGATGACGATCTGCTTCGGCGTGTTGATGTTGGCGGGGCTGCACACCTCGCCCTCCTCCTGCGCCGCCTCCGCGCAAGCCTCTCTGACATCTTTGAGGTCTGCGCCGACTATGGCGGCCATCGCGCCGACGCCGACGGGCACGGCCTCCTGCATGTAGCGGCCGCGCGCACGCACCGTCCTGACCGCATCCCTGAGCGTCAACCCTCCGGCCGCGACGAGCGCAGAGTATTCGCCGAGGCTGTGACCGGCCACTAACTCCGGCGTCGGAAAGCCTTCCGCTTCCATCACGCGCAAGGCCGCGACCGAGACGGTCAGGATCGCTGGCTGCGTGTTCTCCGTCAACTGTAAAGCGGCTTCAGGCCCCTCGAAACAGAGCTGTGAGAGCGAAAAGCCGAGCGCGTCGTCGGCCTCTGCGAATACCTCGCGCGCCGCCGCGAAATGCTCGGCCAGTTCACGCCCCATGCCTGTGAATTGCGAGCCTTGACCCGGAAAAATGTATGCGACAGTCATTATTGGTAAATGGTGAATGGTGAATGGTGAATGGTGAGAAGAAGTTGTTTTATCCATTCACCATTTACCATTGACCATTCACCCGCTTCTCACCAGCGCATCAAGACCGCGCCCCACGTGACGCCGCCGCCGAAAGAGGCGAGCAGCACGAGGTCGCCTTCACTGACGCGCCCCTGCTCGACGCATTCGTCGATTGCAATCGGGATCGAGGCCGAGGAGGTGTTGCCGTGCATGGCGATGTTGGAATAGACGATCCCTTCGTCAACTTTCAGATTGTTCGCCACGGCATCCGTGATGCGCTGGTTGGCCTGATGCGGGATGAACAGTTTCACGTCTTCGCCCTTGTAGCCCGCCTCTTCCAGCACCTCGCGCGAGATGTCGGCCATCGAACGCACGGCCACCTTGAACAACTCGTTGCCCTTCATGCGAAAGTAGTGCTGCCCCGAAGTTACGTTGTCGGCAGTGATGCCGAGGCGCGTGCCGCCGCCGGGGGCGTAGAGTTGTTCGGCGAAGCGCCCGTCGGAGCGTATGCGCGTGCCGAGGATGCCGCGCTCGCCTTCCGCCGCGCCGAGCAGAGCCGCGCCCGCGCCGTCGCCGAAGATGACGCAGGTCGAACGATCCGTGTAGTCAACGTAGCGCGTCAGGACTTCCGCGCCGATGACGAGCGCGTAGCGCGCCTGCCCCCCGCGGATCATCTGGTTGGCGAGCGTCAAACCGTAGAGGAAGCCGGAGCAGGCGGCGGCCAGATCGAAGGCGGCGGCACGGCGCGCGCCGAGTTCGGTCTGGATCAGGCAGCCGGTCGAAGGAAGTATCTGGTCGGGCGTGACGGTGGCGCAGATGAGCAGGTCGATCTCGGACGGGTCTATGCGCGCACGCTCGATGGCCTGCTGCCCGGCGGTGACGGCGAACTGCGACGTGTACTCGCCCTCGCCGGCCTTGTGACGCTCCTTGATGCCCGTGCGCGAAGTGATCCACTCGTCCGACGTTTCGACCAACTTTTCGAGGTCGGCGTTCGTCAACACGCCTGTGGGGTAAGCGCGCCCCGTGCTCAAAATGCGGGCGTTCGTGTTCGCCATCTTTAATCTCCAGCTTTCGACACCTGAAACCGCACGTCCGCCAACTCCAACTCGCGCGCGTGCGTCTGGGCGATGCCCTCTTCGATGCGGTCGCCCGCGCCGTGCTCGGCAAACTCCTTGACGATGCGCACGGCGCTGCGAATGGCGCGCGCGTTGGAACTGCCGTGGCCGATAACGACCAGACGTCGCACGCCGAGGAGCGGCGCGCCGCCGTATTCCGAGTAGTCGAGTTTCTTTTTCAAACGTTGGAAGGCCGGACGCGCCAGCATCGCCCCGGCCTTCGTGATGGCCGAAGCAGACAGTTCGCGTTTGATGAGCGAGATGACGGCATCCTGCAAGCCTTCGGAGAGTTTGAGCATCACGTTGCCGGTGAAGCCGTCCGTGACGATCACGTCAACCGCGCCCGTGAACACGTCGCGCCCTTCGACGTTCCCGACGAAATTCAAACTGCTCAACTCGCGCAGAAGCGGGAACGCTTCCTTCGTCAACTCGTTCCCCTTCGCCTCTTCCTCGCCGATGCTCATCAGGCCGACGGCCGGCCGGTTCGTACCTAACACCGAGCGCGAATAAGCGTCGCCCATGATAGCAAACTGTGCCATCTGGTGCGGCTTGCAATCCGAGTTCGCGCCCACGTCGAGCAGCAGGACGGGCTTTCCCGCCTTTGTCGGGATCAGAGCCGCGAGCGCGGGACGATCCACGCCGGGCAGCATGCCGATCACCATCTTGGCCGTCGCCATCGCCGCGCCCGTGTTGCCCGCCGAGATGAAACCGTCGGCCAATCCTTCGGCGACGAGTTTCGCGCCGATGCGCAGCGAACTCTTTTTCTTGCGGCGGACTGCGACCGCGACCGCCTCGTCCATGCCGATCACTTCGGCCGCCTCTACGAATTCGATCCCGTGGTCGCCGTCCCTGCGCCAGCCGCAACGACGCAACTCCGGCACCACCTTTTCGGGTTGGCCGACGAGGATGACGCCGATCTGAAAGTCGCGCGCGGCTGCCAGCGCGCCGTCGATTTCAGGATGCGGGGCGCGGTCGGTGCCCATCGCATCCACCACGACCTTCCCCGTCAGTTGGCGTCCTTGCTTCATCTTGAGGCGCGCGCGTTCAGAAGTAACCGCCGGAACCCGCTGAGACTACCGCTGCAACTCGCTTAGACTTCGGTGTTGACGCGAACCACTTCACGGCCTTTGTAGTGGCCGCACTTCGGGCAGACCCGATGGGGCATGCGCGGCTCCTGGCAGTTCGGGCAGGTCTGCGTCTGCGGGGCGCGCAGCGCGTCGTGCGCACGGCGTTTACCGGTGCGCGCTTTTGAATGTCGTCGTTTTGGATTAGGCATAATAACTCCGTAAGTAATCAGTAAATCAGTGAGCCATGAATTGC
>DASVPS010000380.1:0-2387 GCA_036389555.1 Pyrinomonadaceae bacterium
ACCTGCGCGCGAGGGGAGTCGTGGTGCGATGACGAAGATTGCGTTGGAAGAATTGAGATACGACGAGCGCGGCCTCGTGCCCGTCGTCGTGCAGGACGCGCGTACGCGCGAGGTGTTGACCCTCGCCTACATGAGCGCGGAGAGTTTGCGCCGCACGCTCGACGAAGGGGAGACGTGGTTCTGGTCGCGTTCACGCGCGCAACTCTGGCACAAGGGCGAGACTTCCGGCCACACGCAGCGTGTCATCAGTATCGCCGTGGACTGCGACGCGGACGCGCTCGTCGCGCTCGTCGAGCCGAACGGCGCGGCCTGCCACACGGGCGCACGCTCCTGTTTCCACAAAGAGATCGAAGGCGCGGATGATTTTGCGCCGGAGAACACCCTGCCGGAGCGCGCGGAACAGCAGCAGCCGCAGCAGCCGGTCGCGCTCGGCGCGACGCTCGCAGGGCTGTACGATCTCATCGAAGACCGTCAACGTGAGCGTCCCGAAGGCTCTTACACGACCTACCTCTTTGAGCGCGGGTTGGATAAGATTCTCAAAAAAGTCGGAGAGGAATCGGCCGAGACGATCATCGCGGCGAAGAATGAGGACGCACCCGCGCTCGTCGCGGAAGTCTCCGACCTGCTCTATCACCTGCTCGTGTTGCTGGTCGAACGCGGCGTGAAGTTGGAAGAGATCGAGGCCGAACTTTCGCGGCGCGGGATGAAAGGAGTTGCCGAGTGAGGCCGGAAAAAACAGAGCTTGAAGGGCTGTTGGATTTCGCGGTCGGGCTGGCGCGCGGGGCGGGCGAGATCACCCTGCGCCACTTCCGACGCTCTTTCTCCACCGAGCACAAGGCCGACGGCTCGCCCGTCACGCAGGCGGATCGCGAAGCCGAAAGATTCATCCGCGCGAGCATCGAAGAACGATTCCCGCACGATTCCGTGCTGGGCGAAGAAGAAGAGACGCGCGCGGGCACGTCGGGCAGACAGTGGATCGTAGACCCGATTGACGGAACTTATGCGTTCGTTCACGGCGTCCCTCTCTACGGGGTGATGATCGCGTTGGAGGTCGGGGGCGAGTCGTGTCTGGGGGTCGTTAATCTTCCCGCGCTCGGCGAGATGGTTTATGCGGCGCGCGGTCTGGGCTGCTTCTGGAACGGTGAACCTGCGCGCGTGTCCGCCGTCTCAGCGCTGGAAGATGCGCTGCTGCTTTCGACTGACTTCGGCACGTGTGAGAAGTACGGCTTCGGCGCGCCCGCGCGCAGGTTGGAGCAGCGCGCGGGCGCACGCCGCACGTGGGGCGATTGTTACGGCCATATCCTCGTCGCCACAGGTCGCGCCGAAGTGATGCTCGATCCCGTGATGAACGTATGGGACTGCGCCCCGCTGCTGCCAATACTCGAAGAGGCCGGCGGCACTTTCACAGACTGGCGCGGACGACAAACCATCCGCGGCGGCAACGCGATTTCCACTAACGGCCTGCTCCTTGAAACCGTGTTCGCAGTCATCAACCAGGAAGAATAGCAGCGACGACTGACGGCGCTGCGATTCATACGCTTCCCCGGAGGGACGATTAAAATTCAGATGCTTGTTATCCCGGCCATCGATTTGAAAGACGGGCGCTGCGTGCGCCTGGCGCAGGGGCGCAAAGCGGAAGCCAGAGTTTACGACGGCGACCCGGTGCAGATCGCGCGCGACTTTGAAGAGGCGGGCGCGCGGATGTTGCACGTAGTTGATTTGGACGGAGCTTTTGCCGACGCGAATTCGCCCAACCGGGCGGTCGCGCGACGAATTATCAAAGCCGTCAAGATACCCGTACAGTTCGGCGGCGGGCTACGCCAAACGTCTGACGTGCGGGAACTGATCGAGTACGGCGCGGCGCGCGTCGTGCTCGGCACGCTCGTCGTGGAGTCGTCTGAATTGCTGGCGCGTCTGGTGGAGTTATACGGCGCGCGCATCGCCGTGGGGATTGATGCGCGCGAAGGGAAAGTCGTCACGCGCGGTTGGGAAAAGCAGGAGAATATAGCGGCGACCGAACTGGCCGAACGAGTGGCCGGGTTCGGCGTGTCCCGGATCATTTACACGGACGTGTCGCGCGACGGAATGCTGGGCGGGGTCAACGTGGAGCAGACGTGCGCCATCGCGCGCCATTCCGGTCTGCCCGTCACGGCCTCGGGCGGCGTCTCCTCTCTGTCTGACATCGAGCGGCTGAAGGTCGAGTGTGACGGCGGCATTGATAGCGTCATTGTTGGAAAAGCGCTCTACGAGAAACGCTTCTCCTTACCGGAGGCGTTGCGTGCCGCGTCGTAACCACCGGGTAACTTCTTGCGGCAGGATTGTCGGGCGGCAGTTGATGTGAATTTGAACATGTATCCCCAACTGCGGACTCGTCGAGATTTCACATC
>DASVPS010000381.1:0-28316 GCA_036389555.1 Pyrinomonadaceae bacterium
CGTCTCGCGCGCCCTGAGCGTCGCCACCGTCAGTCGTTCCACATCATCCGCAGGCGGCTCGAAGACATGCGCGCCGCGCTCGTGCCTCATCCACGTTTCGAGGACGAAGAGATACCACGTCTGCAAAGACGCTTCGCCACGCCCCACCTCGCGCGCAAACCTGGCGAGCGCGGCTTGCGAGTTGATCCAGCCCTCTTGGCCGAGGATCGAATCCCGCAGCGTCTCTTCCACGCGCTCGCGCCAGCGCCCCGCCATCCAGCGACCGGCCGGGATGCCGAAGCCGCGCTTGCGCCCGCGCGCCACGCGCTCGCCGATGCGACGCCGCGCCAACTCTCTCAAGATCGCTTTCAAAGTGCCGCGATGGAGACGCAGATCGAGCGGCAGCGCGGCGGCGTATTCCCATAATTTCTGATCGAGGAAGGGCGAGCGCGCTTCGAGCGCGTAATGCATCGTCGCGCCGTCAACCTTCGGCAGGTATTCGCCCGTGAAGCGCGTGCGCCGGTCGTACTCCAAAAATTCCGCGAGCACGTTTTGCCCAGACTCGCGCGAACGCGCGATCTCGCGTTGCGCAAGCGTCGCGCCCGCGAGCCGCTCGCCGAGAATCGCGCTCTGTTCGTAAATCGGCAGGCCGTCGCGCGCGTTCGTCACTGCGCCGAGGCCGCCGGTCGTGTAGTCGAGAAACGAAGCGGCGCGGCGCGCGAGGCCGCGCCGGGGAAAGCGCGTGCGCAAGGTGTTCGACCACAAATTAGCGGCCGCCGCGGGCGTGCGGCGCGCGAGGCGCGAGGCAAACCACAGGTAGCGATGTTCGGGGTAGCCCAGGAAAACATCGTCGCCGCCGTCGCCCGTCAGGAGGACTGTGGCCGAGGGCGCGACGGCGCGCGAAACGCGCAGCATGCCGAGCGCGGACGAACAGGCAAACGGTTCGGCATAAGCGGCGACCAGTTCCGCCACATCGGGCGCGTCGGTCGCAGAGAGATCGAGTACGCGATGAGAGATGCCGAGCGTGGCGGCGGTTGCGCGCGCGTCCGATGTCTCGTCTAACGGGTCGCCGGGCGTGCCGATGGTATAGGCCGTCACGTCGCCGCCGAGTCTGGCAATCGCCCAGCAGACGAGGCTCGAATCCACGCCGCCCGACAGCAGCGCGCCGACCGGCACGTCCGCGAACAGGCGCATCTCGACCGCGCTCACAAAAAGTCTCTCGACTTCTTCGACGGCCTCTGCGAATGTCGGCGCGCTCCTGCCGGTCGCAGCAGTGGGCGGCGACCAGTAAGTGCGCGCACGCGCCGTCGCGTCAACGGCAGACCATTCGACGATAGTTGCCGCCGCAACTTTCGTTGCGCCTTCGTAAATCGAGCGCGCGTCCGTCACGAAACCGAATTCCAGATATTCGACCATCGAAGCCGGGTCGATCTCGCCGAGCATCCCTGCGGCTCTGAGCGCACGCACGTTGGAGGCGAAGGCGAGGCGGCCGTCCGAAGTGCTCGCGTAGACGAGCGGTTTGACGCCGAGGCGGTCGCGCACGAGGAAAAGTTTCCGTGCCCGTTCATCCCACAGGCCGAAGGCGAACATGCCGTGCAGCCTTTGGACGAGTGCGTCAATGCCCCACTCGCGATAGCCTTCGACGAGCACTTCCGTGTCCGTCTGGCTGTGAAATTGACAACCGCGCGCTTCGAGTTCGGCGCGCAACTCGCGGAAGTTGTAGATCGCGCCGTTGAAGACGATGCCCGTTGTGCCGTCGGCCGAGAGCATCGGCTGTCGCCCGGCCTCGCTCAGATCGAAGATGGCGAGCCGCCGGTGGCCGAGTGCCGCGCCCTGCGGCCAACGCTCCAGACCCACACCGTCAGGCCCGCGCCGCGCAAGCGTGCGCGTCATCCGCGCGACCGCTTCGTCCGATTCCGCACGATTGTTTTGAGCTATGACTAATCCGGCAATTCCGCACATGTCGTTCTGATTAAGTGGAGACGAATTTCCCGAACCTTAAACTTCGAGATTAACTTTGATAGTGAGACGCCGTTGCGTCGGCCGCGGCGTCGCGCCAGCCCGCCGGGTGTTTAACTTGAAAGAGGGGCGCGCACGAAGCGCCGAGCAGTTCATCGGCCGCGCCCTCGCCCAGATCGCCGCACAGGCGCACGCCTTCGTGCGCAAAGGTCGTGAGCGGCCAGCGAAACCGGCCGAACGCCTCGCGCGCAATCGAGACGCGCGCGGGGTCGTAGCCGAGCAGGTGCGCTCCCACCCAATCCAACGCCGCCGCGTTTCCCGCGCCGATGAGTAAGCCCATCGGCAACGCTTCGGGGGCGAGCGGCCCGTCGCCCTGACCGGCCACGACCGCGTCGGCGACGTGTACGACGAGGCGCGCGGGCGCGTCTCTGAAAGTCGCGTCCGGTTGGCCGTAGAGGATCACGCGGTTGAGATCGAGCGCGGTGCGCCACACCGTGTCGTTGCCCGACCAGGAGCCTTCGACGCCGAGACTATCGCCCGCGAGCCGCGCCGCGCGTTCGAGTTGCACGCCAAGGCCGCGCCAGACTTTGCCGAGCGCGGGGCGCGCGGTTGAGTTCTCCCGGTCGAGTACGAATTCGAGCGAACGCTTCAAGGGATTTGCGCCGGGGTAGCAATCGCCGCCGAAGGATGCGCCGCCGATGCGATGATGCGGCAAAAATTCCTTGTTGCCGTTGATGCCAATCAGGTTCTTGAGCGCGCAGGTGATGCCCGCCTTCTTGTGCGTCTTCAACTTCGGCAGATTGATCACGACATCGGCATCCAGCACGGCGCGCGCGACGAGGTATTGATGCCGGCCGGGCGCGTGCGTGCGCCGCATCAGGCGCGGGTCGTAGCAGGTGACGCGAAACGCGCCGCTCTCGTCCGTAATCGGTTCGAGGAGACTTTCACGCCCCAGATCGAAGAGGACGAACTCCGACTCGTCGCGCAAGTTCTCCGAGGCCGTGCGCACGCCGTCTTTGAACACGGCGATGGTGCGACGGAAATCGCCTATGCCGCGAAAGCGACTCTCGCGCCGCATCAGTTTCGCAGACCACTCGTCGAGTTTCGTAGCATTGAGCAATGCCGCGAAGTCGCACCCTTGTATCGGCGCATCGCCCACAGACACTTCCGCCGCACCCGTTTTGAGCACCGTTTCGACGACGGCGCGCACAAGCGACGGGTGCGTCACCAGCGGCTCGATGCCGCCCGCGCCCTGATTAACGTGCGTGACGAAGTTTGGTTTGACGAGCACGCGCGCGCCCGGCGGGATGAGTTTCGCGAATGCGCCGCCCGCCTCGCCGTCGCCCCAACCGAGTTCGCGCGCGAGGCGTAGGAGCGCGTCGGAGATTTCGTCCGTGCCGGATGCGCCCGCGCTCTTGTCGGACGGGTAGCGCGCCGCGGGCGTTTTCGCCACGGCCACGCGCGCGTCCTCAAGCATCTGCTTGCGCTGAAACTCCGTCATTGCCCGTTCCCTTCCGTCCGTTTGACCTCGCTCACCACGGGGCGCAGTTTGTTGGCCTTTGTGCGCGGGATGCTGTGGACGAGCGCGAGGCTGACCGACAAACCCGGCAGGTTCGCCTCGACCGTCTCTAAGATACTCCGCCGCGCGTCTTCGCCGAAATTGTTTTGCGGGATGACTTGCAGTTCGACCGAATAGTCGGAGCGTTGCAACAGCATGAACTCGCGCACAGGGTAATCCTTCAGCATGTGCGGCATTTGCAAGCCCGTGATCCAGCGGCCGTCCGGCAGCCAGATGCGGTCGGTCTCGCGCCCCAGCACTTCGTGCAGCACGAAGGCCGGATGCCCCGGCCTGCTCGCGCGCGGGAAACGCCCCACGTCGCCCACGCGATAGCGCAGCATCGGCATGCCGTCCGCATGCAGCTTCGTGATGAGGATCGGCGATTCCTCTGCGTTCGTCTCCGGTTCGACTAAAACGTTCTGCCAGTCAACTTCAAAATCGTGCGTGCGCCCCGGCTCGATCTGGAAGCCCATGATGCCTACGTCGCGGCTGCCGTAGCGTTCGTGTACGGGGCGTGCGAAGGCGCGCTTGATAGCCTCGCGCTGCGCGGGCAGAAGTTTCTCCGCGCCCGTCACGAAGCAGCCGGTCGGATAGTTCGGCTTGAGACTTTCGGAGAGCACGAATTCGGCCAGCGCGGCGAGCGCGCTCGCGTAGGCGATGATGCAAGCGGGTCGCCAGCGCGCGAACTCTGCGTGATACCGCGCGAGCACATCGGTCGAGAGACGGAAGCAATCGAACCAGCGCACGTTCGACTCGAAATCGTGATAGCGTTCACGCCAAGTTCCGCGCGCCACGGGGTCTAGGTGATGCCCCCAGAGATAGCCGGTCGGCGTGCCGGTCGGCGCGCCGATTCTTTGCATCGGATATTCCAGAGCGCTCTCGCGCCAGCCCAACTCCTGCGGCCCCAGCCAGACGTGTGTCGGCTCGCCGGTCGAGCCGCCCGTCGAATCCTTGCGCAAGGCATCGGCCGGCAGGGCGTTCGAGATGAGCGCGCGGCCGGCCGCACGTATGTCGTCGCGTTCGAGCACGGCCAGGCGCGCGAAATCGTCGAAACTGAAATCAGCCTGCGGGTCGAAGCCCTCGCGTTGGAACAGTTCACGATAGAAGACGGTTTCGTCGGCCGCACGACGCGCGACGCGGCGCAACTGTGCGAGCATCCACTCGCGCCGCCGTCCCTCATCCCATGCGGCCGACTGGCGACGGAAACGCATCCCTTCGTAGAAGGCGCGCATCGCCGGGCGGCGCGAGGCGCGCGCCAAACGCTGCGCCCGCGTGAGCGGCAGCAGCATCTTGCGTGAGAGCAGTTCGTGGATCATCTGTGCGGCCAAGTTCCTAATTCCCCTTACTTCATCCGGCCGCATCGTTGGCCGCGCGCCGCCAGTGGGTCGTGCGGCGTTGGAGCGTACGCAGCGCGCGGGTCGCCCCGTCGCGTTCGTCGGGCGACAAAATCCTGAACAGCCAGACGCCCGCGAGATAGACGACCGTGAAGATCACGCCGCAAAGCGCGAGCACAAACAACGGCGGCATCGTTCCCAACACGAGCGTGCGCGCAAGCGCCGTCGCGACGGCCGCACTTGCGGCGGCGCAGGCCAGCTTGCCCACGTCTCTGAACAGAGAGAACTCAGTCCACGTCATCCCCAGAGCTTTCCCGCAGCGCACCGCCACCACCACGCGCTCCAGCAAATTCGTCAACACGACGAGCGAGATGACGCCCACCAGCCCGATGCGCCGCGTGCCGAACCAGAGCGCGATGAACAAAGCGCCGAGCAGCACGGCGCGCGCGCGCAGCAGAAAGAAACGATGTTCCGGGTAAGCGCGCATCACCGGGTCGTAGGCCGACGTGATGATGCCGAGCGGGATCATCGCTAGATTGATGGCGAAGATCGGCCAACTCGCCAAATACTGTTCGCGAAACAGCACGACGATGAACTCGCGCCCCATCACGATCAGAAACGCATACAAGGCGAAATAGGCGGCGGCGAGTTTGCGCATCATCCGCGAGATGAGGACGATGATCTCGCGCCGCTCGCCACGCTTTTCCAGTTCGGTTACGCGCGGGATCATCACCGAGCCGACGGAATCACTAAGTATGTGGATGAGCGGCAGGTTGAAGCAGCCGATGGCGTAGATGGCGAAGGTGGCGGCGTCGAAGCGGTTGGACACGAAATAGTTGTGCATGTCCATCTGCATCGAATAGAGGAAACCGGCGATGCCGAGCGGCAGCGCGTAGCTGAGTTGCGTGCGGAGCAGACGCGGGTCGAAGCGTCGCCCGAAGCCCTCGAAGCGCACAAAGAGATAAACCAGCAGCACGACGGTTTGCAGTGCGCCCTGAATGATCGCCGCATAGATGAGCGACTCGACGGAGGCGAACCAGATGCCCGCCGCGAGCAGCAGGAGCGTGCGCGCCAGATTCGTCGAGATGATAAAGACGGTCGCCGTCTTCGTCTCCTGATTCGCCATCGCGATTGCTTCCAGAAACGAAGAGACGACCCACAGCAGCAGCACGACGCCGAGCGCGGGCGCATAGGCGACGAGTTCGGGCGAGCCGGGAAAGAGCGTCGAGAGCAGCGTCGGGCGTAGGACGAAGGCGAGGCAGGCGAGACAGGCGACGAAGAGGTGAAAGAGCAGGATGTTGAAGACCACTTCGCCGCGCCGTTCCGACTCGCGCGGGAGGAAGTAGAACGCGCTCATGTGAAAGCCGAGCGGCAACACGTTCGTCGCCGTGCCGACGATGAGGAAGACCTGCTTGTAGAGGCCGAAAGAGGTCTGGTCGAGACGACGCACGAGCAGGAGCGGCAGTGCGAAGCTCAAGACAAACGCCACCGTGCGCGCCGACATGATCCACGCCGCACGCATCGTCAACGAACTCTCTTTCTGGCGCTCCGCTTCAACCAATGTTCTAACGTGTCCTCCCCCCGAACATCATAACAGTCTTGACAGCCTTCGCGCGTGCGCCTCTTCCCGGCGGCCGCGGTCGCGCCCGGCGCGCTTGTTTCAACACCGCTTCAACTTCCCGCGCTCCCCTCGACTTCCGGCACGGCTGCCGCGAACGTGCCCAGCACGTTCAGGCTTCTGACGGCCAACTGCTCGGCCGGGATGTGCCCGAATTGACGGTGCAACGGGAAGCCGTTCCTGAGCGCGCGCAAAGACGGCTCGTCAATCGTCTGCGTCTGCTCGATCAAGTTCACCCCGGCGCGCTCGAACAATTCCAGATACTCGAAGGCGCGCAGGCGGTTGTGATACATAAACTGGTTGCCCGCCCACTTCGCCCACTCTTCGTCGCCGAACTGCAGGAAGTTGATCGCCGTAATCGCCGGGTCGTCGTGCGAGAAATGATCCGAAGGATCGATGATGTGAACCAGCAGGCCGTCGTCCGCGAGGATGCGCCGCGCCTCTCTGAGTATGCGCGCTAGGACGTTTGCGGGGATGTGCTCGAAGACCGCGAACGAGACGTGCGCGTCGATGCTTTTGTCCGCGAGCGGCAACTGCGCCGCGTCGGCGCGCGGCAGATAACGCACGTTCATCATACGCAGGAGCGCGGCGAGGTCGCCTTTGAAGTTCAGGAGCGCGGCGAGGCGTTCGCGAAATTGCGCGCGCTCGGCCTCCGCGCCGAAGGCTTGCAAGACTTCCCGCTCGTGCCGCCGCACGTATTCGTTCGACTCGAAGACGAGCGCGCTCGACAGGTACGAATTCAAATCCACGGTCGTCACTTCGCCCGCGCCGCAGAGCCAGAGGGCGGTCGGCAGGTTCACGTTGCGCCCCGTGCCCACTTCGAGAAAGCGCATCCCGTCGATGTCGCGCCCCGTCGTGCGAATCCAATGAATCGTGCGCCGCGCCGCGTCGAAATACTCTAAGGGGTTCGTGCGCCCCGCGCGCAAACTCCCGACGCTTCGCTGCATCGCGTAGTAGAGCGCGTTTGAGAGCGGCAGGGCGGCGATCAAATTCTGGATTCGTGCTTTGCGTTGCCAGTTCATCCGTGATTCTTCACTTCGAGGCGCGGCGCGCGCACCAGACCTAACCAAAAGCTGCTGCCCCACGCGACGTGGAGCACCGGGAAGACTATAGCGACGAGCGGCAGCAAGCTCATGTCGCGCGCGCGCCGCGCGAGTTGGAAGGCGCACAGGAGCGAGACGAGCGCGTGCGGCACGACCGCCGCGAGCAGCAGCAGCCACGCCGGACGCCACCAGAAACCGAGCAGCGCCGCGCCCAGGACGCCCGCGACGAAGGCCGGCGCGACCAGATGCCGCCAGCGAAGCGAGCGCGGGTGGAGTTTCACCATCTGCGCCTTCCACGTGCCGTAGCGAACATACTGGCGCGCGAGTTCTTTGATCGTCGGGCGCGCGAAATAGAGCGAGTGGCCGGAGGTGTCGAGCAGGATGCGCCCGCCGCGCTGGCGTATGCGGTAGTGAAAATCGTAGTCCTCGTTCGCCAGCAAAGCCTCGTTGAAGCCGCCCACTTCCTGCCACAGGCTCTTGCGAAAAACTCCGAAGGGCACGGTGTCTACAAACTCTGTGACGGCGCGTTCGGGCATGCGATATTTCGCGTCGCCGATGCCGAACGGATGCGCAACGGCCAGAGCGATAGCGCGCGCCGCGCGCGTCTCAGCCCCCGGCCGGATGCGCCAGGGCATCCCGACGACCGCCACCTCCTCCGCCCCGCCCTCAAGTTGCTCGACGCAACGGCGCACGTAGTTGGCCGACGGGATGGAATGCGCGTCCATGCGCACGATCACGTCGCCGCGCGCGTCTCTGATGCCGAGGTTGACGCCCGCCGGAATGTTGCGCGCCGGATTGTCCACGAGCCGCACGGGCAAATTCGGATAGGCGCGCTTGAAGTCGGCCACGCGCTCGCGCGTCCGGTCGGTCGAACGGCCGTCAACGACGATGATCTCGGAACGCCCGGACTGATATTGACCGGCGAGATTTTCGAGCACTTTGTAGATGTAGCGTTCCTCGTTGAAGCAGGGAATGACGATGGAGACGAAAGGCAGATCGCCCGGCGTGCGCCGGGCATGTTCTGCGACGCCCGCGCGCGCGGGCAGGGCGGCGGAGCGCGCATCGTGCAAATTTGTCGTCGGTTGATCTTCGAGCATGAATTTATGTTCGGGCGGGAGCGGACAGCCGGAGCGGGCGCATTGCCACGGCCGCTTTGGTCGCCCTCAAGTTCTCGACATGGCCGGGGCAGTGCGGTCGGGCGCGGGGAAGTCCGTGCCCGTCTGCGGCGAATTGTCGCGCGTGCCGGAGGCGGCCGAGGCGGCGGCGCGCTTCTCTTTTCTCGACAGAGGGACGACCTCCGCGCCCGTCTGCGCTTCGTAGATGCGGCGCAGGGCGACGGCATAGCCGACGAGGTAATAGACGGAAAACTGGTAGGCCACCGAACCGAAGAAACTGCCGATCATGAAGGCGACCAGACTCGCCTGCAAAGCGACGGAGAGATAATAGATGCGCGAGCCGCGCCGCGTGGCATAGGTCGCGTGTTCGATGGCGCGCAGGCGGCGTAGCGGCGCGACGATAAACGCGACGTAGATGACGGCCGCCAACGCCCCCATCTCGGCGGCCACCTGCGTGTAGGAGTTGTGGCTGACCTGTTCGCGGATCGAGACGAAGTGGAAGTTGCCGATCCCGACGCCGAAGACGGGGTTGTAGATGGCGACGATGATCGAGCGCACCAGCAGATCGCGCCGCGACGAACTCGACGCATCGCGGTTGACCGAGCCGATGGTGCTCAGACGCTCCGTGTACTCGCCCGGCGCGAGCGCGACGAGGCCGACGACGAAGATTGCGACCAACACGATCATCACGATCCGATTGCGCCGCCCCAGTTTCCAGACGAGCACGATGCTCGCGCCGAGCAACCCCAAGAATGCGCCGCGCGAGAAAGAGACCATCGTGCCGCCGACCATCAGGAGAATGCTGGCGGCGTAGAGCGGTTTGGCGAGCAGGTTGCGCGTGCTGAACATAAGCCCTATGGCGAGCGGGATCATGGAGATGAGGTGGAGCGCCATGTCGTTCGGGTTGCCGAACATGCCGCCGATCACGCCCGCCACGCGCTCGCCCTCGGCGACGGCGACACGCCCCAGCCGGTAGTCGTTGATCGCGCCCACGCTCAGGACGACGCCCACCGCAATGGCGAGAAACATGAGTCCCTTCAGACGCAGGGGCGTCCGCACCACGTTGACGATCACGATGAACATGGCGACGGCGCGGATAAAAGGGTAGTTGAAAGCCGTCCATGCCTCGCCGGGGTCAATGGCGAGCGGGATCGAGATGAGCGCGCAGAGGCACAGCAAGAGGACGAGGTTCACCTCGCGCGGCCGCGCCGTGAGATTGCCTTCGAGTGCGAACTGCGTGGGGAGGAAAACGACGAGCGTCAGGATCGCCAGCCAGTAGGCCATCGAGGTCAGGGCGGACAGCGCGGGGAACAATTCGTAAGGGCGAAAGTAAAGGACGACGGTGAAGAGAAACAGGCCGAAGTATGTGAACAGATGGCCGCGCTTGAGCGCGTAGCGTCGCCCCGTCGGCGGATCGGCAGCAACGGCGGGTGTTTCTTCCGCGTTCTCCGTCGTGGCCTCGCGCCCCGTGCCGTTCGCCGTCGCGCCGCCTGCCGGCCGGAAAGCATCCCCCGGCGCGTCGTCGTCTTCGCGCGCCGCGTTGGCCGTGCGCGCACGCGCGGAAGAAGGCTTCACGGGGTCATAATCGGTGGGGGTGTGCTTATTCAACATCTGCAACACGAGAGCGGGCAGTGTCCTGATGTCACAAAGGGATACTGACCGGAGTTAGACGCGGAACTTAAGGTTACGTTCGCCAGTCCGGCGTTCGCTTCAAGCCTCCTTGTCGCCGATAAAAACTAAAGACGGGCTAGACCACCCGCTCTCGACGGGCTTGTCTTTGAACAGCAGGTGAAACGTGGCGTTCAGTATCAACTGCAAATGAAAGCACATCTTGAGCACGTGCCGCATGGGCGAATGCTCTTTGGTATTGAAGAGATAAAAACTGAACACGCCGTTATAGTCGCAGAAGAGAGGCCGTAAGCGCTTATTCTCAAACAAACGCGAAAACACGTCTTTGCGCATGATCTCAAGGTTATGAATGGCGATCACTTCTTTATGAAACATCATCCCCAACACATAATTCAACCCGCGCAGATTTGGAATGACGATAATGAGCCGCCCGCCCCTGGCTAGTAAATTAAGGTGTTTTTGGATGGTGTCTTCAACGTCGGTGAAGTGTTCGATGAACCCTCTGGAAATGACGAGGTCAAAGGATTCTCGATACCGCTCCTGAAACTCTTCGGAGAAAAAGTCCGCGTAGATCACGTTGTCTGGATTGATGTTGTTGGAGCTAAAAATTTCCCGGTTCAACTTAACGCCGCTCTCCGAATATTCCACGCCGTAAGGTTCGAGGCCGAACTTCTGGTTCAACTTCACCAGATGCTCGCCCGGCGCGCTTCCCACTTCCAGCATCTTCGCGCCCTGAGTTCTGGGGATGTACTTTTCGTAAAGGACGTTCCAGATCAGATGGTCTTCGTAGCCGGACATCACTCCTTTCGCCTTGTCGCCGAGGAGCGATTTCGTCGTCTGCCTGAGTCTCTTCAGCAGCGATGTTGAGGCGGGGTCTGATGCCTTCGGCCGATTTACTTCCCAGCTCTCCTTCTCCTGCACGTGGACGGAATCCCAATACTCTTTTTCGCTCAGCCGTTTCATAAGCCCCTCCTGACTACCGGGATCATCTTAAACCTAATCGGGATCGCCTGTTAAATAAACTCCGTGGATGGCTTGGAGTGTAAGCTCGGGATGATTGGGTTCGGTTTTCCTTCGGCACGGCCTGCGGCGGATTCCGGTTGCGGCTGCTGCTGCTGTGCCGTCGCGCCGGATAAACAGTTCATCCGTTATGAAAACGAAGCGGCGCACGATAGAACACGTGACACCGCTTTTCTTTTCGCCGGGTGAGATTTTCAGGCCGGCGGGGGATGCCCGCGCCCGTCTTAAACCGCCACGCTCTCCTCCTCGCTGTCGAGCACCAGCGCGCGCACGCGCTCGCGCAGGGAGGTCTCGAAGCGTCGCGCCTGTTCGATCTCGCCGAAGGCCAGCGCGCGCAACTCCTGCTCGATGCGTCGCCGGTAGTCGGAGACGAGCGAATCGGAGACGCCGAGGCGCGCCGCGGCTTCGAGTTGGGTGACGTGATCGGGGCTGAGGTAACAATGCCAGAGGACGCCGAGCATGCGGTCGTACTGTTTGGTTTTGCCGCGCACGCTCGTGTGCAGGGCGCGCAGGAAAAGGTCTACGTAGCCGACGGCTTCTTCTTCAGACTCGCGGCGCAGCAACCCCTGTTCGGGATTCTCGCGGCCGTCCACCGGCTCGAAGATGCGGCCGTTCTCTTCGTCGTCGCCGCCGCCGAGCGGCACGAGGTAAATGTCCATCACGGGCAGGCGCGACATGACGAGGCTGCGCAAACTGCGCACGTCCACGGGCGCATCGGCCGCTTCGAGGATGGAGATGATCAAATCTTCGAGGTCGGAGTTGCTGATGATGATCTGCGAGTCGCCCGTGCAGCCGACCATGCGCGTGTCGCGCTGGTGGACGGGGATCATCTGGATGCGCTGCTCCAACTCCTGCGAGTTGCGGCGCGACTTGGCGGCAGGCCATTCGCTGAGGCCATAGACGCGATCCGCCAAACGGCGATGCGGTTCATCCTCGACGCTCCCTGCGCCGCCGTCGAAACGTCGGAAGTTCGCGCTCGACTGGATGATGGTGGAGATGCGGCGCGCGAGGCGATAGGATTCCGGGTGGCGCTTGCGCAATTCCGCCGTCAGTAAATTGGTCAGTTCGATCTGGCTGATTTCACATTCGATCTCGGCGTCGGTCATCGCCGTCTCAAGATAATGCTGGAAGCGCGCCTTGCTGAGGAGTGTGACGAAGAGTTCCTGCGTCAGGTCAACATAAGCGTTGCCGCGCTCCGCGCCTTCGACCAGAAGACCGGCGCTGTGCGAGGCGCGCACGAGCGGGTGGCTACAGACGATGCGGTGAAGCTCCGCCCACAGACGTGTCACGTCGGAGCGACGCAGGGAGTCAACCCAGTGGGCATTCGTCCCGCGCGCGGGGCGTTCGGCGACGGCAGGCGGAGCCTGCTGTGCCGGCGCGTGCAATTCTTCGGTGGCGCTGGTCATTTGATTATCGAGAGGGTGATTATGATCGGCAGATGTTGCAGCCATGTTATTAAGTAGTGTCTATCAGGCTAAGATTCGGGCGGGGCTGTGAGGCGTTTCGCTTCAGGCAGGTTTTCCACAAGAGATTGGATGCGGTGTTCCTCTCCGGTTGAACGCGCGTGCGCTGAAGGTCTTTCCGAACACGCGCCGCGATTGTGTGACGCTTCGCGTGTCCGCTCACCGAGTTGCCGTCGCCGCGGCGGGCGGCGAGCCTGCCGGGCGGGCAAAAACCCAAACTGTCAATAGCTCCACCTGCTCCATTCTCTATTCACCCGTGATCGAATTGTCGCTCATTATCTATGGGGAGGGCGCGAAACGCAATAAGCAACTTTCTCGTCTCAGGCCAGAGACCCTGAGGGGTCGCTAATCGGGGCGACCCCCTGTGAGCAGTACACGCGCCGGGAAACTTCGCGCGTCGAAGGCTCGCGCTTCCGGGTTTTCGGGGAGAGGCCGAAAAGTGTATCAAACCGCATGCGCTGTGTGGTAGTGCTAATCTGGATAGACCGTGCCAGATGACCGCAAAGGGGAATAGGCGCGGTCAGCCACGAAGGGGAATCAGGAAACTAATCGCGTCTCCCGACGACAAAATAATACTAGCAGTTAGCCGCGGAATGAGCAACATCTTTTTACAACCGCCTCAAGGCGTTGAAAAAAAAGGAGGAAATCGGCTTTCACGCGGCCGCCGTTGTGGAACTTCGTGGCTATTGACGATTTCTCTTTAGAGACCAAGCGAAGCGCCCCTTGACAAGGGTTTTCAATGGCTGTGCCTCTCACCTCGTCAGCCACCTCGACCTGTCCGTGCTGTGCCTTATTAACGTGCGGCGCGCTTCGACAAGAGCCTGCAGCAATGCGTCGGACGCTGGCGTTCGACCAGCAGGTTCGGTCGGCGATGAAGAAGGAGAAGGAACCATGGGTTCTGTCAGCACAGCCAAATTCTGCAAACACAAAACCTGCCCGTCCGCCGAAATGCTCCTCAGCTACACGCGGGCGACGCTCGTCGGCGAACTGCGGCAACAGTTGAGCGCGCACCTCGCCGTCTGCGACTTCTGCGACGCGGAACTCTACCTGCTCTCCAAATTTCCGCCCACGGGCGTGAACGCCTGCCCGACGGTCAAAATCCCTTTCGCGCTCTATCGCCTCGCCAAAGACCTGCTCTCCGTCTCGACGAACGCCGCCGGCCGCGCCGTGGAAATTCTCTACGAACGCGAGCGGCTCTCTTTAACCGACGCCTAAAACCGCAGTTAACTCGCCCGGCGTCAAATTCTCTCTCGCTAATTCTCTCCCCGCCCCGCTTCTAGCTCTGCGCCTGCACTGCCCGTCCATCCGACTCAGCATCTCTCTCTTTCGCTACTCGTCTTTTGCCGCGCTTCCGGTGGAATTTCCGCCGTCGTACATTTCTTCGATCAACGCGCCGAACTTTTCATCAACCACGCGCCGCTTAATTTTGAGCGTCGGCGTCATCTCCCCGCCGTCAATCGAGAACTCTTCGGCGAGCAGCGCGACGCGGCGCACGCGCTCGTAGTCGTGCAGGGGCGCGGTCAAGGCCGCCACTTCGCGCTGCACGAGTTTAACGGCCGCCGGGTCGCGGCTGAGCGCGGCCTGCTCGCTCCGGCCGAACTTCTTCTGCTCCGTCCGTTCCTTCGAGTTCCCGGCGTCGGCGAGCGAGCCGCGCAGCGCCTCCCAATCGGGCACGACGAGCGCGGCGGGCGTCTTGCGCCCCGCGCCGACGACGACCACCTGATTGACCAACGCGCTCTGCTTGATCAGACTTTCGAGTTGCTGCGGCGCGACGTATTTGCCGTTCGACAACTTGAACAACTCCTTCTTCCTGTCCGTGATGAAGAAGTGGCCGTGCTCGTCTCTGTAGCCGACATCGCCCGTCTTGAACCAACCTTCGGCGTCGAGAACTGCGGCCGTCTCCTGCGGGTGCTCGTAATAGCCGCGCATGACGTTCGGGCCGCGCACGAGTATCTCGCCCGATTCGTCCAGACGCATCTCGATGCCGGGGAACGGCAGCCCGATTGAGCCGACCTTGTTGTCTTCGGGGCGGTTGGCCGAAGTGATGCACGTCTCGGTCATGCCGTAGCCTTGCAGGATGGGAATGCCCGCAGCCAGAAAAGCGTAGGAGAGCGCGGGCGACAGGGGCGCTCCGCCCGACACGAAAAAGCGCAGCCGCCCGCCCACGCCCGCGCGCCATTTCGAGAAGACGAGACGGCTCGCGACCTCCTGTTGCAACTCCAGAAGCGGCGGCACGCCCGCGCGCCGGTCAACGAGTTCCGCGTAACTCTTCCCCACGCCGAGCGCCCACATAAATAGTTTCCGTCGCCAACCTTTGGCCGACGTGCCCCGCTTCACGATGCGATGATAGACCTTCTCGAACAGGCGCGGCACGGCCGTCATGATCGTCGGGCGCACCTCGCGCAGATACTCTGCGAGTTGATCCACGGACGGCGCGTAGTAGACATCGACGCCGTTCCAGCAGAAGACGTAAAAGACCGTGCGCTCGAAGATGTGCGAGAGCGGGAGGACGGAGAGCGATACGTCGTCGGGGTGGATCGGGAGCGCCTTCGTGATGGCGAGGACGTTTGAGACGAAGGCCGTGTGCGTGAGCATGACGCCCTTCGGTTCGCCCGTCGTGCCGGAGGTGTAAATGATCGTCGCGAGATCGTCGGCCTGGATCGCGCCGAGCAAGCGTTCAAACTCCGCAGGGTCTGCGGCGTCGCGCTCCGCGCCCGCGCGTTCCAGCGCTTCGAGCGTCGAGGCGTCCGGCTGTGTAGCGGCGTCTTCCGTGTCGAAGAAGATCAGTTTCTCGATACGGCCGTAGGCTTCGACGCCGGGGCGTGCGTGGCGATAAACTTTTTTCCCCGAAACGAACAGCACGCGCGCCTGCGAATCCGACAGGATGTAACGCACCTGCTCGACGGCCTGCGTCGTGTAGATCGGCACGTTCACCGCGCCGAGGCTGAGGATGGCGAGGTCTGCAATCGACCATTCGGGACGATTTTCCGACAGCAGCGCCACGCGGTCGCCCGCACGCACGCCCGCCGCGGCCAGTCCCAACGCGACCGCGCGCACGCGCGCCACAACCGACGCCCCCGCGATGTGTTCCCACACGCCGTCGCGCTTCTGGTTCAGCGCGTCCGGCTTCGCGTGCCGCCGCAATGCATCGAGACACATTCCCGGCAGCGACGGCGGCGCGGCGTGAGGCGTTTCTAGAGGTGTTCCGGTCATAGATTAAGTGAAGCTGTTCGTCGTCAGTCGTCCCTTCAAGACGCGCGCGCTTCACCATCGCCCGTCTCCGCGCTTGAACTACGGCTGCTGCTGCGTCGGCGTCTGCCGCGCGAGCGGCGCTTGGTGTCCGGCTCTTCGACGCGCCCGTTGAGGGTAGCGAGCGCGGCGAGCACGAGGAAGAGCAGCGCGTTGGAAGTCATGTGCAGCGAGAACTCGAAGAAGCTATGGACGAGCACGGCGAAACAACCGGCGAGCGCGCCCGCCGCCACGCCGCGGCGAAACTTGTCGCCCGAATCGAAGCGCGAGAAGCCGTAGCGAAACAGCATGAAGATGAAGAACAGGCCGAGCGCGCCGCCGACGATTCCCGCATCCGAGAGAATCTGCAAGTAGTCGTTGTGCGCCTGTTCGAGACGGGTCGCGCCGTTCAACACATCGTGCCGCGTGTAGATGACGCTGAACGCGCCGAGTCCCGCGCCGAGCAAAGGGTACTGTTTGATCACTGACCACGTTCCCTGCCAGAACTGCATGCGCCCCGACGTGGGATCTTCTGCGTTCACCGTGCCGAACAGGCGCGCGAGCGACTCTTCGCCGCCGAGCCACACCGCGCCCGCCAGAAGCGCCACGACGAGCGCGAAGCCGAGGCCGACGCGCACCAGCGCCGAGCGCACGCGCGATTCGGCCGCTTCGCCCTCCGGCGTTTCTCCCTTCTCCTTCTTGCGTCGCACCAGCCCCGCAATGGCCGCGATGAACAACACCTCCGCGCCGAGACTGACAATGGCGCCGCGCGATGCGGTCAGGACGAGCGCCGCGCTCATGATCACGACGGCGAAGATGTAGAGCAGGCGACGCTCGACGGCAATCGCGCCGGAGACGAGCAGGCCGAGCGGGAGCGCAAGCGTCAGTTCCATGTAGGCCGCGAAGTGGTGGCGGTTGATGAAGGGGCCGAAGGGGAGCGCGTACTTCGGCTGGCGAAACCAGTAAATCTGCGAGGGGTTGGTGAAATACTGGAACATGCCGAAGAGCGCGAGCAGGAAGCCGAAGACCGTCACCACGCGCACGAGGAGGCGCAGGCGACCGGGGCTGTCCGTATAGACGAGCGCGGCCGAGAAATAGATGATGAGCGAACCGAGTTGCAGGAGTACGAAGCGCGTCGCATAAGGGTCGAGCGTGAGCGTCGCGGCGGGAGCGTTCGTCAGCCCGCCCGTCGCGACGGCTGCGCCGAGGGGGAGCAACTGCACCAGCCCGACGATGAACAGGCCGACGAGCGGCACTTGCAACAGGTTGCGGCTCAGGCGCAGACGCCGCGTGCGCCATGCGTCAATTGCCCACAGTATGGCGATCAGCCCCGCGCCCGCCTGAAAGAAGCCGAGCGCCCACGCCTGCACCGCGCCGAAGGCGAGCGTCGAGAACACCAACGCCAGGCAGAGTATGAGGACGATAAAACGGCTCGCGAGCGTGCGCGGTTCCGGCACGCCCACGCGGCGCGCCGGGCGTTCCGGCGCGAGCGGCGGCGCGGTCGCGCCCGTCGGGTCAGGCGCGACCAGCGTTTCGTCCGTTAATGTTGGCTCCGCCGCCGCCGAGGCGTTGGAGGTTGAAATTGTCATACCAGACTTTTCCGAAAATGGGGCAGGTGGCGGCCGTGCATTGATGGCTGACGATGCGCAACGTCACGCCCTCTGTGCCCGGTGCGGTCGTGAAATCGAGCGCGACCGCTTGCCAGTCGGCCGTGCCGTTGGCGAGCGGCGTGGCGGCGGCGAGCACGCGGTCAGGCTGCGCCGCGTCCACAATCTCGGTCGTGAGCGTGGCCTCGCCCTTCAAATCTTCCGTCCGCACGTAGTATTCAAGCCGGTAGCGCGCCGCGGGCGCGACGGCCACGAGTTGCGAGATGTTTCTGAAGCTGAGCGTGTTCGGCGAGTTGAAAGCGACTTGGAGACTGCGCGCGCCTTCCTGCCGCACGCGGAGGTCAAATCCCATCTGCGCGCCCGCGAGCGGCACGACCTGCCACTCGAAAGGGTTCTTCCCCGGCGCGCCCACCGCCGCCTCGAAGCCGCCGTTCGTGAGCCGCTCCGGCGCGGCATCGCTCGGCGTGCCGTCCAGCGCGGAGAGTTCCCTGTGCACGTCGAGCACGTCGTGGAAGCGTTTCGCTTCGAGGAAACGCAGCAACAACTTGTCGCCCGTCGTGCGCACGAGTTTGCGCTGCTCGGCGTCGAAGCTCTGCCACAACTGCCGCGCGTCGTCCAACCGTTTGAGGTTGATCAAATAATCCATCAACTGCCCGCGCGCACGCGCCGAATTGCCCACCGACGCCAGCACCGAGGGCACGTCGGCATTGTGAAAACGCCAGGACAACTCGATCACCTGCGGCAGGAATTTTTCCGCATTCGCCTCGCCCGCGCGACGCAACTCTGCGAACGCCTCTTCGGTGCGCCCTTCCCTGAGCAGCAAATTTCCGAGATACCAGCGCGGGTCTGGATAGGAGGGCGCGAGTTCCACGGCGCGGCGCAACGCCGCCTCGCTCCCGCGCGTGTCGCCGACGAGGCCGCGCACGCGCCCCAACTCCATGAACAGGCGGAAGTCGTGCGGCGACAATCGCGCCGCCTCTTCGTACTGGCGCGCCGCCTCCGGCAAATCCTCCGGCTGAAAACTCCGCTCGCGCAGACGCGCAATCGTGAAGTGCGCCTGCGGATCGTCCGGTGCGAGCCGCGCCGCCGCATACGCCGCGCCCGCATCCGGCAGCCACTCCGCCATCGTGTTCCCCACACACCAGCGCATCCCGTACCACGCGCCCAGCACCACGAGCGCCACCGGCACGAGTAGCAACAGACGCCCCCATGCGGCGCGAAGCTCGATGGTCTTGATCGGGTCTTTCATAAGCGAGGGGTCAGAGGTCAGAGGTCAGAGGTTAGTAAAAATCAGTTTTGTCTTCACTGACCTCTGACCTCTAACCTCTAACCTCTGTCAGTTAAGTTGATCGATCTGGATGCGCATGCGTTTGAGCGTGATCTGTGCCGACTCGCAATCTTGCAGGATGGCGGCGAGCCGCTCGTCGGAAATTTGCGTGCTTGAGATCAGGACTTCCGCCACGCGCTGCTCTTCGCAGATGCTTTTGAGCGCGCCGTTGCCGCCGAAGACGCGCAGGCCGTGGATGACCTTCCCTTTTTTGTGCGGGTCGTCGTCAACGAAGCCGACGGGCGTCAGTTGCAACTCGCGGTTGTTGAGCACCTCGCGCAGCAACAGTTCACCGCCGTCGCCCGCGCCGTAGATGAGGACGCGCCGCGCGCCGCGCGCCTCCGCGACGGGCAGCGCGTGGCGAAACAGGCGGAAGGCGAAGCGGCTGCCCGCGAGCATCAGGAAGAGAATCATCGCATCGAGCACGAAGACGGCGCGTGACAATCCCTCGAAGCGAAACGCGACGAGGAGCGCGAGCACGCTCCCGACCGAACCGAGCACGACGGCCTTCGCAAACACCACGATGCCGTCCACGCTGATGTAGCGCCACAGCCCACGGTAAACGCCCGCCGCCAGAAACGCGAACATCTTCACGCAGACGAGCACCGGCACGGTGCGCAGGAACAAATTCCACGCGCCCGTCGTCTCCGCAATCGGCCCGAACAAGAGCGTGTAGGCGCTGTAATAAGAGAGGATGATGAGCACCAGATCGAGCATCACCTCGAAGATGCGCCGCTTGTAGGAGAGGTCTACGAAGAAGGCGACGAGCGGTTTCTCACGCGCGCGCATGACCTCTTCTTCCTCGTAAACTTTCACGCCCGCCAGGTACACGCCCACGAGCGCCAGCACGATGGTGAAGCCGACGATGGCCGCGATGCTCACGTCCAGTTTCGTACGGCTGACGAGGAGCGCGAGCAGTCCCGACAAGCCCGCGAAGGCGTAGAGCATCCAGACGGCGCGCCGCTCCGTCATGCCGAGCGCAACGAGGCGGTGCGAAGTGTGGTCGCGCCCGCCCTGCGAGGCCGAGCGCCCGGACAGTTTCCTGAGGATGGTCACGAAGGTCGTGTCGAAGATCGGGATGAGCAGGATCAGCACCGGCACGGCGAGCACGACCATGAACGAGCGCGAGCGCGCCCCCGACGCGCTCATCAGCGCGGCGCTCGCCAGAAAGAAGCCTATGAACATCGAGCCGCAGTCGCCCATGAAGATCGTCGCGGGGTTGGAATTGTAGGCGAGGAAGCCGACGAGCGCGGCGGCGAAGATGCCGAGCATCAAGGCTTCCGCCGGTCGGCCGTTGGTGAGGAAACTCGCGGCCATAAAGGCGGCGGCGATGGCGGCGATACCGGCGGCCAGCCCGTCCATATTGTCGAGCAGGTTGAGGGCGTTCGTGATGCCGACGAGCCAGAAGATCGTGATCGCCATGTTGAGCGAGGGCGACGCGCTCCACGGCAGCGTCAGCCCGTAATAGACGACGAGGCTCGCGCCCATCACCTGCCCGATCAACTTCTGGTAGGGCTTGACGTGAACGATGTCGTCAATTAACCCGACGACGAACAGGAACGCGCTCGCCAGCATCACGACCCACCCGTAAGGCCAGTGGGGCATCTGCGACCTGAAGGCCAGGTAAGCGATGACGACGGTCAGGAACACGGCAAGGCCGCCCATCATCGCCGTCGGCTTGTTGTGCCAGCGATCCGCCTTCGGCTGCGCCACCATGCCCCAGTGCCGCGCCAGCCTCCGCACCACCGGCGTCAAGGCGAGCGCCAGCGCAAACGACACGATGATCGGAAGGAAATTTAAACTGCCGAAATACATGAGCAACTGTCAGTTGATTCTGTTTGAAGTCTCCTGAAAAGCTATTCGATGTGGCGAGAGAAATCAAGTGGTGAATGGTAAACGGTAAATGGTGAATGGTAAATGGCTAAGCACTGTCTTTGAACTGTCGTTCACCATTTACTATTCACCATTCACCATTCACCGCCTCACTGGCCGCTGTGGTGCGCGATCACTTTCTGGAGGATGCCGTCGAGTTTCTCGGTCGGGCGGAAGCCTGTGAGCGCGGACACCTTCGAGATGTCCGGGACGCGGCGCGGCATGTCCTCGAAACCCTCCTCGTAGGCTTCGTCGTAGGGCATGAAGATGATCTCGGAAGTCGAGCCGGTCAATTCCTTGACGCGCCCCGCGACTTCGAGGATCGAGACCTCTTCGTTCGAGCCGATGTTGAAGACCTGCCCGACGGCCTCCGGCGCATCCATCAACTTCATCAGCGCGCCCACCACGTCGCCGACGTAGCCGAAGCAGCGCGTCTGTTTGCCGTTGCCGTAAACCGTGATCGGGCGGCCGGCGAGCGCCTGCCTGACGAACGTCGGGATGACCATGCCGTACTGCCCCGTCTGCCTCGGCCCCACGGTGTTGAAGAGGCGCACGACGACGGTCGGCAGTTTCTTCTCGCGCCAGTAGGCGAGCGCGAGAAACTCGTCTATCGCCTTCGAGCAGGCGTAACTCCAACGCCCTTTGGTCGTCGCGCCCATCACGAGGTTGCCGTCTTCGCGGAAAGGGACTTCGGTCGAGAGGCCGTAAACTTCCGAGGTCGAGGCGACGAGCACCTTCTTCTTCTTCTTGTTGGCGAGACTCAGGATCACTTCCGTGCCGCGCACGTTCGTCTCGATGGTTCTGACCGGGCTTTCGACGATGAGTTTCACGCCGACGGCCGCCGCCAGATGAAAGATCACGTCGCACTGGTCAACCAGTTCGGCGCAGACGGGCACGTTATGCACGCTGTCAATCGTGTAGCGAAAGCGCGGGTGCGTCTTCAAATGCGCGATGTTCTCGAAGCTGCCCGTCGAGAGATCGTCGATGACGTAAACCTCGTCGCCGCGTTCCAGATAAGCGTCCGAGAGATGCGACCCGATGAAGCCCGCCCCGCCCGTTATTAAAACTCGCAAATGTCAGTCTCCTTTCACGCGCGCCGACCCCACCCCCGGCACGCCCCCCTGTTTCGACACCATCGCCACACGAGGCGACGGCAAAAGTTCACTATAAAGATTGAGCACGTCCCTCACCAGACGCTCCTTTGAATAATGCTCCGCCACGAACGCGCGCCCGCGCTCGCCCAACTCGCGCCGCAACTCTTCGTCCGCGACGAGAAGTTGCAAGGCCGCGCAAAAAGCCTCCGCGTCACCCGTCCGCACGCGCACGCCGCGCTCGCAGACCGTGTAGGCGGCATCGTCAGTTGCAGCCGTCGCAATCGTCGCCGCGGCCGCCGGCGCGCCCGCGCGGTTCTCTCCTCTTTCAACGTCGAGGCCGCGCGCCGCCTCATACTCGACCGGCCGCCCGACGAGATCAACGACGCCGCCGACGGCCGTCGCCAGGACGGGGCGCGCGTTCGCCATCGCCTCGACGAGCGTCAGCGGCGTGCCCTCGTTCAAAGATGTCAACGCGACGATGTCGAGCGCGGGGTAGAAGTTTTCGGGGTCGGAGCGCGTGCCCGTGAACGTGACGCGCTCCGCGATGCCGAGCGCGCGCGCCTGCGTTTCGAGTTCGCCACGCAGATGTCCGTCGCCGATGACGACGAAGCGGATGCGCCGCGCCGCCGCCCGCTCACTCACTTCGCCCCCGGAGTTCGCGTGTCGCTCCAAATACATCGCGGCGGCTTCGAGGAACAAGCTGTGATTCTTAATCTCCGTCAGACGCCCGACGATGCCGACGAGCAACTCGTCTTCGCCCGCCCCCAGTTCCGCGCGCGCCGCCCCTCGCCGCGCGCGCCAACCGGCGAACGCTTCAACGTCGAGGCCGAGCGGGATCACCCTGAACTGTTCGGCGCGCCCCACGCCAAACTGCTCGTGAATCTCTCGGAACTGCTGCCCGCTGATCGCCACGATCCTGTCGGTCGCCGCGCGTGCGAGGAGGCGTTCGATGGTCAGAAAAAAGAGCGTCCGCCGCCGCCCGTAGTAACTGTGAAAGATGTGGCCGTGGTACGTATGCACGAAGCGGCACGCGCGCGGTCGCCCCGCGAGCGCGGCGGGCGTCAGCCAGCGATAGAGCAGCCCGGCGACGCGCCCCACCGTGCCGGCCTTCGCCGTGTGCGTGTGGACGATGTCGGGGCGCAGTCGCCGGAACAGGCGATACAGTTTCCAGACCGCCACCGCGTCCTTCGGCGACACCTCGCGCGTCATCTCCGGCAGCATGATGGGCACGACGCCCTGCGCGGCCGCGAAATAACTCATGTCGTCTTCGCCCGGCGGCACAGTTCCCGCGACGAGTTCCGACTCGATGCCGTAACGCCGCGTTGCGGCCGTCAGCCACGCCACGTGCTTCGCCGGGCCGCCCACGTTCAAACGTGCGATGATGCGAACAACTTTCATAAAGCGGGAGACAGCATACAGAATTCAGGAGTCAGAAGAAAATCAGGCCGCTTTCATTCTGACTCCTGAATTCTGTCTTCTGTTTTCCGACTAATCTTCCAGCCGGTAGACGGTCTCCGGGTCGTCTTCGTGCCTGATCTCGTCAATCTCTTCACGCTTGCCTTCGCCCCTGTAGAGGCGGTTGGGGCAATTGATGACGATGCCGGAGACGCTCCCGACGTTGCGGTAGGCGTGGACGACGCCCTTCGGCACGAGCACGGCCTGCGGGTTGTCAGCGCCCACTTCGAGCGTCATCACGTGGTTGTAAGTTTCCGAATCCGCACGGTTGTCCCAGAGCCGCAGCTTGAAATTCGAGGGGCCGATGAAGACGAAAAAATCCGCCTGATCGACGTGCTCGTGCGGCCCGCGCTGAACATTCGGCTCGGTCGAGGAGATGTAACACATCGCCGGGAAATATTCCGATTCCATCTCGTCGTGGCGAAACACCTCTGCGAGCCAGCCGCGTTTATCCACAAACTTGCTCACGTCGCGCACCACGACATCGCGTATCTGCCCGGTCTTAAACCGCGGGTCTTTTTCCGGCGCCGTGCGCTCAGGCGTGGTTTGCATTGACAGCCTCCATCTTGTTTGCGCCCGTCTCGGCGACGAGGCGCCCGGCATGCAGCAGGCTCTCGAACGTGCCCGCGTCCGTCCACCAGCCCTGTAGTTCGTTCCAGGTCATCTCGCCGCGCTCGATGTAGGCGTTGTTCACGTCCGTGATCTCCAGTTCGCCGCGCTCCGAGGGTTTGAGCGTCTTGATGATCTCGAACACTTCTGCGTCGTACATGTAGACGCCGATGACGGCGTAGTCCGACTTCGGCGCGCGCGGTTTCTCCTCGATACGCACGACGCGGTTGCCTTCCAGTTCGGGCACGCCGAAACGCTGCGGGTCGGAGACCTGCTTGAGGAGTATCTTCGCGCCGCCGCCCTGATGCCGGTAGGCGCGCACGGCCTGACAGATGTTGCCCTCGATGATGTTGTCGCCGAGCACGATGCAGACGGGCGCGCCGTCTGCGAAGTCTTCGCACAGCGAGAGCGCGGCCGCGATGCCGCCCTCGCCCTCCTGATACGTGTAGTTGAGATGCTTGAGGCCGAACGCCTTGCCGTTCTTCAACAGCTTGAGGAAATCTCCGGCCGAGTTGCCGCCCGTCACGATCATAATGTCCCTGATCCCGGCGTTGACTAGCGTCTGGATCGGATAGTAGACCATCGGCTGATTATAGACCGGCAGCAGGTGTTTATTCGTCACCGCCGTCAGCGGCATCAGCCGCGAGCCGAGTCCCCCGGCCAGCACAATACCTTTCATTTACTCCTCCAAAAGACGTAAATCGTGAATCGTAAATCGTAAATAGTTATTCAATCTTGTGTTGAAGATGGTGACACAGCCCGGTGAGCATGCGACCAAGTTCATCAAGCGAGCCTCGCAAGGCGCGGTAGTTGGTTTCAGCAAGAAACCCTAGCCGATAGGCAATGAGAAGTTCAGTTTCAACCTCGCTGGCCGAACCTTGGGCGTTCGACAGGAAATGGGCAAATTCTTTGGGTGATTTGCGCGCAGCACCCTCGGCGATGTTAGCCGGCACAGAAACAGACGCTCGCCGTATCTGAGATGTCAGCCCGAATTTTTCTTCTTTCGGGAAATTCTCCGTCACCTTGTAAACAGTGATCACAAAATCAATCGCCTTATTCCAAACATCTAACTTCTCGTGAGGCCGCATTGGTTTTCTCTATTTACGATTTACGATTCACGATTTACGAATCTATAAAACGCGCAAACCACAGCTCAAGCATCAGGAGCGTCCACAACTGGTGCGCGTAGTCCCGTTCGCCGCGCGTGTGGAGTTCGACCATGCGGGTGACGGCTTCGGGTTTGAAGAAGCCGCGCCCGAGCGCTTTTTCCGAGAGCAGCGTGTCGCGCAGAAACTTTTGCATCTCGCCGCGCAGCCAGTGGCCGATGGGAACGCCGAAGCCCATCTTGCGCCGCTGCAAATTCTCGGCGGGGAGCAGTTTCGCGAGCACGCGCTTGAGGAGATACTTCGACGTCAAGCCCCGCAGTTTCAGGTTCTCCGGCAGGCTCGCCGCAAACTCTATCACGTGATGATCCAGAAACGGAGAGCGCGCTTCGAGCGAGACGGCCATCGAAGCGATGTCAACCTTGACGAGCAGGTCGTTCGGCAGGTAGGTCATCGTGTCGGCCAGAAGCGACGCATCCACCAGCCCCGCGCCGTTGGCATGCGCAAACCACGGCGCGATGAAATCGGCGGCCTTGTGCTCCTGCATCTCGCGTCGAAAATCGTCCGTATAGAGCGCGTCTTTGGCTGGCGTGTCGAGCACGCTGACGAGGCGCATGTAGCGCTCGACGGTGGGGAGCGAGGCAGCGTCTAGGAAGCGTTTGAGGTCGCGCGCGCGGCTGCGGCGCGTCTCCGAAGTGGGATAGAGCGAGACGGCCGGTTTGATCAATCCTTCGCGCAGGAGACCGGGAACGCCCCGGTACTTGGCCGCGAGTTTCATCGCGGCGTAGCGTTCGTAACCGGCGAAGCACTCGTCGCCGCCGTCGCCGTTCAAAGCGACGGTGACGTGGCGGCGCGTCTCGCGCGAGACGTAGTAAGTCGGGATGGCGGAAGAGTCTGCGTAAGGCTCGCCGTAGTGTTCGACGAGCGTCGGGAGAACTTCCATTGCGTCCGGGCGCACGATGAACTCGTGGTGCTCCGCGCCGACGTGTTCGGCCACGCGGCGCGCGTGGTGAAGTTCGCTGAAATCCTGCTCCTCGAAGCCGATGGAGAAAGTTTTGACCGGCGTGGACGAGACCTCGCTCATCAACGCGACGACGGCCGAAGAATCCACTCCGCCCGACAAAAACGCGCCGAGCGGCACTTCCGACATCAGGCGCACCCGCACCGCCTCGCGCAAAATCTCGACGGCGCGCTCGCCTGCCTCCTCTTCGCTCATCCGGGTCTTTTGCGAAAAGTCGGGTTGCCAGTAACGCTCGGTCTTAATCTCGCCGTCGCGCGTGTAGCGCAGGGTGTGGCCGGGTTCGAGTTTGTGTATGTCGCGATAGGCCGTGAGCGGCGCGGGCACGCACATGAAAGTGAGGTAATGATGTATGGCTTCGCGATTGACCTCGCGGCCGACCTGCGGGTGCTCTAGGAGCGCGCTGAACTCCGAGCCGAAGACCAGCCCGTCGCCCACGAGCGCATAGAGCAGGGGCTTTTTGCCCACGCGGTCGCGCGCGAGAAACAGTTCCTCCGTGCGCTCGTCCCAGATGGCGAAGGCGAACATGCCGCGCAGGTGCTTCGGACACTCCGCGCCGTACTCGTCATAGGCGTGGATGATGACTTCGGTGTCGCAGTCGGTGTGAAAGCGATGGCCGAGTTCTTCCAGGCGGGCGCGGACTTCCTTGTAGTTGTAGATTTCGCCGTTGAAGACGATGTGGGCGGTGCGGTCTGCGTTGTGCATCGGCTGCTGACCGCTCTTGAGGTCGATGATGGCGAGGCGGCGCATGGCGAGGCCGACGCCCGCGCCGTGATAGAAACCGTCCTCGTCGGGGCCGCGATGGCGAATGGCTTCGCACATACGCCCCAGCACGGCCTCATCCAGCGCGCGCCGCCTGCGATCAACAATTCCCACGATCCCGCACATAATTCAGCCCCTCTCCGCCACGCCCGTCTCTTGTTTCAACACGCTCGTCGCCTCTTGCGCCGCCTGCTGCGGCTGCCGCCGACGCCTCGTCATCATCTCTTTGCGGGAGGCCGTCGCCTGCCGCATGCGCTCTTCCCTGCGTTCCTTCATCAGCACAAATCCCACCGCCACGAAGATGAAATAGAAGATCAACAACTGCGACCGCTGCCGGTATGCCGTCCCCACGTTCCCCTGAAAAATTGAATATGCCAGCGTCAACATGATGGTAAACAGGATGATCGGCAACGCTTGCCGCAGACGATATTTCAAGGTGAACCATCCGCCGAGGACAAGTAAGGGAAAGCTGCCCCACCAGAGCATCATCTCCGGCAGCGTGATGCTCTGGCGCAAGTTCGCCATCTGCCACGGAAAGGGCGCGAACAGCAGATACATCATTCCCAGAGGAATCACGCTGATCGCGCCCGATGTCGTGGACACGTCAACGTCCTGTGCAAATCCTGACTGCGCGGAGGTAGCCAAATCCTGTCGGCTGCGCTGCACGCGCTCAAGGTTGCCGTAGTCCTCGAATTGCACGCTCGCCTTGTGCAGTACGCCCAGATACATCAACCCCAGCCCGACGCAGGCGACCATCAGCAGTTGCCGTGTGAAACTCTGCGCCGTCAACTGCCGCATGCCGATGAGGAAGCCCGCACCCACCGCCACGACCACGATGTAGAAGATGTAAAAACGCATGCTCAGCAGACCGAACAGAGAACACAACAGCACGATCAGATATTTCACGTTGAAGCGCTCGCCGAGCTTGAGCGTCGCCAGCATGGTCGTGGTGAGCAGCAGCATGATCGGCGCATCCTTGAGTGCCTGCGACGACCAGAGAATGAGCGACGGATAGAAGGCCACCAGCAGCGCCGCCACGCGCGCCACACGCGCGTTCTGGAAGATGCGCTGCGCGCAGACGTAGACGACGGGCGCGGTGGCCGCACCCAGCACGGCGTTGAAGAGTTGCACGGCCAGCGTGTTGCGCCCGACGAGCGAATAGATGGCCGCCACCAGATACGGCATGCCGAGGAAGTCCTGAATGTTCCCGCGTGAGAACTCGTGATAGTCCATTTGGCCTTGCCACACCATCGTCAGGGCAAAGCCGTGCTGGTCGTAGGTCAGGGCGTCGCCGCCGAAAAAGCTTTGCAGGCGCAGGTAGTAGATGGCGGTGCCGAGCATCACCCTGACCAGGAGCGCGCTGACGAAGACCTGAAGCAAAAATTCCCTGTCGAGGTCGGTCTGCCTGATGAGGTAACAGACGATGAGGGCGCATGTCCCGCACAGGAGCACGGCCGTCCCGCCATGCACAGGGATCACAAAGGGCAGGCTGATGAAATAGAGGAGCGATAAAGTGGCGAGCA
>DASVPS010000382.1:0-23872 GCA_036389555.1 Pyrinomonadaceae bacterium
CCGCAGGCATCACAATTCGGTTTCCTAATAGCGCATTTGCAGCCCCCCCCTCCTTCAAGCGCTCTTGTGGTCGTCCTGAATTTTCGCAGGCCGCTGCGGAATCTCGCTTCATACATGCGAGAGTCCCCATCATCCCGCTTAATTTAAGGCCGACGCACAGACGTAGGGAGGCCGACCCGATAGCCGCATTGCGCCAAGCGCGCGCCGCGGTCGGGTTTGGTCGCTCCGCGTCGCCAGATATGCAGGCGCCGCTCGCCCGCTCGTATTCATATTAATTCTAAATAACGCTCGGCATCCGCTCCTCGGCCGTGATTATCAGGACGGAGTAAATAACCAATGTCTCGCTCCCTCGTCGTTCGTCTAATTAACGCTTTTCCTGCCCGCGCGCCTCTGGCCGCCGGTATCCTGATCGCCATTTTCTGTGTGATCTTCGGCTTCGCGCCGTCATCTCTACAGGTCGCCGGCTCAAAGGCCAGCGCGGCCGGCGGTGCGCCGCAGCGCACGCTCTCGCTCGACGAGCGCGTCAGGTATCAGCGCGCCGTCGAAGAGGTCTACTGGCAACACACCGTCTGGCCGAAGGAGAACGCGGGGGCGAAGCCGCAACTCGACGAGGTCGCATCGCTCGACGTGACGCGGGCGCGGGTCGAAGACGTGCTGCGGAAGTCCGATGCGCTGGCACGGCAGTGGAAGCAACCCGTGACGGCCGCGCAGTTGCAGGCCGAAGTCGCGCGGATGGCGCGCGAGACGCGGCAGCCGGGAGTCTTGCGCCAGTTGTGGCAGGCGCTCGATAACGACCCGTTCATTATTGCGGAGGTGTTAGCTCGCCCCGCACTCGTCGAACGCCTCACGCGCACCTACTACTCTTCAGACGACAACTTTCACGGTGCGCTTCGCGCGAAAGTCGAAGCACAATTGCGACAGCATGCGACGCTCGACGCCCTGCGCGGCGCGGGCGGCAACTTCAGTCAGGTTGAGGCCGTCAAGGTGGCGCGCAAATCCCCGCGCGTCATAAGCGCCGTGGACAACGCGGCAGCAACGGCTGCGACCGGCAAAGGCGCAACGCTTGAGTTGACCGCCGACGAGTGGAAGGCCGAGACCGCGCGACTCAAGGGCATGTTCGGCGCAGAAGAAGAGTGCGAGACGTGCGGCGCAGGCGAGGCGTCGGCGTTGCCGGTCGGCAGCGTCAGCCGCTTGCAGGAAGACGACAACAGCTTCTACGTCACGTCCGTCGTCGCAAGCGCGGGCAAGCGTTTGAAGGTGGCGCGCATCGATTGGCCGAAGACGAGTTTCGACTCTTGGTGGTCTGGCGCGCGCGCGGGCTTCGAGGCCGACGCCCCGGCCGAAAATTTCAAATACGAACTCGCGGAGATCAATGCGGCGGCCGCCGATGACACCTGGACGCCGACCAAAGCCCTGCCCGTCACGACGGGTACGGCCGTCTGGACTGGCACAGAGATGATCATCTGGGGCGGGAACGGCTCCGGCGCGCGCTACAACCCGACCATTGATACCTGGACGCCGACCGCGGCCGTCGGCGCGCCGCAGAGTCGGCGCAACCACACGGCCGTCTGGACGGGCACGGAGATGATCATCTGGGGCGGCTGCGGTTCAGCGACCGATTTCTGCGGCCTCTCGGACGGCGGCCGCTACGACCCCGTGACCGACACCTGGAAGCCGACGAGCACCAACGGTGCCGCCGGCGCGCGTTCCACGCACACGGCCGTCTGGACGGGCGAGAAGATGATCGTCTGGGGCGGTTGCTCGCATGGCTACAACAAGCGCTGCACGTCGCTCAACTCGGGCGCCATCTACGACCCGGCCGCAGACGCCTGGTCGCCCATGTCTTCGGCGGGCGCGCCCGACCCGCGCAACGGCCACACGGCCGTCTGGACGGGCACGGAGATGATCGTCTGGGGGCCTTGGAACACCGGCGGCCGCTACAACCTCGCCTCCAACACCTGGACGCCCACCACCACGCTCAACGCGCCGAGCGGCGAGCGACGCGGCTTCACGGCCGTCTGGACGGGCAGCGAAATGATCATCTGGGGCGGCTACGAAAGTAACTTCGTGACGCTCAACACGGGCGCGCGCTACAACCCTGCAAACGACACCTGGACACCGACGACGACGACCGACGCGCCCGCGCCGCGCTTCGCGCACACGGCCATCTGGACTGGCTCGGAGATGATCGTCTACGGCGGCGACCTGCGCAGCACCGTCTACTTCGAGGCCGAGACCAACACGGGCGGCCGCTACAACCCGCAGACCGACACGTGGACTACGACCTCCACCACGAACGCCCCGCCGAAGGCCGGCCACGTCGTCGTCTGGACAGGCGCGGAGATGATCGTCTGGTCAACTTCCAACCTGAAGACGGGCGGCCGCTACAACCCGCAGAGCGATTCGTGGACGCCGACCGACAACAATGATTCGCCGTCCTCCGTGGAAGTCGGCGTCTGGACGGGTGCCGAGATGATCGTCTGGAGCCGCAACCCCGGTTGCATCAGCGGCTGCGACGGCTACGGCGCGCGCTACAACCCTGCGACTTATTCGTGGCGGCCGATGAGCCTCACGAACGCTCCGCCGCCCGGCGTGACCGGGCGCGTCAACACCGCTGTCTGGACGGGCACGGAGATGATCGTCTGGGGCGCGAACGACGGGCAATACGCGACGGCCGGACAAGGCGGTCGTTACAACCCGCAGAGCGATTCGTGGACGCCAGTCACGACGACGAATGCGCCCGTCAACCGCTCTTACCACTTAGCTGTCTGGACAGGCACGGAGATGATCGTCTGGGGCGGCGAGAGCAACGAGGGAGTGAAGCAGAACACGGGCGGCCGCTACAACCCACAGAACAACACCTGGGCAGCGACTTCGACCGCAAACGCACCCACCCCGCGCTACATCGTCAACGGCATCTGGACGGGCACGGAGATGTTCGTCTGGGGCGGCGTGGAAGCGGGCGGCTCCGACGTGAACACGGGCGGTCGTTACAACCCGCAGAGTGATTCGTGGACGCCGACCTCGACGGCGAACGCGCCGGCCGGTCGCCACTTCCACACGAACGTCTGGACGGGTTCGGAAGTGATCGTCTGGGGCGGCACCAACGGCGATTGGGGCAATGCCGCGGGCATCTTGAACACGGGCGGGCGTTATAACCCGCAGAGCGATTCGTGGACGCCGACGAGTCTGGCCGGCGCGCCCTCTGCCCGCTATACGCACACGGCCGTCTGGACTGGCTCGCACATGATCGTCTGGGGCGGGCAGTCGCAAGGGGCGATGTACGTGCGCGGAGTCTACACGGGCGCGCGCTACAACGCCGCGGCCGACGCCTGGACTCCGGTCAGCACGCACCGCGCGCCCTCTGCCCGCTACGGCCACCTCGCCTTCTGGACGGGCACGGGGATGCTCGTCTGGGGCGGCACGGCCGAGACAGGCGCGGCCTCTCACGGCGGCTACTATTCAGCGCCCGGCGCTGCCGACAACAACACGCCGCCCTCGGTGCGTATCAGCGCCCCGGCCGACAACGCCACCTTCGAGTCCGGCGCAAACATCAACATCACCACCGAGGCGAGCGACGCGGACGGCACGGTCTCGTCCGTGCAGTTCTACTCCGGCGACTCGCTCATAGGCTCCGACTCGACCGCCCCGTTCGGCTTCAATTGGCCGGAGGTGCGCGGCGGCAGTTACACCATCAGGGCAGTGGCGACGGACAACAGCGGCGGCGTGACCACCTCCGCCCCCGTCCGCGTGAACGTCAACGTGAGCAACGCACCGCCGACCTGCGTGATGAACACTCCGGTAAACGGTGCGACCTACACGGCACCGGCGCTCATCTCCTTTTATACGACCTCGACGGCGAACCGCGACCGCACGATCAATAAGATTGAGACCTTTCAGGACGGGCAATTGCTCGCCACCACCACCAGCCCGCCCAGCCAGTTCAACTACGGCGGCCTCGGGGACGGCACTTACACCTTCAGCGCCCGCTGCACGGACAGCGCGGGCGTCTCGGTGACTACCCCGAACGCCGTCGTCACGGTCGGCAGCGGCAAGCCGGCCACCGTGCGCATCACTGGTCAGATCGTGAACAGCGTCGGCAACGGCGTCGCCAACCTGCGCGTTCGTCTCGACTCATCGCAGAGCACGACGCCGACGTTCCTCAACACGAACCTCAACGGCGTTTTCCAGTTCAGCAATCTGCCGAGCGACGTGAACTACACGGTCACGCCCGAGAGCACGACTTACACCTTCAGCCCGCCGAACCATTATTTCCATTCGCTCTCGCAAAACTACGACAACGCCAACTTCGTCGCCCGAAATGTCGGCTACGGGATCAGCGGGCGGCTCACGGATGCGAGCGGCAACGCCATCTACCCGGCGACCGTCAACCTGAGCGGCTCGAAGATCGCCTCGGCCGGCACGGACTTTAACGGCAACTATTTCTTCTCCAACCTTGAAGGGGGCGGAACCTATACCCTCCAACCCTACAAGAATCAGTACAACTTCACGCCGCCGACGCGGACGTTCACGAATCTCTCCGCCCCGCAGACGGCGGACTTCACGGGAACGGTCGCCACCTACACCATCAGCGGCCGTGTCACGAATGGCGGCGGCGCGGCCATCGCGGGCGTGACCGTCTCGCTCAACGGCACATCAGGCGCAACCACGATGACCGATGCGGCGGGCAACTACTCGTTTGCGAACCTCGCGGCGGGCGGCAACTACACCGTCACGCCGTCGAAGTCCGGCTCCAACTTCACGCCCGGCAGTCGCAGCTATGCCAACCTCGCGGGCAACCAGACCTCTGATTTCCGCGGCACGGCCGTCTCGCAATCCGTCACTTTGCAGGTTGAAGATTTCGATGACGCCTGGGAGGGCATGGCCTATCACGACACGACCGCCAACAACCTCGGCGGCCAATATCGCACCTCCGGCGTGGACATCACGAATTGCCCCGGCGGCACGTGCGCGTACATGGTCGGCTGGAACAAAGCCGGCGAGTGGCTCTACTACACGGTCAGCGTGGCCGAAGCCGGCACCTACACGCTCAGCGCGCGTGTCGCCAACACGGCATCCGGTGGTTCGTTCCACGTCGAAATTGACGGGACGAACGCCACCGGCGCTCTCGCGATGCCGAATACCGGCGATGCGTTTGCGTGGACGAACGTCACGAAATCCGGGATCAACCTGACCGCCGGACAGCACACGATCAAACTCTTCATGGACACGGAGAGTTCGCAGGGCTGGGCGGGCAACTTCGACTCGCTGACGCTGACGAAAGAAGTGCTGCCGCCTCCTCAGGGAAGCAGACACAACGTCGCCCTCAGTTCGAACGGCGGCGTCGCCACCGCTTCTTCACAGCTCAACGGAAACTTCCCCGTGACGGCGGCCATCAACGGCGACCGCTCGCATCTCTACCTGTCCGACGGGCGCTACAATATGTGGCACAGCGCGCCGGGTGCCGCGAAGCCTGACGCGCTTCAGGTCGAGTTCAACGGGGCGAAGACGATTGATGAGATCGTGATCGTCTCGCAACAGGACGACTACAACAATCCGGTGGAGCCGACCGAGACGACCACCTTCCAAAACTACGGACTCAGGTCGTTCGACGTGCAATACTGGAACGGTTCGACGTGGGTCACGGTCGCGGGCGGCAGCGTGACGGGCAACGACCGGGTGCTGCGCAAGTTCACGTTCCCGGCCGTCACGACGACCAGGATCAGGACGCTTATCCATGCCACTGCCGATGGCTTCAGCCGCGTCTGGGAACTCGAAGCCTGGGGCACGACGGCGGCGCAGGACACGCCTCCGTCCGGCAGAATCAACGTCGCGGCAGAAGCGAGCGGCGCGACGGCCACGGCCTCGTCTCAATACAACGGCACTTTCCCCGTGACGGCGGCCATCAACGGCGACCGTCACCGCCTCTATCTGCCCGACGGGCGCTACAATATGTGGCACAGTGCGCCCACTGCCAAACCTGATTGGCTCCAGGTCGAGTTCAACGGGGCGAAGACCATCACGGAGATCAACCTGGTGACCATGCAGGACGACTACAACAATCCGGTGGAGCCGACCGAGACGACCACCTTCCAAAACTACGGACTCAGGTCGTTCGACGTGCAATACTGGAACGGCTCGGCGTGGGTCACGGTCGCGGGCGGCAGCGTGACGGGCAACGACCGGGTGCTGCGCAAGTTCACGTTCCCGGCCGTCACGACGACCAGGATCAGGACGCTCATCCATGCCACTGCCGATGGCTTCAGCCGCGTCATGGAACTTGAGGCGTATTGACAAATTCGGTGAAGGTGCTCGCTGGTTCGTGCCGCCGAGCACGACTGCCCTCGCCTCCGTTCGCCTACAGGTTGGGGGCGTCGCGCAATGTGCGCGACGCCCCCTTCTAAACTCTTCAGGCCGCCTCTCGCCGAGCGGCACACGAGTCGGCTCGCGTTCGGCTTGAGAAGCAGGCGGCCACTGCTGCTCCTCCGTCCCTACAAGCACGCAAACAAGTTCACCTCGAACACTAATGAAAGTGTGAACGCCTCGCGGGCTGCGACGTTCTGTTGACAGGCCATTACTCAGGACGTATCTTTCCCGCGCTTTAGTCTTCCGCTAACAGACGCCTTACTTCGTTAGCCTCACGTTGATGCGCTAAAGGTTGGGACTGATCGGAAAAGCGTCGGACGCCTCCGGTAAGACTTTTCAACGAGGATGGAGCCAGATATGGAAGAGCACCTGCACGACGAGACGGAACACCCGCGGCGCGACTATGAGCGTCTCAACAGCCTCCCGACCAATTTCGAGACGCCGTCGTTCCGAAACACAGGCGACGTGGTGGGGGCGGTCTTCCGGCTTTATCGAGACCATTTCCTCTCCCTCTGCAAAATCATCGCCGTTCTGGCCGTGCCGTTAATCGTCGCCCAGCACTTTCTTCTAAATTCCCTCGAATCCCCTTACCCGGAAATCATCACCGGGCTGTCGGGGGTCTTCGTCGAGGCGCTGCTATCGGGCGCTTTGATTTACGGCGTGATGATCTACCTGAGCACGGGGGCTTTTCCGACGTTGGCCGATGCTTACCGTTGGGGACTCAAGCGTTGGGGCAGGGTGCTCTTATGCTCTCTTCTGTTTAAGCTCGTCACCATCCTCGGCTTCATGCTCTTAATCATTCCCGGCGTTATCTTCAGCTTGATGTTTGCGCTGGTGATTCCGGTAGCCGTGGTCGAAAATACACCGGCGACGCAGAGCTTCAGCCGGAGTAGTTATTTGACGAAAAACTACCGCTGGCAAATCTTTGTCACCTACTTTCTCTTCGGCCTCATCATCATCGTCGTTTCCCTACTAACAACTTTCAGCTTCGACGACGGCACGGGCAGGGAGATTTCGCTCCTCTACTCTCTCGCTCAAGGGCTGATCACACAGTTGCTCGAATCTTCCTCAACCGTGCTCACACTCTTCATCTATCTCGGCATCCTCAAAGACTTGAGGCACCTGCCGCCACACGTCGCGGGCGATCCGTTTGCCGCGCCGCTGCGCGACGATTGACACCCGGCGCTTCTCAAGTTGAAACCGGCCGCGGGTTTTAGGTAGGCTATCTTGGCGGCGCGCGTTAATTCAACGCTCTGCACTTGAGCATTGAGCCATGCGGCGATAGATCGCTCCGGCGAGATGTGCAGGGCGTCGGGCGGGGCGTGTGAAACTTCCCTTCAGTTCAACAGGCCACTTGCGGACGGAGCAGTAAATTCTCAAAGACCTCACGGGACACCAAACGGGACGACCAACAGAGACGATGGTTTACTCAACACAGATTACACGCGCCAACCCAACCTACGTGATCTTCCTGCTGGATCAATCCGGTTCGATGGCCGACCCTTTCAGCGGCGATCACATCATCAGCAAGGCGCGCTTCGTCGCCGACGTGGTCAATCACACGCTCCATGATTTCGTCATCCGCTGCACCAAAACCGAGGAGGTGCGTAACTACTATTACGTCTCCATCATCGGCTACGGGCGCACCATCGGCTCCGCCTTCGCCGGCACGCTGACGGATCACACCATCGTTCCCATCTCCGACGTGGCCGATAACCCGCAGCGGATCGAGACGCGCCACAAACGCATGTCGGACGGCGCGGGCGGCGTGGTGGAAATGCCGGTTCGTTATCCGATCTGGATTTATCCGCAGGCGGGCGGCGAGACGCCTATGTGCGGTGCGTTCGCGCTCACCAAGTCGCTCATCGAGAGATGGCTGCGCGAACACCCGCGCGGATTTCCGCCGACCGTTCTCCACCTCACGGACGGAGAATCAACCGACGGCGACCCGACCGAACTGGGGCGACAGATCATGTCGCTCGGAACGGACGACGGCAACGCGCTGCTCTTCAATTGTCACTTATCAACTCACCGGCGTACCAAAGTTGAATACCCGGCCGATGATTCGGTGCTGCCCGACGCCTTCGCACGCACCCTGTTCCACGTGTCGAGTCCCCTGCCCGACAACTTCCTCGGAGCCGCACAGCAGTTGGGCGTCAACGTCGCAGAGGGTTCCAGAGGGTTCGTGTTCAACGGCGATCCGTCGTCCGTCGTACAGTTCTACGAGATCGGGACGAGCCTGACCGGGATGACGCCGCACATCTGGATGGAGTCGTAAACCGCGCCGACCGCGCCGACCACGTCGCGCCCCTCTAACACCGCAATGACCTCTCAAACCTGGCGCATCGAAACTCGACACTTCCTCACGCAGAAGGAGGACTGCGCCCCTGCGGAGTGCGAAGACGCAATCGGCATCAACGCGGAGTCGTGGCGCTACGCCGTCGCCGACGGAGCGACGGAAGGGTTCGACTCTCGCCGTTGGGCGCGGCGTCTGGTTGACGGCTGGACAGAGGCAGACCCCGCGCCGCTCTCGGCCGAAGCCTTCGGCGCGTGGGTTGAAGAACAGGGACGCTGGCTGCACGCCTCCTGGAATGATCGGCCGCTCCCCTGGTATGCGGAAGCGAAAGCGCGTCAGGGTTCTTACGCGGCTTTCGTCGGCCTCCAGTTTCGCGCGCGCGGCGCGGCGCTTCAGTGGCAAGCCATCGCGCTCGGCGACTCCTGCATGATCCAGCGACGCGGCGGCTCGGTCAGTCGCGCCCTGCCCATCTCCGACGACAGCCTCTTCAATTCGTCGCCGGTGCTCGTGCCTTCGCTCACTTCGTTACATGAGACGGCGCTCTCACACCTCACCGTGGACGAAGGGATGGCCGAACGAGGCGACGTTTTCTTTCTGCTTTCCGATGCGGGCGCGGCGTGGTATCTCAAACTCTGGAAGGAGCGCAAGGGCGTCGAGGAAGAGTTTGATTCCCTGCTCGCGGCATCCGACGGCGAGGCGCTGCTTGAGTTGTTCCGGCGTGAACGTCAGGCAAAAAAGATCAATAACGACGACATCGCGATTCTCAGGATCGCCATCGAAGAGGCGCGCCCCCTTTCCTACAACGAGTGAATTATGTCGAGCCTCACGACCCATTCCTGGCCTAGCGCGCGACAATTCGCCGAAGCCATCCAATGCCCCGCCCTCTGCTTCGCAGAGCCTCACGTGAAGAGTCTGACGCCTGCCTTCGACCGGCTCGGCATGCCGCTCGTCACCTCCGGCCAGTTCGCCTACGTCTTCAAACTCAAAGCCGCGAACGGAAGCGCGCCCGCCGCCCCGGACGGCAGCACGCCCGCCGTGGCCGTGCGCTGCTTCCGCGGTTATCTGGGCGACCGCGAGGAAAGATACAAGGCGATTGACGCGCATCTGAGCGTCCACCATATCCCTGCGCTGCCGCGTTTCAAATATTTCCCCTACGGGATACTGGTCGCGGGGCGCAGATTCCCCACGCTGATCATGCAATGGGTCGAAGGGCCGACGCTGGACGTTTATCTGGAAGAAGTGATCGACCGGCCGGACGTGCTCCGGCATCTGGCCGACGAGTGGCTCAAGCTGATGTTCAGGCTGCACGAAGCGGGCATCGCGCATGGAGACTTGCAGCACGGAAACATCATCGTCGAGCGCGGGCAATTGCGGCTCGTCGATCTGGATGGAATGTTCGTCCCCGCCCTGTCGGGCTTGCCCGCCAGCGAAGTCGGCCATCAACATTTTCAACACCCCGCCAGAGACGCGCAACTCTTCGACGCAACGATTGACAACTTCTCCGCGCTCGTCATTTACCTGTCACTGATTTCGCTCGCCGAGCGGCCTGAATTGTGGGACGAGTACCATGACGAAAACCTGATCTTCACCAAGGCGGATTTTCTCGACCCGGACTCGTCCACGCTGTTTTCTAAAATCAAGAGCATCGGGACGGAGCACCGTCAACTGGCGGAAACTCTGGAGGCGGCCGCGCGGCTGAGTCCGGCCGAGACGCCCTGCCTCGTCGATCTTGTCAGTCCGAAATCAAAACTGCCTGCGTGGATGGTTGCGCCTCTCGACGTAGAGGTCGAGGGGCAGACGCGCGAAGCCACAGACCTTGAGGCCGCGCCCTTTATGAACGAGAAACGCTGGCGGCCGGTGGAAACGCCGAGCGCGGCGGTCACTCCGCCGTCCGGCGTGGTACAGGGAATCTTCAACTCACAGACGCCCGCGCCGAGTGCGACGCCTCACAACCCGCTGGACATTCGCGGCAACACCTTTATGTATGCGCGCCAACTCTTCACCCAATCCTATATTTACGTCTGGTGGTTATTTCTGCACAGGTGGATCGCGGGATTCTGGGAACTGTTCGGCGTCGGATACGGCGGCGCGATGTTGCTCACGCTCCTGCTCTCGGCGGGAATCTTCATGGTCTACGGGTTCGTGCGTGCCATCCTCGATTGGAATGTCGCTTCGGACGACTTGCAGACTTTCGGCCCGTCCGTCGGCCTCTCCATTTTCCCCGTCTCCTCCTCCTCCCACGCGCCCACGGCGATCAATCCGCCCCCATCTCCTATCGCACCCCTCCCGCCGCAACCCTTCGGGCAGACGGTCGTCGGAAACAGCAGCCTGGGCATCTATCATCTGCCCGATTGCCCCTGGGTCGAGAAAATTTCGCAGCAACACAGCGTGGAGTTTTTGTCGCCGCTGCATGCGGACGCCGCGGGTTATCGCCCCTGTAAAGTTTGCGCTCCCTGACGGGAAATAATTTGCCGGGCGGCGACGGCGTGCGAGCGGCAGACGCAAAAGGTTTTGCTTCACCCTGCAAATAGCGAACAGGCGCGCTAGCTTTTGGGAGCTAACGCGCCTGCTCTAGTGCGTGGTTACTGTCCTCACCCCAGCAACCACTTGGCATTTGGTTTCACCGCATGCCAGATGTCCCCTATCATAAACCATACCGGCGAAAATTGCGATCACCCAAACAAAGAAATTTCAACCATGCCTTTTTACCTCTCACCAGCGCGCCCGCGCGGCCTCGGCGCATCCTTGCAGAGCCACGCCAAGCCGCCGCGTTTTATCAGAGTAACTACAGAGCGCGTGATTTTGAGGCGGCTTTACATTCGATCAAACTAGAGGGCAATATCAAGGCTGATGAGCAATTCGGAGGTACGCCCGTTCCGCGGGCGATAATATGATTCTCTTCTCTGCGGGAGGAATTACTATCCTCCCGCATGCCGTGTTATAAAACGCTTCGGAGCCGGTGCGGCTCTCGGAAGACAACTTTGCCACATGAAAATTTTAGTCACCGGTGGAGGCGGCTTTCTCGGCTCCCACTTATGCGAACAGCTTCTGGCCGCAGGCCAACAGGTCATCTGCCTCGATAATTTCTTTACGGGACGTCGCGACAACGTGCTGCGCCTGCTGGATCATCCGCGCTTTGAACTGCTACACAGAGACGTTATTGATCCCGTCCATTTGGATGTGGAGCAAATTTACAATCTCGCCTGCCCGGCCTCTCCCGTCCATTACCAGTACGACCCGGTGAAGACCGTCAGGACGAGCGTCATGGGCACGATCAACATGCTCGACCTGGCTCATCGTTCGGGCGCGCGCATACTCCAGGCTTCGACTTCCGAAGTTTACGGCGACCCGACGGTTCACCCGCAACGGGAAGATTACTGGGGCTATGTCAATCCCGTTGGGTTGCGCAGTTGTTACGACGAGGGGAAGCGCGTGGCCGAGACGTTGATGATGGATTACCACCGCCAGCACGGGGTGGACACGCGCATCGCCAGAATCTTCAACACCTATGGGCCGAGGATGCAGGAAAATGATGGGCGCGTAGTGTCGAATTTCATCGTGCAGGCGCTCAGGGGAGAAGATTTGACGATCTACGGCACGGGCACACAGACGCGCTCCTTCTGTTACGTGGATGATCTCGTGGAAGGTTTGATTCGTTTAATGAACGTGGAAAAAGCCCCTGAAGGATTTGACCTGAGCGACCCGGTCAATCTCGGCAATCCGGACGAATTTACGATGCGGCAGTTGGCTAAAACGGTGATCAGGTTATGTGGGCGAGAGGTGAGCATCAAATTCTGCCCGCTGCCGCCGGACGATCCGAAACAACGTCAACCTGATATTTCTCGCGCGCGTGCGTTGCTTGAGTGGTCGCCCACCGTCCGGCTGCGAGATGGGATCAGTAAAACTATCGCCGACTTTGAAGCGCGTTGGAGAGTTAGAGAAGCTAGGGCGTAGATGGAAGAGGTCGTCTATTCAGCGGAGTCACAGTTGCGCGCGCCGAGCCGTTTTGCACGCGGCCTCTGGTCGGACTTGCGTGTGTCGCCGCCGGTCGCATGGCGTCTCTTCCTGCACAGTTTGCGGGCGGGCTATCGGCAGAGTTGGTTGGGATACTTCTGGTTGCTGTTGCCTCCTCTGGCGACGGCGGCAACGTGGGTCTATCTCAACGCCGCCAACATCCTCAACGTCGGCCAGACCAACGTCGCGTATCCCCTCTATGTCCTGACGGGAACTCTGCTGTGGCAGGTCTTCGCGGAGGCGCTGCTGTCGCCGCTGCAACAACTTTCGTCTGCGCGCAATATTTTGATTAAAAGCAGAACGCCTCACGAAGCGTTGCTGCTGGCAGGAGTGGTCGAGGTGCTGTTCAATTTTGCCGTGCGCCTCGTGGTGCTGCTCCCCTTGTTCATCTGGTTCAAGCTACAGTGGAATGTGTCTCTGTTGCTCGTGCCTGTGGGCGTGCTGTCGCTGCTGCTCGCCGGCTTCACAATCGGGCTGGCGCTCACGCCTCTCGGCCTGCTTTACCGGGACGTGTCGCGCGGCCTGAGCCTGTTCGTCGGCTTCTGGTTTTTTCTCACGCCGGTGATTTACCCGCTGCCCACGGGCTGGCCGGCGTCGCTGCCGGGCACGCTTAATCCGATTACACCCTTGCTCGTAACGACGCGCGAATGGCTCACGCTCGGCACGCTCCGCCCCGCACGCGGATTCGTGCCGGTCGTGGGGCTGAGTTTGCTCTTGCTCGGCGTCGCATGGTTCCACTACCGGCTCGCCCGGCCGCACCTGATCGCGCGTCTCTAACAGTTCTGCGCTCTACTATACTCATGCACGGAATCCTGATCCACGATGCTCTCTAAACTGCGCCGCCTGCTCAAGTCCGGTTTTCGCGCCCCCTCGTCCGCGTCGGCGACGAATCATCTCTCGCCGAATTCACCACGAGAGGAACCGCGCCCCGCGAGCGACATAAATTTATTGCGACCTGACGTGGTGCGAAATCCTTTTCCGCATTATGCCGACATGCGACGCCGCGGTTCGGTTCACTTTATGACCGAGCACGGATTCTGGCTGGTGCTCGGTTATGACGAAGTGGTTCATGCACTCAAACAGCCACAAATTTTCTCCAGCGTGCGACCGTCGGTGAGATTCGATCCCGTCCTCAACGAAGCCGACCCGCCCGCCCACACGCGCGTGCGTCGCATCCTCTCCCCTTACTTCTCCACACCCTCCGTACAGGCGCTCGAAGATTACGCTAAGGGCTGCGCCGTGGAGTTGCTGGCGAAGGGCGACGGGGCTGCGGAGTTCGACCTCGTTAATAATTTCGCCGTTCCGCTGACGGAAATGCTGCTCGGTCGTCTGCTCGGATTGTTGCCGGAAGAGACGGAAGATTTGAGGCGACAATTAGACCCTCATAAACACAGTTTCGACGGCAAGTTTTATCTTGTGCTCAAAGATTGGCTGCGCGCCTATCTGGGGCAGCAGCAAGCGCGCCCCGCGGACAACATGGGCAGCCGGCTGCTGCGTGGCGCGGGTGAAGCGACGCTCACGCCGGACGAGATCGTCGCCGTGATGAAACTGTTTTGGGTCGCCGGTACGACCACGACGAGCAGGCTCATCGCCGCGTCCGCGTTGCTGCTGCTGGAACATCAGCAGGCGAGGGTTGAGGTGCAGAGCGATCTGCGTCTGCTGCCCACGTTCATAGAGGAAGCCATGCGGCTCGAAGCTCCTGAGCAGATGGTCTGGCGGGTGGCGACCGAAGCCGTCGAACTGTCGGGCGCGCGGATCGCGGCCGGGGCGGAAGTCAGATTGTGCATCGCGGCTGCCAATCGTGACCCGGAACATTTCACGGAGCCGGACGACATCTCCCTGCGGCGCAATCCCAACCATCATCTTTCATTTGCCGCCGGGCCGCACTACTGTATCGGGGCGGCGCTGGGGCGCATGCTGGCGCGCGTCGGACTCGAAACGCTGCTCTCCGGGTGGCCTGACTTTCGTGCCGCGCGCCCTCTCTCCGCGATCTCGTATGAAGAGTCTTTTTCCTCGCGGGCTTTAGAGCATTTGTTTATCAGGGAGGCGTGACAAGGGCTGCTGTCCGCGTCGTCCCCGATTGAAAGTCGCCCGTCGGCGTCAATGATTGAGACTAAACAAAACATCGGCCGGCCGGTGATCTCCGCCACGCACCTGTCTAAAAAATACTGCCGGGAGCTGCGACGCTCTCTATGGTACGGTCTCGCAGACATCGCGCGCGAGATATTCAGGCGCGACGCGGACGAATTCTTCGCCGAACTTCGACGCGCGGAGTTCTGGGCGTTGCGCGATGTTTCGTTCGAGGTCGGGCGGGGCGAAGCGCTCGCCGTCATCGGGGCGAACGGGGCGGGCAAGAGCACCCTGCTGAAAGTGCTCTATGGACTGATCAAGCCGGACGCCGGCCGCGTCCGCGTGACGGGGCGCGTCGGCGCGCTGATCGAACTTGGCACGGGCTTCAACCCGGTGCTCTCCGGGCGCGAAAACGTCCACGTCAACGCGGCCATACTCGGCTTCTCGCGCGGACAGGTCGAGCGCTTGATGGACGAGATCGCGGACTTCGCGGGGATTCGCGAATTCATCGACACGCCCGTCCAATATTACAGTTCCGGCATGCAGGCGCGGCTCTCTTACGCGGTGGCCGCGCATCTGAACCCGGACGTGTTGCTGGTGGATGAAGTGCTGGCCGTGGGCGACATCGCCTACCAGCACAAATGCTTCGACCACATGCAGAAGTATCTCGACGCCGGAGGCTCGCTCATCTTCGTTTCACACAACCCTTACCAGATTCAGGCGATCTGCCAGCGCGGCATCGTGCTGGAACAGGGGCAATTGACTTTTTCCGGCACGGCCGTCGAGTCGCTCAACTACTATCTCGAAACCCGCCATCGAACCCAACGCGACGCTTCATCCGGCGAAACGCCGACCGTGCTCCACGAAGACCGCCCGGTCGCCATCGAAAGCATTACGGCCGAAGCCGCAGAGGGCGACGTGATTCGCACGGGCGAAGATTTGCGTCTCATACTCAAATATCAATCGTGGGGAACTTTTGAAGTGCTGTGGGGATTCAGCGTCTTCACGGGCGACCAGTGGGTGTGCGTCACCGGAGCTTTCGATATGACGCCGCGCGCGCTCTCGCCGGGGGCGGGCGAGTTGCGCTGTCTGATTCCGCAACTCCCCCTCGTGGCCGGGTCGTATCTGTTGCGCGCCACCATACTCGATCCCGTGACGCTCCAACCGCTGGCGCTGCTCGGTTGGAAAGACTCTGCGCAGGCGTTCACCGTGCGCGCACACCCCACGCGGCTCAACAACGCTTTGGCGTCGGTGAACCAGTTGATGATGCTCGATGTCGAATGGGCTTGAAGGAATGAATTCAAACGATCTGGACGCGAGCATCGAACGCGGGCTTGAATTCCTGCGGCGCAGCCAGTTGCCGTCGGGCGAGTTCAAGGCGTTCATGTTCACCGATAACAGTCTGGAGAAAGATTGTGTGGTTGACAGTTCTCCCTTCCCCACGGCGCTCATCGTCTATTCGCTCGGCTTTGCAGACCCGGCCGCAGCCGTAGAGATGATCGACAGGTCGCTGCGCTTTTTTCTCGCCGAGATGGAAGGCGCGGGGCTGTGGCGTTACTGGACGAAAGAGCATCAGTATCACTCGATCATCCCGCCCGACCTCGACGACATCGCCTGCGTCTCTTACGTGCTGCGCCGCCACGGCGTCGCTTTCCCGTCCAATCTCAAGCTGATTTTCGCAAACCGTAATCCGAAGAATTTGTTCTACACGTGGTTGACTCCGCGCTGGCCGCTGCCGCTCGATGCGCTCTACTGGCGTGTGACTTTGCGGCAATTGGCTCATCCGCTGAACTTCTACTACTTTTGGAAACTGAACGAGTCTGCGCGTCATGATGTGGACTGCGTGGTCAATGCCAACGTGCTGTTTTACGTGGGCGCGAGCGGGGCGACGCAAGCCGTGGTGGATTACCTGATCGATGTCGTGCGGCGCGGCGCGGAGGATTGTTGCGACAAGTGGCACCTAAACCGTTTCATGTTCTATTACGTCGTCTCGCGCAACTTCGCGGCCGGCGTGTCGGCGTTCGAGGTCGTACGCGAAGAGGCCGTCTGTAAAATCACAGAGGCCGCGAAGCCCGACGGGTCAATCGGCGAGACCGTCTTGGACACCGCGCTCGCCGTCTGCGCCCTGCTCTCTTGGAGAAGCGCGCCGCCCGAACTGGAGCGCGCCCTAAGCTTTCTGCTGGACAGGCAGCGCGCGGAGGGAGACTGGCCGCGCGCCGCGCTCTATTACGGCGGGCCGAAAAAGTATTACGGCTGGGGTTCGGAAGAGTTGACCACGGGCTTCTGTCTGGAGGCTCTGCTGCGCTATCGTGCGACGCATTCCTGAGTCCTGGCCTGAGACGTGGTTTGAGTCTCGGCCGGAGAAAAGACTTCAGTCATTTTTCACATGACCCAACATTTAATTCACGTCGGTTATCCGAAGGCCGGCTCCACCTTTCTACAGGCGTGGTTCGAGCATCATCCCGAACTCCGTTACGCGCCCGGCGCACTCGGCGGCTTTCACAACGTATACGAGTTAGGCCAACCCACGGACAAGAATTATAAGTGCTATGTCACCAGCTTCGAGGGGTTGTCCACGCCGCACGAGAGCGCGGGCGGCGTCAGGCTGGAGTTCGGCGGCGCGGAACCGGCGCGCGAAGATCGTGTGAAGGAGAATCAGGCGGCCGTCTGCTCGGTGTTGAAGAGTCTCTATCCGTTCAGCCGCATACTTATCGTCACGCGCGGATTCAGAGGAATGATTCTCTCCGCCTATTCTCAATATGTCAGGATGGGCGGCACGCTGTATCTGGAAGGCATGTGTCGCCAACTCGCGGAGAGCCTCAGAAACGACGCGCACCACTATTTCGACTACGACTATTTGCTCCGACTTTACGGCGAAGCCTTCGGCACAGACAATTTGATCGTCCTGCCCTATGAATTGCTGCGCGACGATCAGAACAAATTCCTCGCCGTCATCGAAGAGAAGCTCGGCCTGGCACACGTGGAAATCAAACTGGGACGTGTGAATCCGTCGCTTTCGCCGGAGGAGCTATACTGGTATCCGTTGATGTCGCGCGCCGTCTCGGCCGCCGCGCGACAGTTGGGCGGCCGACGGTTTCAGAGGGCTTACGGTTGGTATGCGGGCAAACTGCTCGACAACCGTTTGCACCGGGTCGTCCGCGTGCTGCGACGCATGCGGCCTGAGAGGAAAATCTCCGAGGCCGACTTTCCCATTGATATTTTGAATTACTGTGTGGGAAAAGCGACACGCCTGAAAGACAATCCCCTGTATGCTCCGTATGCCGCGGAGTATTTGTGGGATGAGCAAGGCACGGGTGCGTGAGCCTTCCGGCGATGCGCCCGTTTCAGTTCTCCTTGAAAGAACAATTACAGGACAAATGACGACATCATCAAACGCCCCTGATAACGGTCTCTATGATCGACCGACGGCGACGGGTTCAGCACAGTTTCCCGCATTCATCGCGTCCAACCGGCAACGGCTCGAAGGCGCGCTCAAAGATCATCTGCCGGTGAGTTCCGCGCCCGGCACGGAACGTTTCAACGAAGCCCTCCGGTATGCCGTGTTTCCTGGCGGCAAACGACTGCGCCCGCACCTGACGCTCATCGGTTCCGGCCTCGGCGGCGCTTCGCACGAACAGGCTCTCTCGCTCGCCTGTGCGGTCGAGTTCATACACACCAGTTCGCTCATACTCGACGATCTGCCCGGCATGGACGACGCGGAACTCAGGCGTAACATTCCGACCCTGCACGTCGTCTACGGTGAAGGTCTCGCCGTACTGGTTGCGGTGGCGCTGCTCAATCAAGCCTATGCACTCTTCGCCGGCGCAGCCCGCAACGGCGCGCAGGCCGAGCGGCTCCCGCAACTCATCAGGGAGGTCGCCGATGCGCTCGGCAGCGCGGGCATGATCGCCGGACAGGCCGCCGAACTCGCGCTCAGCGGGGAGCGTGCCGCCGCTTCCGTCTCGCCGAGCCGCGACTTGAAGACGACGGCGCTCATGCGCCTGATGATGGTTGCCGGTGGGATTATTTGCGGCGCGCCGGATGCGGACATCGCCGCCCTCGCGGCTTTCGGCGAGTCGCTCGGTAAGGCTTATCAAATTTACGACGATCTGGCCGACAAGCTCGGCGACCATCAAACGACGGGGAAGAGTGTCGGGCAAGATGTGCGGCATCTACGGCCGACGTTGGTTCAGGGGTTGAGCAGCGAAGAAGTGCGACAACTCGCCGCCGGTGTCGTAGGGGCGGGCAAGGATGCCCTCGCGCGTTTCGACGACCGCCCCGAAGCACAACTGCTGCGGTCGGCCGCAGATTATATCGTCGCCGTGCTCAACCCTGCCGGGGTTTCCCCGAAACCAAGCGTCTGAGCAGTGCGTCAGAAGAAACGCAATGCGTGCATCTGAAGAAACGCAATGCGTGCGTCAGATGAACCGGCGGATCACCTGTTTGAGCAGCTTGACAATATCTTTCAAAGTCTGGGTCGCGCGCCGCGGGAACAAAAAGAGATGTGCGGCGATCATGAGTGCGTCCTGCGGGTAGCGTGTTGCGGACGAGAGCAGGAGCGCGAGCGGATAAAAGACCTCGTAGTATTCGTGCATCACGATGTGGTATCGGTCTTTCGGGGCGACGATCACGAGATTCATCTTCCACATCCCTTTGCGCAACCATTCGAGCAGCGCGTAGAGGCACAGGAAGACGACGGCGAAGCGGCTGCCGACGCGCCAGAGTATGACGGCGAAGGCGGTCGCCTCGACCGGAAAAATGACGAAATTGCCGAGTACATGGAGCCGTGTTATCTTATGACGCCGGGCAAAAGTGCGAAGCCCGACATGCTCGTCGTTGGGCAGATCGCTCAGTTGATGCCACAGGATGCCGCGCAAACCGTAACTCAAAGACCATGCGGCGACGGCAGCGAACCAGACGATATCGAAGGGGTCTACAGCCCGCCAGCGAAACACGAGGCTGACCACGAGGAGCGTGGGAAACAGGTGCGCCCCGGAAGCGTCGGCCAGAATGCCGAGCACGCCGCGACTCTTCAACCTGACGGGTGGAATCGAGTAGAGCGAGAAGGCAGCCCAGGCGGCCAGGTAGAGCGATAACAGGAGGGGGTCGTTGCGCCAGTAGATCGCCACGGCTATCCCCGGCAGGATGGAGCAGGCCAGCATCAACGCGATAAACGTCTGCGACTTTCCGGCGAGACGATTGCTTTTGCCGCTCGCCAGATCGTCTTCCATGTCGGTCAGGTCGTTGATCACGCTGACGTAGGCGGCTCCGGGAACTAGAGCGACGAGCGCGAGGAGGAAAAGCGGCCACAAAGAAATGATAGCTAAGTTTGAAAGGAACGCGGTCGCGTAGATGGTGGCAAACATCGGAGACAGTTTGTATTCCCACCAATCTATCGCCCGGATGGTTTGAGATAGTTGAGTCCCGCGTCTTTGCGCCGGCAGGGTGTTTTGCATAACGGACGATTTCACCGGGAGATTCCTTCTTACTGTTTTCGCAAAGGCTGAACCGCACGCCCACCATCGTATGAGAAAAGCCTCTCGCCTCACCTCCCCACGCCGCTTCAGCATGATCAGCACTTGCCCGGAGACCTGGGGCGGGAGCGAAGAATTATGGTCGGGGGCGGCCTCGATTCTGGCGGAAAGAGGTCATCGCGTCTCGGCCTTCAAGACGGTGGTGGATGAAACGCATCCCAGAATTCAACACCTGAAATCCCTCTCCTGCACGGTGCGGGATTTACGTGTGCCGCCCCTCCCGCGGCGTATGGTAACTCTGTCGCATTTCCTCTCGCTCGCGCTTCACCTCAAGGCACGCCGTCCGAACTTGGTCGTCATCTCGCAGGGAGACAACTACGACGGGTTGCACTTTGGTTATCTTTGCCGCAAACTCAAACTACCTTACACACTGATATCGCAGAAAGCTACCGATCACTTCTGGCCGCCGGATCAGTCTCGACAGTATAGACGCGAAACTTACGAAGCCGCAGTGCGGTGCTTCTTCGTCTCGAAGCACAACCGAAACCTGACCGAAGATCAGATCGGCGCGAGCTTAACGAACGCGACGGTCGTCAGGAATCCTTATCTGGTGCCGCCGGAGCGCGCGCTGCCGTGGCCGGGGCGCGAAGACGAATGCTTGCGGCTGGCCTGTGTGGCGCGTCTGTACCTGCTGGATAAGGGTCAGGACATTCTGCTGCGGGTGCTGGCGCGTGAGAAGTGGAAGCGGCGCAGCCTGCACGTCTCCTTCTTCGGCCGGGGCGTTAACGGCGAGGGACTGGCGGACATGGCCGCCCGGCTCGGCGTGACCAACGTGTCGTTTGAAGGACAGACGAGCGACGTGCCCGGCATCTGGGGAAGTCATCACGCGCTGATCTTGCCCTCGCGCGCGGAGGGGCTGCCGCTCTCGCTGGTCGAAGCGATGATGTGCGGGCGTCCCGGTATCGTCACGAAGGTCGGGGGTAATGCCGAGGTCATCGAAGACGGCGTGACGGGTTTTCTGGCCGACCCGGCCGAGGATGCCATCGATGCGGCGTTAGAGGAAGCGTGGAGACGCAAGGGTGAGTTGCGGGAAATGGGAGAACTGGCGGCGAGCAAAATTCGCGGGCTGGTTCCGCCGAATCCGGCGGAAGACTTCGCCGACACCCTACTGGAGATCGCCGACACGCTGGCCGGAGCCGCGCCCGGCCGGCCTCAGCTTCAAACGATACTTGACGAAGGCTCGATCCGCGAGCACACCTCTTCGACTTCAAGAGGCGCAAACTATTAACGGAGCGTAGGCCGAGTGTTCGCGAGCAATCATCAAACGAGGGGAGACGGGACGAATGATTAAAGGTCTGGTCTCCATCATCGTCCCCACCTATAACCGCTCCGAGTATGTCGTAGAGGCTCTCCGCAGCGCGAAGGCGCAGACCTACCCGTTAAAGCAGATCATCGTCGTGGACGACGGTTCCTCCGACGACACGGCGCGGCGCGTGGCAGAGATCGAGGGCGTTAGTTACCACTACCAGAGCAACCGTGGGCAGGGCGCGGCGCGCAACTACGGCCTTCGCTTCGCGGAGGGTGAATACATCGCCTCGCTCGATTCGGACGACCTCTGGGACGAAGATTTTTTAACCCGCAGCGTCGCCTGCCTCCAAGCCTTTCAACTCGATTTCGTCTTCACCAACTGGGTGAAAATGAGGGGCGAGCAGTTGTCCCAGAGCGAGTGGCTGCGAGACGGCAAGTGGAGATCGTACCAGACGCATTGCGAGGGAGAGTGGTCGCTGCTCGACCCGTCGCAGATCAGGCGTTTGTTTCTCGAAATATGCCCCGCGCCCTCCTCTTCCCTCCTCATTCGTCGCGACTCGATTGTGTCGGGTTGGGGCGAACACATGAAGATCGCAGACGACTGGTATCTGCTGCTGGAGACGGCGGTCAACCGGCCTTGCACGGCGGCCTTCAGCCTCACGCCGCGCTGGAAAAAGCGTGTTGACGGGCAGAACGTTTACGACGGGCAACCCTTCGCCGCCACCGTCAGAAAACTTTACCTGCATGATTACCACTTCTTCGGACGCGACTTCCGGTCGCGCCTGACACGGCGGGAAAGGCTCGGCCTCGCCCGCCGCGGCATGACATATCGCCTTCGCCTTCTCTTACACGAAGCGAGCGAGACTGAGTTCGGCGCGCGCGTCAAACTACCTGTGATCATCGCCAGGCTCCGCGGGCTTGTGGGGGCAGCAATTAAATGACGGTGCGCGGAGCGAGTGCCGAAAGAGGTAGCGTGTGCGCGCGGCGACTATATGGTCGCTCTTGCGCTCTTACGCCGTCGCTCTGCTCTGCCTTCTGCGCGGAAGAATTTTTCTTACTCACTCCGGCCGGAGGCATTACTTAAATTTTTATGTTGAGCGGACGCGACATCATAGTGATTTCCAGCATCGAGTGGGATTTCAACTGGCAGGGACACCAGGAAATCGCCAAGCGGTTGGTGCAGGCGGGCAACCGCGTTCTCTACATAGAGAACATGGGCGTGCGCGCCCCCGGCCTGCACGATGCCAGGCGCGTCGCCTTAAGGTTTTCTCACTGGGCGACCTCTCTGCCCCGCGGCGGCGTGCGCGAAGTTTCGCCGAACCTCTATGTCTGCTCGCCGCTGATCCTGCCCCCATTCGGCTCGAAGATGCGACGCCAGCTGAACCAGCGCGTGATGCTCTCGCTCATCAAGCGCACGGTCAGAAATCTGCGCTTTGAGCCGGAGGTCATCTGGACGTTTCTGCCGACCGACACGGTCGCCTCGCTCGTGCGCATGCTGCGTCGGCCGCACGGCGTCGTCGTCTATTACTGCATCGCGGATTTCGCAGAGTTAGCCCCGCGCCCGCAGGACATCGTCAAGAGCGAGCGTTCCATCATCGAGATGAGCGACGTTGTGTTCGCACAGTGCGCGGAGTTGGCCGACCATTGTTCGCGGGATGGCCGTACGGTCGAAGTCTTTCCGTTCGGCGTCAATCTGAATTTGTTTGCGAATCAGAACGGGCATTCGGATGATGCGGCGGGGAAAGAGGCGAGCGCTCCCGCCGCAAAAGATTCCGCCGCCGCGCTGATGTCCGCGCTGCCGCGCCCCATCATCGGCTACGTGGGAGGCATTCACAGGTTTTTCGATGCGGAGATGTTGGCTGCGATGGCGCGCGCCAGACCCGATTGGTCTTGGGTGCTCGTCGGCCCGCTGCAAACCTCGCCGCGCGCTTTGAAGCACATCCCGAACGTACACCTGATCGGGCCGAAGGCGCACGAAGAGTTGCCGGACTTTATAAGCCGCTTCGATGTCGGCATCGTGCCTTACTTACATAACAACTACACGGCGACGGTCGTCCCCACGAAGATCATCGAATACCTCGCGGCGGGCAAGCCCGTGGTCTCGACCGACTTGCCGGAGGTCAGCAGCTTCAACGGGAAGCACGGAGTAATTATGACTTCTCCCAATTCCTCCGCGGAGTTCGTCGCCTCTATCGAAAGGGCGCTCGTCTCCTCCGGCGAAGAGGCCACGGTTGCGCGCCGGCGCACGGTGGCCGCCTTAAACGATTGGGAGCAACGCTACGAGCGTATGAGTGATTTGATCGAGCTTGAACTGCGGAAAAAAAGTCGCGCCCCAGACGAGCCG
>DASVPS010000383.1:0-6390 GCA_036389555.1 Pyrinomonadaceae bacterium
GTTAGAGATCAGAGGTCAGAAAAAGACAGTTCTTGACTGACCTCTGATCTCTAACCTCTGACCTCTGCCTTTATAACAAAACGGGCGCGAAACCGCACGCGCGCCCGTCCTTCATACACTCCAATAGTTTATGCCCCTACTTCAACGACACCGAGTTAAACAACTGTCAGCACGCTATCATTTATTTGTGGCGTCAGGCTCGGGAACAATTCTATCAATGAATTCGATCCGCTGAAGTTCCACATCGATAAATGTCTTAATATCAGCCTCAACGTCTGCTGGCATCGAAATCCCCTTTTGTTTGCTATAAACAGCCATCTGTTCATATAAATACTGGAAATTGGAAAACCAGGAATCGTCTGTAGCTTTTGATCTCGTAGCAAGTATGGATGGTTCGAGCATGCGCCAGTAGTTCTCGATCCAAAAGCTGTAAAGTTCCCATACCAGATCGGTCTCAAGCGCCTTCTTTTTAAGGTACAGCCCGAGTTCCTCGAAAAAGCCGGCGACGAGCAATTCAGGCTCGTTAATTTCGTTAGTCTTTTGCTGATAGCTCTCGCACACGAGTCTGCGGGCATTGCGTAGGGTTTCAGCCCGCCAGCGCTCTTGCAGCGCGTTGAGAGAGCTAAGCATATTTCCATACCCTTGCAGTTTTATTTGCCGGTAAATGAAAAAAAGGGTCAGCGACACAGCTAGAAATTGTGCCATTGACCAAAACCACTCTGAACCGACTCCGATAACCCGGATTGAAGGAGGGGACGGGGCGGGACTCGTCTCCTGCGCCATGCTGAGAGTATGGCAGAGCAAGATATGAACGATGGGAGTAACAAGGTGAGTAAAATATCTCATGGGCGCAATCCTCTTCATCGTAAAGTTCGGATGGCTAATAACTGGCGAGCAAATACAATCCAGCATACCACCGTGTTCATAGGAGTACACTGAGCCGCCCCATGCGACTCCTATGAGCATTTTCAGAGCATCTTTACGAGGTGGCTAGGCTGACGCTCCCGCCTGGCTTGCGCCGTCGCGCGCGAGCATGGCCGCGCCGGTGGGGACGGCGTCCGCACCGAGGGTGGCGGCGACGATCTGTGTGGCCTCGAAGCAGGGCTGGAAGGAGCGTCGGCCGGCTTCGCGGATGATGGGATCAAGGATGAGTTTGCCCGCGTCCATGACGCCGCCGCCGAGGACGATGCGCTGGATGTTGAGGAGATTGATGACGGCGGCGATGGCCGTGCCGATGTAGCGGCCGGTGCGCTCGATCATGAGCATGGCGAAGTCGTCGCCCTCGTTGGCGGCGTGGGCGATGTCGGCGGCGGTGAAATTTTTGTTGAGGCCGAGCCGCGTGAGAGATGAGGTGCTGTCGCGTACGAGTCGCTCGTGCGTGCGGCGGACGATGTTCGGCGCGGAGGCGACCGTTTCCAGACAGCCCGTGTTGCCGCAGGTGCATTCGATGCCTTCGCGGTCGATGGTGATGTGGCCGAACTCGCCTGCGAAGCCCGAATCGCCGTACCAGAGTTTGCCGTCGAGGATGAGCGCGCCGCCGATGCCTGTGCCGATGGTGACGTAGAACATGTTGCGGCTGCCGCGCCCCGCGCCGGCGATGTACTCGCCGTAGGCGGCGGCGTTCGCATCGTTGACGAGCGCGATGGGGAGACCCGTCGCGCGCGAGAGTTCCGTCTGCAAATCGGCGCGCACGACCGAGGGGAGGTCTGAAGAGACGACGACGCGACCCGTCTCCGGATTGACGAGGCCGGGCACGCCGATGCCGAGCGCGGAGACGTTCGGCGCGGCGTCTCGGAGTTCGGCGACGAGGCCGGTGATCTGTGCGGGCAGCGTGTCGCTCTCAAGCGTGGCCTCGCGGCGGACGATGACCTGACCTTCGTGCGAGACGAGCGCGGCATGCAGCGATGCGCCGGAAATATCGATGCCGACGTAGTTGCGTTCGGATGTGACGGTTGACATGATCTTTGATCTCCAGACGGGAGCAACGGGCGAAAAAGTCTTTCAGGTAGGAAACGGCGAAAATGGTAGCAAAGGGGTAGGGGGCTGTCAAACCAGCCCTTCTGCGTGTAGAATGACGAGCCGAAGAAGTGATGAGTGATGAGTGATGGGTGATGAGTGAAAGCATCTGACTGATCGCCCATCACTCATCACTCATCACTCATCACTTTAGTTTTTATGATCATTCGTTCCATTCTGTTGCCGACCGATTTCAGCCGGTGCGCCGAGTCGGCTTTGCCCTATGCGGCCGATCTGGCGCGGCAGATGAAGGCGCGCCTGTTGTGCCTGCACGTGGTGGAGACGATGATGCCGCCGGTCGGCTATGCGGCGGTGGCCGAGCCGATGCCGGCGGTGGATATCGGCGGGCAACTGGAAGAGTCTGCGACGCGCGAGTTGCCGAAACTGGGGGCGCGCGCAGAATGTGCGGGGCTGGACGTGGAAGAGGTCGTCGCGCACGGCGATGCGGCGGGCGAGATCGTGCGCGTCGCGCGCGAACGCAACATTGATTTGATCGTCATCTCGTCGCACGGGCGCACCGGCTTCGGGCGCATGATCTTCGGCTCGACCGCCGAGTCGGTCGTGCGCCATGCGCATTGCCCCGTGCTCGTCGTCAAACCCAAAGAGAGTGACAAGTGACAGGTGACGGGTGACAAGTCAGAAAGGCAAGCCGCTTTAACTACTTGTCACCTGTCACCTGTCACTTGTCACTGTGTTTATCTATGGAGCAACAATTCTACGAACTGGTGGGGCAGTACGGGCTGTACGCGATCTTCTTCCTCGCGATGATCGAGGGGGACATTACGCTGCTGCTGGCGGGCGTGCTCGCGCACGGGGCGTTCTTCGGCGAATATAGTTTCGTGAAGGTGTTGGCGGCGGGCACGGCCGGCGGCGTGGCGGGCGATCAGGTGGCTTACGCGATGGGACGCGGGTTTCGTTCGAGCATCCGCGACCGGAAATTTTACCGCGCCGCGCGCCCGCGCATCGAACGCCTGACGGAGACTTTCGGGCCGCTCTCGATCTTTTTATCGAAGTACGTCTACGGGCTGCGCACGGCTTCGTGCGTCTTCTACGGCGTGGCGAAAATGCGCTACACTACGCGCTTTTTGCCGCTTGCCGTGGCGAGTTGTTTCCTGTGGGTGCTGATTCTGAGCGGCGCGGGCTATTTCTTCCACGGCATCATCACGAACTTCATCGGCGACTTCGAGCATCTGGGCAAATTCCTGCTCGTCATCGTCGTCATAGGCATCGCCGGTTTCTACCTCGCAGAGCGTTACTGGCTCTCGCCGAAGGTGGAAGAGGCCGACCCCGAGCGCGTCCACGAATTTGAAGAGAACGTGCAGGAGAAACTGCAAGAGATTGGCGAGGAAATCAAAGAACATCTCCCGCCGCCGCTCACGCGCCGCAAAGACAAAGAGACTGTGAAGAAAGTGCGCGCCGCCCCCCGCAGCAGCAGCAGCGGCGACGCCGAAGGAGACTGAATTAAAGGATGAGGGATGAGGGATGAGGGATGAATGAAGACAAGTGAATCGTGAATCGTAAATCGTAAATAGATAAAACCGTCTTCTTCTATTTACTATTTACGATTCACGATTCACGGCTTTTCTCATCCCTCATCCCTCATCCCTCATCCCTCATCTTTATCATGATTATTGAAGCAATCGCACCCACGCGTGTCGATCTGGCCGGCGGCACGATTGATATCTGGCCGCTTTATCTGTTTCACCCGAATGCGGCGACGGTCAACTTCGCCATCTCGCTCTACGCGCGCTGCCGCATCGAGACGCGCGACGACGGGCGCGTCATTCTCGAATCGCGCGACCGCGGGTTGTCGTTCGAAACCGACCTCGCGGGCGTCGCCGGTCTCGTACACGAGGAGCGGCTCGAACTCATCTCGAAACTCGTACACTTCTTCAAACCGGAGACGGGCTTTCATCTCATCGCGGAGTCGCAAGCGCCAGCGGGCGCAGGCCTCGGCGGGTCAAGCGCGCTCTCAATCGCGTGCATCGGCGCGCTCAATCGTCTCGTCGGCAATCGTTACGCGGAGCGCAAGTTCATCACGATTGCGGCCAACGTCGAGACGACCGTGATCCGCGTGCCTGCGGGTTTTCAGGACTACTACGGCGCGTTCTACGGCGGCGCAAACTGCATACACTTTCGCGCCGACGGCATCGAGCGCGAGGAGTTGCACGTGGACGCGGCCGAACTCGAACGCCGCCTCGTCATCTGCTACACGGGAGAGCCGCGCCTGTCCGGCATCAACAACTGGGAGATGTTCAAGACCCACATCGAAGGCGACAAAGTTATCTTCCAACTCTTCGAGGGCATACGCGACGCGGCGCAGCGCATGCGCGACGCGCTCAAGGCTTCCGACTGGCGCGAGGTGAGCGCGATCATGAGCGCCGCCTACCCGAACCGCAAGCGGCTCGCGCCCAACATCACGACGCCGCACATGGAGCGCCTCGTCGAGAAAGCCTCGCAGCACGGCGCGGAAGCGGCGAAGGTGTGCGGCGCGGGCGGCGGCGGCTGCATCGCGTTCCTCTGCGCCGAGGGGATGAAAGAGTCGGTCGCACGCGCGCTGGCCGAAGAGGCGGACGTGCAGGTGCTCGACTGGCATTTCGCGCCGCAGGGTTTGACGATCAAGGAAAGCTGAATCCTTCACCGCTCGAAGCGGCGTTCGCTTAACTTCAGACGAGCGTGACCTGAAAACGAAAGCGCGCAAAGGTTGTCAATCAACCTTTGCGCGCTGTTTCTTTGTCGCTCGAAAAGAGGGCGGCTGTTACCGGGTCGCGCCTTCGTCTTGGTCACGCTCGTCTCCGGGTGCGCCGGGCGTGAGTTCGGTGGATGCATCGGGCGCGAGGTCTGCGGGCGTCTCCGCACCGGCGGCTGGCGAGGCGGTGGCCGCGGCGGGACTCAAGGGCGCGGCTGATGCCTGACCCGTGGCGGCCTGCGCTTCGGCGGCGGGACGGTGCGCGTCGGCCGTTGCGGAAGAGTCCGTGCCGGAAGTGGGCGAAGGCGGTTGCGCGGTGGTGGGCGGCATGTCTATGGAAGTCTCGCCGCCCGCGTTCGCGCCGCCCGGATTGTTCTTGGCGGCCATGCGTGCGGCGGCCTTCGCCTTGATTTCGGCCATCTGGCGCGCACGCTTTTGTTCGGGCGTTTCGTCTGCGGGCACATCGGCGGCAACCGGCGCGGGCGCTGTTGCGACGGGCGGCGCGGCAGTTGGTGTTGAAGGTTGAGCGGCGGCCTCGCCGCCCGTCGCCGCTGTTGTCGCCGTTGGTGTCGGAGTCGTCGGAGTTGATGCCGCGCCTCCCGCCATGCGCGCGGCGGCCTTCGCTTTAGCCTCGGCGATGATGCGCGCGCGTTTTTCTTCGACGGTTTCACCTGGAGGCGCGTCGCCGGAGGCGGCTTTCGCTTTGGCCTCGGCGGCGACCCGTTCATGCTTGTGTTTGGCCTCTGCGATGAGGCGCACGCGCTTTTGTTCGGGCGTTTCATCAGAGGCTGCGTCGCTGGTGGCCGTGGCCGGCGGCGGCGTGGCGGTTGATGGTTTGGCCGCGGTGGGCGCGCCTCCGGCCATGCGCGCGGCGGCCTTCGCTTTGGCTTCGGCGATGATGCGTGCGCGCTTTTGTTCGGGCGTCTCACCATCGGTCGCGGGCGGAGTTGCTGGCGCGGCGACGGCGGAAGGAGCGGGTTTAGCGGGTGCGGGCGGGGCGGGCGCGGCGTGCGTCGTCGTTTCGCTGACGGGAACCCACGCGCCGGTCTCGCTCTTTTTGAAGGCGGGGAGCGTGCCGCCCGCCGCTTCGAGGATGGCGACGAGTTCGCTCTGGACGTAGCGCGCCTGCTTGCGCGGGTCGCGGACGTGGCCGAGCGGCGGCCCCATGTAGAGCGTGCCGCAGGTCTGGCAGCGATAGAGCAGGTCGTCACCGCGCATGTGCTGGCGCGCCTCTTCGCCTACGGGGCTGACCTGCTTGAGATGGCCGTTGCACAACTTGCCCTTCTCGTTCTTCTCGTTGCAGACAGTCTGACCACGCTCGAACCGTTTCGGCGCGCCCGCCTGCGACGTCTGCTGCTCGGTCGGCGCGTCCTTGGCGACGGGCGCGCTCGCATCAGTTCCCCGCGTTGCGATCTCATTAGTTGACATGATTTTCGATCCCCGATTTCTCGCGCGCGCCGCTCGATGTGAACTCAACCGCCCGCGCGCTTCCGGTGTTTCGACGAAGTGCAAAAACTTGCGCGCAATCTTACGGAGAAACGTCGAAGCGAGTCAATGAAATTGCGGATTTCGGAATGCGGATTGCGGATTGAAAGACTGATTGATTTCTAATCCGCAATCCGCATTCCGAAATCCGCAATCGAAAACCCTCTCCCATGACTAACGTGACACGTTCGCCGACCGTC
>DASVPS010000384.1:0-36193 GCA_036389555.1 Pyrinomonadaceae bacterium
CGGCGATTTCGTCACCATCACGGGGCCGGACAGCAAACTCACGGAAGGCCGCGTGCAGACGATCAACCTGCGCACGACCTCCGTGTTAACGAACGACCGCATCACCGTCATCGTGCCCAACTCGAAACTCGTCAACGACAATCTCGTCAACTGGTCTTACGCAGACCGCCGCTCGCGCATCTCTGTGCCGGTCGGAGTCGCCTACAGTTCGGATGTTGACCTCGTCACGGACACGCTCCTGCGCGCCGCCGAAGGCATCACGCACGTCTTGCCCGACCCGAAGCCGAGCGTGCAATTCTTGGGTTTCGGCGAGTCATCGCTCGACTTCCGCCTGCTCGTCTGGACAGACAGGCCGCGCCGCCACCCGCAGATCAAAAGCGACATCAACTATCGCATCTGGCGTCTCTTCAAAGAGGCCAACATCGAAATCCCATTCCCGCAGCGCGACCTCAACCTGCGCGCCGCGGACTTGCGCCTCGCCGCCTCCGGCGACGGCGGCCGTCTCCTCCTCACCGATGCGGGCGAAGCGGACGAGGAGCGCGAAGAGAACCTGACGCGCCGTTGAGAAAGGAATGCGCGGCACCGAACGCACGGTTGAGAAAGGAATGAGCGACACCAGCCGTACTCAAGCGTCAATCACTATGTTGCCCTTGCTCCATCGCCTTTTCCCTTTTTTTTAACTTCTGCTAGTCTGTAGTCGTTAGCCTGAATGAGCGGTCACTCATTAAAGCGCCCAACTTAGCGAAACGGAGCTAGAGTTCCCCCGAATGCCACCCGTACGTTCCGCGAATCCGCCGCCAACGCCGCCAACGCGCGCCTCCGTCCCCGACAAGCGCGAGGCCATCCTGCGCGCCGCGACGAAAGTCTTTGCCGAGAACGGCTACTTCAACTCGAAGGTGGCCGACGTGGCGCGCGTCGCGGGCGTCGCCGACGGCACGGTTTATCTCTACTTCAAGAGCAAAGAGATAATTCTGCGCTCCATCTTCGAGCGCGGCGTGAGTGAAGCCATCGCCGCCGCGCGCGCCGAGACGGCCACGCTCGACGACCCGCGCGAGAAGTTGCGGCGCATCGCGCGCCTCCATCTGGAGCGCCTCGGCGCGGATCGCGATCTGGCCGTCGTCTTTCAAGTCGAACTGCGCGGCTCTACGAAATTCATGGAGGAGTTTTCCGCCGCCGGTCTGGCAGAATACCTGCGCTTGATACGCGAGACGCTCGAAGAGGGGCAGCGCGCCGGTCTCTTCCGCGCGGAATTGAACGCGAAGGTCGTCGCCAAAATTCTCTTCGGCGCGCTCGACGAGATGGCGACCAACTGGATTCTCTCGACACGCGCCTACAAACTCGCGCCGCTGGCCGACCAGGTGCTCGACATTTTTCTCAACGGAGTGAGCAGCCGCAAATGACCCCCAACTCGACGCAACCTGAGGCAGACGTGACAGTGACGGAGACCAACATCAACAACGCATCCGGCGCGGGAGTCAGCGGCGGTGCGACTGCCTCGTCCGGCGAAACGTCTGCCCCCGCTCAAGCGGCGGCCGCTTCGCTCCCACAGGAGGAGTTCATTCCCATCGCGCCCCCGCCGCGCGTGCCGCTCTCGCCCGATGAGCCTACGACGCTCGCAGAAGTTTTCACGCGCGCCGTCAAACGCCATCCGAAACCCGATGCCCTCAACTACAAGCGCGACGGCGTGTGGCGCGCCATCTCTTCCGCCGAGTTGATCGAGCGCGCGCATCTGATCGCCTGCGGACTCCACGCCCTCGGCCTGCGCCGCGGCGAACGCGCCGCCATCCTCTCCGAGAGTTCGCCCGAATGGACTTTGACCGATGCGGGCTGCCAGTTCGCGGGCGTCGTGGATGTGCCCATCTACCCGACGCAAGCCCCGCCGCAGGTGCGCTATATCCTCGACGATTCGGGCACGCGCGTCCTCTTCATACGCAATCGCGCCGCCTTCGAGCGCATCTTCGAGGCCGTTGACGGCTGCGCCACACTCGAACATCTCATCTTCTTCGAACCGGAAGGCGCATCAGAGATAGGCGCGACGACGCTCGACGAACTCATCGAACGCGGGCGCGCGCTCGCACAAGAGCAACCTGACTTGATCAGCGAACTCGCGCGCTCGGTGGGTGCGACAGACCTCGCGACGATCATCTACACCTCCGGCACGACGGGCGAACCGAAGGGCGTCATGCTCACGCACGCCAACCTCGTCACCAATCTGATCGACAGTTCCGGTCATCTCGCCTTCAGCGAGACGGACGTTGCGCTCTCGGTGCTCCCGCTCTCGCACGTCTTCGAGCGGCTCGGCATGTACATGTACATCCACCACGGCATGAGCGTCTTCTACTCGGAGTCTCTGGAGAAGATCGGCGACAACATGCGCGAGGTGCGCCCGACGGTGATGCTCTGCGTGCCGCGCCTGTTCGAGAAAATTTACGCGCGCATACAGGACAAGGCCGCCGCCGGAGGGAAACTCAAAGCCGGGATGCTCGCGTGGGCGGTCGGCATCGGGAAGCGTTGGGCGCAGTTGACGGTTGCGCGCCAGCCCGTGCCGCCGCTCATTCAGTTGCAGCACGATCTCGCACTGCGCGTCGTCTTCTCGAAGTGGCGCGAAGGCGTGGGCGGGCGGATGCGCCTGTTCGTGTCGGGCGGTGCGGCGCTGCCGGATGAGATCGGCTACATTTTCCTCGGCGCGGGGCTGCCCATCGTGCAGGGCTACGGGCTGACGGAGACCTCGCCCGTCATCGCGGCGGGCACGCTGGAAGACAACCGCATCGGCACAGTCGGGCAACCGATCAAAAACGTCGAAGTGCGCATCGCCTCGGACGGCGAGATCGAGACGCGCGGCCCGAACGTTATGCGCGGCTACTATAAGAAGCCCGCCGAGACGCGCGCCGTCTTCACCGCCGACGGCTGGTTCAAGACGGGCGACATCGGCTTGCTCGACGCCGACGGCTTCCTGAAGATCACGGATCGCAAGAAGGAATTGTTCAAAACTTCCGGCGGCAAGTACATCGCGCCGTCCGCCATCGAGGCGCGCATCAAGGGATCGCGCTTCGTCAATCAGGTCGTGCTCATCGGCAACGGGCGCAAGTATCCGGCCGCGCTCATCGTCCCCGACTGGGAACAACTGCGCGCCTACACGCAGCACAAAGGCATACGCGACGCCGGCACCAGCCCTGCGGAACTGTGCCGCGACGAGCGCATACTCGATCTCATCCAGCGACAGGTCAACGGCCTCTGCGCCGACCTCTCCAATTACGAGCGCGTCAAGCGCATTGCCCTCATCGAGCGCGAACTCTCCATCGAGGGCGGCGAACTGACGCCCACACTCAAGGTCAAACGCCGCGTCGTGGACGAAAAATACCGCGACGTGATCGAACGCCTCTACGCGGAAGACTAAACTTGAAACCTACGGGCGGCGGCAATCGTTAGATAACTTTTCCGTTCAAAGTGGCGGCAGACATTCGCCGCCGAGTTCAGAGAGCACCCGAGAGCGTGCGCCAGAGGAAAGAAGTCATGAAGCAGAAACGGTGAACGACGAACGACAAAGGCGACTCGCTTTGAGCGCTTTGTAATTCATCATTCATCGTTTTAGCGTTCATTTGTTCCTTTAGCGCCTGCTCTCGGGTCTTTTGCGTCTCGTCGGCGGGGCGCGTCGGTCACAGTTAATTTTAAGCGAATCACCAGCGGCCATGAGTCTCAAACAAATCATCGCTTTGCTGCGCGAGTCCGTCGTCGGCTCGCAGCAGGACTTCACAGAGGGCAGCATCGGGCGCGCCATCGTGCTCCTGTCCGTGCCGATGATCCTGGAGATGGTGATGGAGTCGCTGTTCGGCATCGTCAACGTCTTCTACGTGGCGCGGCTCGGCGCGGACGCCATCGCAACCGTCGGCCTTACCGAGTCCATGCTCACCATCGTCTTCGGCATCGCCATCGGCCTGAGCATGGCGACGACGGCGACCGTCGCCAGGCGCACCGGCGAGCACGACCCGGAGGGCGCGGCCGTGGCCGCCATACAGTCGATCATCATCGGCGTTCTGGTGTCGCTGCCGCTCGCCGTCGCCGGTCTGGCGTTTGCGCCCGCGCTCCTCAGGGTCATGGGCGCGGAGGCGGGAGTCATCCAGACAGGCTCTACTTACGCGGCGATCATCCTCGGCGGCAACGTCTGCATCCTGCTGCTGTTTCTCATCAACGCGATCTTTCGCGGCGCGGGCGACGCGGCGACGGCGATGCGCTCGCTCTGGCTCGCCAACATCGTCAACATCATCCTCGACCCGTGCTTCATCTTCGGCCTCGGCCCCTTCCCCGAACTGGGCGTGACCGGCTCGGCCATCGCCACGACCATTGGGCGCGCGACGGGCGTCGTCTTCCAACTCTGGGTTCTGCTCAGCAGTCGCAGCCGCATCGAGGTCAGGCGCAGACACCTGCGGCTCGACGTGCCGGTGATGCTCAAACTACTGCGCATCTCCGTGGGCGGGATGTTTCAGTTTTTGGTGGCGACGGCGAGTTGGCTGGGGCTGACGCGCATCGTCGCCGTGTTCGGCAGCGAGGCGCTGGCGGGCTACACGCTCTCTCTGAGGATTCTCATCTTCGCGATGCTTCCCTCCTGGGGCATGTCGAACGCGGCGGCCACGCTCGTCGGGCAAAATCTGGGTGCGGGGAAACCTGAGCGCGCCGAACGTTCCGTCATGTTCGCCGGTTTGAGCAACGTGATCTTTCTCGCCGTCGTCGCGCTCATCTTTGTCGTCTTCACCGAGCGCATCATCGGCATCTTCACGACGGACGCGGGCGTCATCGCTTACGGCGTCACGTCGCTGCGCATCATCAGCTACGGCTTCATCTTCTACGGCTACGGCATGGTGATGGTGCAGGCGTTCAACGGCGCGGGCGACACCTTCACGCCGACCGTCATCAACCTCTTCTGCTACTGGCTCTTTCAAATCCCACTCGCCTACACGCTCGCCCTCTATCTCAACCTCGGCGCGCGCGGCGTGTTCATGGCAATCCCCATCGCCGAGACGATGCTGACCGTCCTCGCGATCATCTACTTCCGGCGCGGGCGTTGGAAAGCGATGAAGGTGTGACGGGTGAAGGAGAAGACAGAAAACAGAAAACAGGAGTCAGAATAAACCACGCCCGGTTTTCCTTCTGACTCCTGTCTCCTGTCTCCTGTCTTCCGTTTCTGTCTTCCGTTTTCCGACTCCTGTTTCCTGACCCCTACTTTATCGTTTCTTCCACCCACTCTCTGATCACGCGGCTCAGTTCATCGAGTTGATCGTCGAAAAAGTGTCCGGCGGCGGGGATGATTCGGACGCGGGCGTGTGCTTCGGCGGGGATTTCGGCGACGAGCGCGCGGAGTTTGGCAACGTCGCCGAACTCGTCTCGTTCGCCGTGGACGAAGAGGACGGGCTTGCGGCACTCGCGCATGAACGAGAAATCATAGCCGCGCTCAGCGATGCTGACGGGCGTGCCGATGCCGATGAGGGCGCGGACGCGCTCGTCTCTGATGCCCGTTTCCAGCCCTACGCGCGCGCCGAAGGAGAAGCCCGCGAGGATGAGCGGCGCGTCCGGGTAATGTTCGGTGAGATAGTCGAGCGCGATGCGTGCGTCGTCCTGTTCGCCGCGCCCGTGGTCGTGTGTGCCGGTCGTCTGACCGACGCCGCGGAAGTTGATGCGCAGGCTGACGAATCCCGCGTCGTTTAAGGCGCGGGCGGCGCGGAAGACCACCTTGTTGTGCATCGTGCCGCCGTGCAGCGGGTGCGGGTGCAGGACGAGCGCGACGCCGCGGCGGCGGCGGGGAACATCCGGGCGCGGTTCCTTCAATATGGCTTCGAGTTTGCCGTGCGGGGCGGGGATGAACAGATTGCCGGCCGGATACAAAATTGATTTCACCTCGACGGGAATTTGTTTGCCGTGGAGAGACTAGCAGAGCCGACGCCGCAGCGAGAAGCGCGAGCGGTCGCATGCCCCATGCGCGTTTTTACCTGCCGGCACAACCTCGCGCCTCACGCGCTTCGCACGCGCTTCGCGCACGCGCGCCGCGCCGCGAAGTTTCGCTCGCCCCACCCGATGTTCTTTCGCGCGTTTGGTCGCTATATGTCTTGACTTGGTTTGCCGAAGAGTTTAGCTTTTGAAGCGTGCAAGGCGCCCTCCTTACTATCGCAGTTTCCGTGGTGTCTTCTTCAATTTCAATCTTGAAATAACCCTCGCAAGGTCTTTCCAGCGCGAGGCGCACCGCCGCCGCCGTCCGTTAACGTCCCAGAGGTGTAAAGTATGATCCGCGTCCTCCGCTATTCATCCCTGCTCAATTACAGCGTGGGCATCCTTGTGGCCTGCGCCGCGCTGTTGCTGCTCTGGCCGGGTCTCGCCCCGAACCTCTTCGCCGTCGGCAACGGGTCGGACTTCTTCATGACGCACGAACACTGCTACCTCGGCATCGGCGCGCTCGTCCTGATGCACTTCGTCTCCGACCTCGCCATCGGCTTCTCTTACGTCGCCATTTCGCTCGCGCTCACCTACCTCGTCTATCGCGCCCGCCGCGACATCCCCTTCCACTGGGTCTTCCTCGCCTTCGGTCTCTTCATCGTCGCCTGCGGCAGCACGCACTTCATGGAAGTCTGGACGACCTTCAACGCGCCCGTCTACTGGTTCGCGGGCTACCTCAAATTGATCACGGCCGTGGCCTCCGTCGCCACCGCGCTTGTCCTGCCGCCGCTCATCCCGCGCACGCTCGCGCTCATACAGGCCGCCAAACTCTCCGAGGTGCGCCGCGAGGAACTCGAAGGGGCTAACCGCGAACTCGAAACGCTCTACGGCAAGATCAAAGAACTCGACGAACAAAAGACCCATTTCTTCGCCAACGTCTCGCACGAACTGCGCACGCCCTTGACGCTCATCCTCGCCCCCACGCAGAAGTTGCTCGCCTCCGACGCGCTCGGCGAGACGGAGCGGCAGAGCCTTGAGACCGTCGAGCGCAACGCGCGCGCTCTTCTGAAGCACGTCAACGACCTGCTCGACATCTCGAAGATGGAGGCCGGCCAGATGAGCGTCTCCTACGCCGAGACCGATCTCGCGCAACTCATCCGCCTCGCCTCCGCCTACTTCGAGTCGTTTGCCGTCGAACGCGGGATCAAGTTTTCCGTGGACGCGCCAGCCTCGCTTCGCGCCGAGGCCGACCCCGGAAAAGTGCAACGCATACTCGTCAACCTGCTCTCGAACGCCTTCAAGTTCACGCCCGACGGCGGCGAGATTCGCTGCACGCTGAAGAGTGTGGGCGGGCGCGCCGAGATCGAGGTGCGCGACAGCGGGTGGGGCGTTGCGCCCGAACTACGCGAGGCGATCTTCGAGCGTTTCCGGCAGGCCGAGGGCAGCGCGGAGCGGCGCTTCGGCGGCACGGGTTTGGGTCTGGCAATCGCCAAAGAGTTCGTAGAGTTGCACGGCGGCGTGATCGGCGTAGGCGATGCGCCCGAAGGCGGCGCGTGCTTCAAGGTCGAACTCCCGCTCAATGCGCCCGACGGGACGGAGTTGCAGCCCACTTCGCACACCGGCACGGCCAGAAGCTTGCGCGAGACGGCGCAACTCGCGCTCGGCGCGATTGAGACCGAACAGACGCAACTCGCCGAGGACGCGCGCCGCAACGATGCGGAGCGCGCGAGCGGCGAGGAAGAACCGCGCAATGGGGACGGCGAGGCAGCGGCAGCAGCGGGCGCGTCTTCCGTCGCCCCGTCGTCCGTCGCCGCGTTGTCGCTCGCGCCGCTCGTGCTGGTGGTCGAAGACAATCTAGAGATGAACCGTTTCATCACGGAGCAACTCGGCGCGAAGTATCGCGTGGCGAGCGCGCGCAACGGGCGCGAAGGCATCGCGCGGGCGCGCGAACTGCGCCCCGACCTCATCCTGAGCGACGTGATGATGCCGGAGATGAGCGGCGACCGTTTCGTCGCGGAGTTGCGCACGCACGCGGAACTGGCCGGTGTGCCGATCTGCATGTTGACGGCGAAGGCCGACGAGGAGTTGCGCGTCAAGTTGCTGCGCGCGGGCGTGCAGGACTATTTGATGAAGCCGTTCATGAGCGAAGAACTGCTGGCGCGCGTCGCCAATTTGATCGAGACGAAGCGCACGCGCGAAGCGTTGCAGTTGGAACTCGACAGCCAGCACCATGACCTGATCAAACTGGCGGGCGAAGTGGGTTCGCGCCGGCGCGACATGCAGGCCACGCTCGCCGAACTGCGCGAGAGCAACCAGACGCTCGAAGCCATCATTCACGCCTCGCCGCTCGGCATCGTCGCGCTCGACCCCGAAGGCATCGTTAAGATGTGGAACCAATCGGCCGAACGCATTTACGGCTGGAGCGAAGCGGAGGTGTTGGGGCGCATGCTGCCGACCGTCCCACACGACAAACTCGAAGAGGTGCGGCGCAACCACCGGCAGGCCGTCGGCGGCACGGACTTCAAATCCTTCGAGACCGTGCGGGTCAGGAAGGACGGCACGCAGATCAACGTGAGCATCTCGACCGCGCCCCTGCGCGATGCCGAAGGACGTACGAGCGGCGTCGTCGCGCTCGTCGAAGACGTGACGGAGCGCGTGCGCGCCGAAGGCGAGAAAGCGCAACTGGCGGCGGAAGTCGAAGCGCAGCGCCATCGTCTCGACTCGCTCATCATGAGCGTGCCGGGCGTGGTCTGGGAAGCATGGGGCGAACCGGACGAGTCGAGCCAGCGCATCAACTTCGTCAGCGATTACGTCGAGACGATGCTCGGCTACACGGTCGAAGAGTGGCTTGCCACGCCCAACTTCTGGCTCGCCATTGTTCATCCCGAAGACCGCGAGCGCGCGGCGCGCACCGCCTCGGCCACCTTCGCGAGCGGCAAGGTGGGCACGAACCAATTCCGCTGGGTGGCGAAGGACGGCCGCGCCGTCTGGGTGGAGGCGCACTCGCTCGCCATCACGGACGAGACCGGCCGGCCGGCCGGGATGCGCGGCGTGACGATGGACATCACGGAGCGCAAGGAGGCGGGCGAGGCTCTGCGGCGCAGCGAGGAGCGTTATCGCGCCTTCGTCGAGCAGAGCAGCGAGCCGATCTGGCGTTTCGAGATGGAGCCGCCCGTCTCCGTGAGCCTGCCGGCGGACCAACAGATCGAACACGTTTACGCCTCCGGCTACCTCGCCGAGTGCAACGACGTGATGGCGCGCATGTACGGTTACACGCGCGCGTCCGAACTCGTCGGCAAGCGGCTGGAAGAACTCATGCCGCGCACCGAGTCGAACCTCGAATACCTGCGCGCCGCCGTCCGCACCGGCTATCGCCTGACCGACGGCGAATCGCATGAACTGGATCGAGAGGGGCGGACGAAGTATTTCCTCAACAACCTCGTCGGCATCATCGAAGACGGCGCGCTCAGGCGCGTGTGGGGCACGCAGCGCGACATCACCGAGCGCAAGCGCGCCGGAGAAATCGAACGCTTCCTCGGCGACGCGACGACGGTGCTCGCCTCCTCGCTCGACTACGAGTTGACGCTTGAGAGCGTGGCGCGCCTTGCCGTGCCCTACGTGGCCGACTACTGCCTCGTCCACATGCTCGAAGACGACGGCTCGATCCGGCGCATGATCGTGGCGCACCAAGACCCCGCGCGCGAGGCCGCATGGCGCGAAATGCAGCGCCGCTTCCCGCTCGACCTGAACACGCCGCACACCATCGCCAAAGTCCTGCGCACGGGGCAGCCCGAAATGTTCTCAGACATCTCGGACGAACTGTGGCAGGCCGTCATACGCGACCCCGAAGAGATCAGGATGCTCAGGGCGTTTGATATTAAAGCGGCGATGATCATGCCGCTCGCGGCGCGCGGCCGCACCATCGGCGCGCTCACCTTCATCAGTTCCGAGAGCGCGCGCCGCTACGGCGAAGCCGATTTCGCTCTCGCAAGCGAACTCGCGCGCCGCGCCGCGCTCGCCATTGACAACGCGCGGCTCTACCGCCGCGCGCAGGAGGCCAACCGCGCCAAAGACGAATTCCTCGCCACGCTCTCGCACGAACTGCGCACGCCCCTGACGCCCATCATCGGCTGGGTTCACATGCTGTCGAGCGGCCAACTCGCCACTGACGACATCGCACACGGCCTCGGCGTCATCGGCAAAAACTCGCAATCGCTCTCGCACCTCATCAACGACCTGCTCGATATGTCCGCGATCCTGAGCGGCAAGATGCGCATTGACATGTTGCCCGTCTCCCTCTGCACGGTGGTCAAAGAGGCCATCGAAACCGTGCGCCCGCGCGCCGCGAAGCAGAACATACGGATCGAATTCACAACCGCCCCCGGTGCGGAAGAGACGCCCGTCTCCGGCGACCGCACGCGCCTCGTGCAGGTCTTCTGGAATCTCTTGACGAACGCGGTCAAGTTTTCGCCGGACGAGAGTTGTGTGCGAGTCGTCTGTGAAATCGAGGATGACTCGGCGCGCGTCCACATCGAAGACGAGGGCGAGGGCATCTCGACGGAGTTTCTGCCTTACGTCTTCGACCGTTTCCGGCAGCAGGACATGTCCACGACGAAGATGCACGGCGGGCTGGGGATCGGCCTCGCGCTCGTCAAGAGTTTCGTCGAAGCGCACGGCGGGACAGTGGCCGCCACGAGCGCGGGCGAAGGGCGCGGCAGCCGGTTCACGGTGAGCCTGCCGCTCGCACGACAGGCGCAACCGGCCGTCGATACGGACGCTGCGGCGACAAAGGCGGCGTGCGCGGTCGAAGCCGCGTGCCACGTCCTGATCGTCGAGGATGCGCCCGACACTCTCGAAATGTTGCGCGTCACCTTCGCGGTGCGCGGCTTTCGCACGAGCGCGTGCGCCACACCCGAAGAGGCTCTCAGCATTGCAGCCGACGAGCACTTTGATATAATCATTTCCGACATTGGTCTTCCCAACATTGACGGTTATGAGTTGTTGCAGTTGCTGCGAACCCGGACGCCACACTTGCGCGATGTCCCTGCGCTTGCGTTGACCGGATACGCCGCGCAGAAAGACGTGGACGCCGCCCTCTCCGCGGGGTTCAACGCACACCTCGCCAAGCCGTTCGATCCGGCCACGCTGGCCGCCACGGTGGACGCGCTGCTCAAACGGCAAAAGTCGGAAACGCCGGACGGGGATGCGTGATTTTGTGCTGATAAGCGAGCGAATGATTTATTTCGCCTCACGATTCACAAACTGCTTTCCTGTTGCCGAGGCCGCGCAAGCGGAAAGGGAGAGATGAGAATGCTGGCTGCCTCTGAAACTGTCGCACGCGCGGTCGCCGCCGTATCGTGTGCAGTCGTAGCGTTCATCGCTGGCGCGAGCCGCGTCGCCGTCGTCGTCGGGGGCGGCGACGCGGAACAGACCTCGCCCGATCCCTCTCCCGCAGGCGAAGCGCCGTGGGAGAAGCAGCACAAGCCGCGCGCCCTCGTCATTGACGATGCGCCGGACGTGACGGAGATGCTCGCCATCCTGCTTCAGTACGCGGGCTATGAAGTGGTGATGGTTTACTCCGGCGCGCAGGCGCTCGATGCGGCGCGCGCCGAGCGGTTCGACGTGCTCGTCTCGGACATCGGCATGCCCGGCATGAACGGCTACGAACTGGCCGAAGCCGTGCGCGCCCTGCCCGGTTATCAGGCCACGCCGATGATCGCCGTCACCGGCTTCACCATGTACGAGGATCGCGACCGCGCGCTCCAATGCGGCTTCAACGCTTTTTTGACGAAGCCCATCAACCCGCGCGACCTCATCAACCTCGTCGAGCGTCTGCGCAACTGATGCCCGGCGGAAGATCGGCCTCGCCGAAGAGACAGGATCGCCCATGTCCATCGAAGAATCGGAAGCGGCCGTCCTTATCGTCAACGACTCGCCGGACGCGCTGGCGCTCACCAGCGTCGTGCTGCAACAGGCCGGCTACCGCGTGTTCGCGGCGGCCGACGGCCTCGAAGGTCTCGAAGTCGCGCGCCGCGAACTCCCCGCACTCATCATCAGCGATGTCATGATGCCCCACCTCGACGGCATCGAATTGTGCCGCCGCCTGCGCGAAGACGCGCGCCTGAGTCTCACGCCCATTCTCCTGATCAGCGCGCAACGCAAAGACACAGAGAGCGCGCTGGCGGGACTTCAGGCCGGGGCGGACGACTATCTCGAAGCCCCTTTCGATCCGCCGCGCCTCGTCGCGCAGGTGGCGCGCCTGTTAGAGCGCGCCCGCATCGAAGCACACTACCGCGACATCGTCGAACAGGCCAACGACATCATCTACACGCACGATCTCGAAGGGCGGCTGACGAGCCTCAACGCCGCCGGCCTTCTCTTCAGCCGCCACGGGCAGGAGGAGGAGTTGACCGGGCAGCACGTCGCCTCAGTGTTCGGATTGGAAGTCGGCGAGGAGGGAGTGAAAGAGGCGATCAAGCGTCTGCGCTGCGAGGGCGTGCGGCGCGACGAGGCGCTCGCGGTGAACGCGAGCGGCGAGCGGCGCTGGCTGGAATTCAACATGTCGCTCATCTGCGCGCGCGACGGCGTGCCGATGGGCGTGCGCGGCGTGGCGCGCGACGTGACGAGCCGCAAGCAGATCGAGGAGCAACTCAGACGTAGCGAGGAGCGTTACCGCGAACTTGTCGATAACGCGAACGACATCGTTTACACGACCGACATGGAGGGGCGCTACACGTCGCTCAACCGCGCGGGCGAGCGCGCCAGCGGCTACACGCGGGAAGAAGTGGTCGGGATGAACTGGAAGGAGATCGTCGCGCCGGAATATGTCTCGCTGGTGAGCGAGATGTTGTTGCGCAAGTTAGCCAGGCAGAAGTCGGTCACGTTCTACGAGGTGGAGATGATCGCCAAGAGCGGGCGGCGCATCCCGCTCGAAGTCAACAGCCAGATCATTTACGAAGACGGCCAGCCCGTCGGCGTGCAGGGCATCGCGCGCGACATCACCGAGCGCAAGCGCGCCGAGTCTTTGCTGCGCGCGCGCTTCGAGCGCGAGGCCGAGAGCGAGAAGATGCGCAGCCTCGGCCAACTCTCGGCGGGCGTGGCGCACAACTTCAACAACGCGCTCGCCGCCGTGCTCGGCCGCACGCAACTGCTCCTGCGCTCCGTGACGGACGAGCGTCACCGGCGCAGCCTCGAAGTGATTGAGACGGCCACGCAGGACGCCGCCGAGATCGTCCGCCGCATTCAAACCTTCGCGCGCCGCGCGCCCTCTGCGCAGTTCAACAAGGTCTCGCTCGCAGGGCTGATCACGGACGCCGTGCAACTCACGCGCACGAGTTGGGAAGACGATGCCTACGTCCACAACCTCCGCTACGAGGTCGTCTTCAAGAACGAGGCCGGGGCGGACGACCACGTCGAGGCCAACGCGACGGAGGTGCGCGAGGTCTTCGTCAACCTGATCTTCAACGCGCTCGATGCGATGCCCGCCGGCGGGCGCATCGAGTTGCGCGAGACGAAGCGCGATGCGTGGCTCGTCGTCGAAGTGCGCGATACGGGCGAAGGCATCCCGCCGGAGTTTCAAGACCGCATCTTCGAGCCGTTCTTCACGACCAAAGGCTCGCAAGGCTCCGGCCTCGGCCTCGCCGTCTCCTACGGCATCATCAAACGCCACGGCGGCACGATTGAAGTCGCCAGCGCGCCCGGCAACGGCACGAGCTTCATCCTCAAATTCCCGCACCGCCAGGCGCTCCTCGAAACTTCCGCCGGCTAGGGAATTATCGGCTCCCTCGCTTCTTTCATCCCTCATCCCTCATCCCTCATCCCTGCTTTCCCCCCCGCCTCGCTTCCGTGTTATGTTGTCGTTTCAACGGACAATCCGCAGTTTTTTCCACGCGCCCGACGAGAGGAAGACTTAGTTTCTTTATGGAGAACGCCGGAAGTCACGAAGCCGCCGCCCATGTAGACGCAGCAGACGCCGCCGCCGCGGCCGACGGGGCAGAGACGCACCCGCGGCGGCGAACCTTTCTCGCCTCGGCCGCCGCCCGGCGCGCGGCTTATCTCGCGCTTGGCGCGCTCGCCATCGGCATCGTCTACTGGTGGCTGCAATTCTCCACCGACGCCATCTGCTGCGGCGATTTCGACGGCTACTATCACATCGGTTGGAGCCAACAACTTCTGCAAAGTTTTCGCGCCGGGCACATCCTGCCGCAGTTCACCTGGCTGCCGCTGACCACTCTCAACGCGCGCGACTATGTTGACCATCACTTCCTCTTCCACGTCCTGCAAATTCCCTTCACCTTCTTCCCGGACGTGCGGACGGGCGCGAAGATTTCGGCGTGGCTCTTTGCGAGCCTCGCCGTCCTCTCCTGCTACTGGCTCATCATTCGTTACCGGATCAAGTACCCGCTGCTGTGGCTCGTCGCGCTGCTCGGCTGCTCTGCGCCCTTCCTGTTTCGCATGAACATGGCGAAGGCGATGAGCGTCTCGGTCGTGCTGCTCATTGCGGGGATTCATCTCCTGTTCCAGAGAAAATACCTGTGGCTGTTGCCGCTCGCCTTCATCTTCACGCTGACTTATGACATGTTCGTGCTGCTCGCACTGGCGGCCGCCATCTGGACGGCGGTCATCGCGTGGAGCGAGCGGCGTTTCGAGTGGCGGCCGCTCGCGTGGGTGACGGTTGGCGTCATCGCGGGCACGGTCATCAACCCCTACTTCCCGCACAACGTCCGGCTGCTCTACGCGCACGTCGTCATGAAGGTGACGGCGAAAGAGTTTCCGACGGCCGTCGGGCAGGAGTGGTACCCTTACGACAGTTGGGACTTCGCGCGTAACTGCGCCGTCGCCTTCGCCGCGATGGTCGCAGGCTACCTCGCCTTCAACTGGCATGATCGCAAGCGCGCCGCCGAGTCCTGTTTCTTCCTCATCTTCTCGACCATCCTGCTCGTCGCCAACGCGCGCTGGCGTCGCTTCGCCGAATACTGGCCGCCCTTCGCCGTCCTCTTCGCGGCCTTCGCCCTGCAACTCGTCTTCGAGCGAGCGCGCACCGCCTACGGCGCTTTGCCCGCCGACGTGCTCGACGAGTTAGAGCCTTATCTAGATCATACGGACGCGCCCGCCGCCGCCGCCGGCGATGCGCCCGCGTGGACTGAGGCGCAAAAGACGTTTGCGGCCGCCGTCGTCACGCTGCTGCTCACGATCCCCATGGCCGCCATGATCGTCTCCGAGGTGCGCGAGATCAGCACGACCGCGCCGCACGACAAGTACCGGAATGGTATCGAGTGGATGCGTACGCACATTCCGGCCGGGCAGATCGTCTTCAACACCGACTGGGACGATTTCCCCAGACTCTTTTACTACGACCCGACACACGCTTACGTCTCCGGCCTCGACCCGACCTATCTCTACGACCGAGACCGGAACCTGTCGCGTCTCTACGAAGACATCACGCTCGGCCGGCACAAAGACCCCGCCCCCGTCATTCGCGAACGCTTCGGCGCGCGCTACGTCTTCACCGACAACGAAGACGTGCATAACGATTTCTACGACGCCGCGATGGACAGCGGATGGTTCGACGAAGCTTACACGGACAAGGATTGCACCATACTCTACATACGCGACCAGAAAGCCCCGCCCCAGCCCGCCGAACCGGACGAGGACGCGCCCAACCCGGACGACGCGCCCGGCGAAGAAGACACGGGTGACGGCGAAAATGAGACGTGAAACCGAAGCCCGCAACCACGCTTGAAGCTACGCGGACGTGCGGGCGGCAAATCTATTGAGTGGGAATGTTATGCGAGACGAGTCGAAAGTTGAGTTGGCTGAATCAATGAGCAGCGAGATTTCAAAACGCGCGGGCGTCATCGTGCTCCTGTCGCTGCTAGCCGTCATCGTCGGCGGCTGCAATAGTTCCGGCTCGCGGCAGGGCGCGGCGCAGAAGAAGCTCCCGGCCTTCGAGAGAGACCTGGCCTCTGTGCAGCGCAACAACTACCAGAAAGTTTACGTCATCTCGCGCCCGGACGGCGCGGCCTTGAACGCCGACGACAAAGCCTACCTCAAAACCAACATGCCCATCGAGACCACCATGCGCATCCTCACGGACGAAGACCGTCGTCTCATCGTCGGCACGAACTTCGACCTCAAGCCCGAACACCTGGACGCGCTCAATAAACGTTTCCGCGTCGAAGATTACACGGGGAGATGAACACAGGCGCGCCACCGCCTCAAGACGCCCCGCGCAAGGCCGAACGCAGGAACCAACTGAAAAATATCAACACGACGAACAACACGATCATGATGACGAACAGCCACTTGTTGCGCCGTCCGGTCTTGATCTGCCAGAGACCGCTCAGGATGCTGCCGAGGCCGAACACGATCACGAGTCCGAACAACGCGAGGATGAGAAACGCCTGCTCCGGCGTCCCGGTGAAACGCGCGCCCGCACCTCTCGACTCGACCGCCGGGAACATGAGCGGCGCGAGATTGTAGGTGATCGTCCCCATCAGCCCGACGAGAAACAGACCTATTAACAACTGCACCCAGCCGAGGCGGCGCACCTGCTTTGCCGTGCGCAGACGCCGCCCGCACTTGGGGCATTGCGCGGTGACTTCATTCGTGACGTGCCCACAACTATAACAACTGCTCGATTCTTCCATGATAAAAATTCCTCCACGGCGAGAGACGTGCGTTCCATGATCGGCGCTTGAGTTAAGCCGCCTCCGGTTTGGAGTTAAAGCCGCTGTAGTCCGTAAGGATTAGAGAAGGTGGACGTTTGCGTTCGATGTCGGCCGGACATCCGGCAGCGGAAAAGCGCGGGGAAGATATAAGGCCGCGCGGCGGTTGTCAATGGTTATAGAAGTTGTCAATGCTCATAGAAAAGGCGAGGCCATACGCGCCTCGCCACCCGCGCGCGACGTTGAATCGCGCGCTCTTGCTCCCGTCCCGGAAAACTTTCACGACCGCAGCGCATCGCGCACGGCCGCCAGCACACGCTCGTCGGGCGGCAACTTGATCCAGCCTTTCTTGATAACCAGCCGGTCGTTCACCCGGACGGCAAACTCTCCGAGGCCGCCTCCGACGAGCCGCGCCGTGATGCCCATCTCAAGTTTGATGAGAGCCGCCACACGGGCGGCGCGCGCACCGTAAGACTTTCAAAGCTTGCAATGACGAATGACGATCTCGTTCAACCGCGTCACCTCTCAGACAAGTTTCTCCCGGCTTCAGGGGATGAGCACGAGTTTGCCGAACTGCGCGCGATCCTCCAACAGTTCGTGCGCGCGGCGTGCTTCGGCGAGCGGGAGCGCCCGGTCAACGACGGCGCGAATCTGCCCGCGCTCGACGAACTTCATCGCGTCGAGCAGTTCGGCCTTTGAACCCATGAAGGAGCCGAGCAGGCTGAGGTGGCGATAGAAGACCTGCCGCAGGTCTGTGCGCGCGTCGTAGCCGCTCGTCGCGCCGCAGGTGACGAGCCGCCCGTCGCGCGCGAGCGCGCTAATCGAACCCGGCCACGTCTCCGCGCCCGTGTGCTCGAAGACGACCTCGACGCCCTTCTTGTGCGTCAAGCGCCGCACCTCTTTCGGCCAATCCGCGTGCGTGTAGTTGACCACGTCATCCGCGCCGAGAGCGCGCGCCTTCTCAAGTTTCTCGTCCGAGCCGGCGGTGGCGATCACGCGCGCGCCCCTCAGTTTCGCGATCTGGATGCCGACCGACCCGACGCCGCTTCCCGCCGCGTGAATCAACACGTCCTCGCCCGGTTGCACCGCGGCGCGCGTCACGAGCATGTGCCACGCCGTCACGGTCACGAGCGGCAGCGCGGCGGCCTCCTCCCAACTCAAACTCTGCGGCTTCGGGATCACGTTCACGGCGGGCGCGGCGACCAACTGCGCGTAGCCCCCGTCGCGCCGGTAGCCGAGCATGTCGTAACTCAGGCAGAGATTGTCGCGCCCGCGCAGGCAGTCCGCGCAATGCCCGCACGAGACGCCCGGTTGTAACAACACCTCGTCGCCCGGCTTGACCCAATCAACCACCTCTCCCGCCTCGCGCACGACGCCCGCGATGTCGTTGCCCAGAATGTGTGGCAGCGGAATCTCGATCCCCGGCAGCCCTTTGCGCGCCCACACGTCCAGATGATTCAGGGCGCACGCACGCACCTCGACCAGCACTTCGTTGGCGCGTATGCGCGGTTCGTCCACGTCCGCATACTCCAACACTTCCGCCCCGCCGTGTTGCCTGAAGATCGTCGCTTTCATCTGATCTGTCCTTCGTCAGTTGTCCGTCGTTAAGAATCAACTTGGAGATTAGCCCGTGCGGCACGCGCGCGGGGCAAAGCACAAAGACACGAAGCCTTGACGACTCCGTGCCTCTATAAGTTTCGCGTTCAGACTTTCTTTCTCTTATCCCGCGACGATGGCCTCGGCTTCGGGCGTCTCGGTCTCGGCCGTGCCCTCCACCTGCTGCCGCGCGTGATACGACGAGCGCGTGAGCGGGCTGGATTCGACGTGGTGGAAGCCGAGCGTCATGCCGATCTCGCGCCAGCGCGCGAACTCTTCGGGCGTCACGTAGCGTTCCACCGGCAGACGCCGCGCGTGCGGTTGCAGGTATTGGCCGATGGTCATGATGTCGCACGAGACGGCGCGCAGGTCGCGCATCAACTCGACCACTTCGTCGAACGTCTCGCCCAAGCCCACCATGATGCCGCTCTTGGTGAGCATCCCGCGTCGCTCCTCATCGCGGCGACGCGCGGCGCGCTCAAGGAGCGTCAACGTCTGCTGGTATTTCGCGTCGGGGCGCACGCGGCGATAGAGCCGCGCGATGGTCTCCGTGTTGTGGTTGAGCACGTCCGGTTGCGCGTCGAGCACGGTGTTGAGCGCGGTCTCGTCGCCGTTGAAATCTGGAATGAGAACTTCGATTTTGCATTCGGGGTTTGCGGCGCGCACTTCGCGTATGGTCTCAGCCCAGTGGCCTGCGCCGCCGTCGGGCAGGTCGTCGCGGTTGACCGAGGTGATGACGGCGTAGGCGAGGTCGAGATGGCGCACGGCTTCGGCCACGTGGCGCGGTTCATCGCGGTCGAGCGCGCCGGGCTGCCCCTTGCCGACGGCGCAGAAGCCGCAATGGCGCGTGCAGGTGTCGCCGCCGAGCATGAAGGTGGCCGTGCGGTCAGACCAGCACTCGAAGATGTTCGGGCAGCGCGCCTCCTGGCAGACGGTGTGCAAGTTCAAGCCTTCGATCAGGTTGAAGACGTGGTTCTGGTTCGTCGGGTCGCCGATGCGAATCTTCAACCAGTCGGGCTTGCGTCCCGTCGGCCGTCCGGCGGGCGGCGGATTATTGCTGATGACTTTTAACTCGCGGCTCAATTAAATTTGCTCCACAAAGATTTTTGACTTGCGGCTATTTTAACATCTGCCGGAGTCGCCTGTCGCTCGCGCGCTCACCTCTGTATCCCGAAGTTGCCGAAGATAAGGCCGAAGACGGTCAAGCCCAGAATCACCAGCCCGAGCGCGATCACCCAGAAGCGTACGACGTTGCGCATCGGCGCATTCTTCTCAACCTTCAAAGGCTCTTTGAACGGATTATTTTTGTCCATCACTTTGCCCCCTTGAATTCGCACTTAAAACTTTTTCGCCTGCCCACAGGCTCACGCCTCCCGGCGCGTTACTGCAACAGGCGCACGAGCGCGTCTGCGTCCACGTTGCCGCCGGAGATTACCACTCCGATGCGTCGAATGTTTGGCGGAAGTTTATTAAAAAGCACGGCCGCGACGGCGAGCGCGCCCGTCGGCTCGACGAGTATCTTCAGACGAAACAGCAGAAACCTGAGAGCCTCCGCGAGTTCCGCGTCCGAGACCGTCAACACGTCCTCCGCGTTTCTTTGCACGAAGGGAAACGTGAGCGCGCCCGGCGACTGCACACGAGCACCGTCGGCGATGGTCGGCGGCGGCGGGATCGTCACGCGCTCGCCTGTCAAGAACGACTGGCGCGTGTCGTCGCCCGTCTCCGGCTCGACGCCGAAGCAACGTATACGGGAGTTGACGCCCTTCGCCGCCACGCTCGCCCCTGCGAACAGGCCGCCACCGCCGCAGGGCACGACCAATGCTTCGAGGTCTCCCACTTCTTCAAGCAGTTCGAGCGCGCACGTTCCCTGCCCGGCCATCACGTGATAGTCGTCGTAGGGCGGGACGAGCACGTGTCCGCCGCGTTCGGCCACATCGCGCGCGGCCTGTTCGCGGTCGTCGCGCTGCCGGTCGTAGAAGACGACTTCCGCGCCGTAGCCGCGCGTGGCCGCCACCTTCGCGCGCGGCGCATCTTCCGGCATCACGATGACGGCGCGCGTACCCGAATCGCGCGCCGCGAGCGCGACGGCCTGTGCGTGATTGCCCGACGAGAAAGCGGCCACGCCGCGCGCGCGTTCTTCCGCGCCGAGCGCGAGAATCCTGTTCGTCGCCCCGCGCATCTTGAACGCCCCGGCGCGTTGAAAATTTTCGCACTTGAACCAGACCTCGCGCCCCGTCGCCTGGTTGAAGGCGCGCGAAGACATGACCGGCGTGCGATGCACGTGCGAGGCGATTCGCTCATGAGCCTCGCGTATGAATTCAAGCGTTAACATATTCGTCTTCCAGCGACATCTCGAAAACTTCACTGAAGCGCGCGATGATGCGGTCTTCCACTTCGCGCAAAGGCAACTCGCGGCCGAGCAGTTCGTGCATAGAGCTAACGGGTTCGCCTTCGCAGGCGATGATCAGGTCGAAGAAACTGAGGTCGGTGTTGACGTTCAGGGCGAAGCCGTGCGTCGTGACCCAGCGCGAGATGTGTACGCCGATGGCGGCGACTTTGCCGCGCGACGTGTGGACGCCGGTCAACCCTTTAATCCTGAAGCCTTCGATCTCGAAATCCGCGAGCGCGCGAATCAAAGCCTCTTCGAGTTCGCGCACGTAACGGTGAACGTCCTCGCGGTCGGGACTCAGATTTATAATCGGGTAGCCGACGAGTTGACCCAAGCCATGATAAGTGGCCTTGCCGCCTCGGTTCGTCTCGAAGAGCGAGACGCCGCGCGCTTCCAGAGTTTCGGGCGCGGCAAGAACGGCCGTGGAAGTGGCGCGACGGCCGAGCGTCAAAACGTGCGGGTGTTCGACGAGCAGGAGCGTGTCCGCGCCCGCGCCCGATTTGCGCGCGGCCTCCGTCTCCTTCTGGATACGATAAGCCGCTTCGTATTCCATCCGCCCGAGGCGGCGAACCTGTAGCGTTCTCTTCGGCATCGCAAAGAATGTGCGTCGTCGTGCTGTTTCGTGCCTGGCTTCGCGTGTCATTGTAACAGCGCGGCGGCGCGGACGCCGAACCGGAGCGGCCGAAGCCGTGCCCGTACGCTTGACGCCGCGCCGCGCGCGGGCATAGTTTGTCAGTCAACACGCTGATCCGAAGGAGGAACGATTTTGAGACTTGTCCAAGCCCTGAGCTTTGCCTGCCTGTTGTTGTTGCTAACGGCCGCCGACTCCGCGGCGCAGCGCCAGCGCCGAACGACTCCGGCAAGGCGACCGGCCACGACGCCCGCAAAGAGGCCGACGACGGCCAACACGAGCACGATCAACGAGGCACGCATTCGCCTCGCCGACGAGTTGAAGACGCTGACGCGCTTTCTCTACCTCTACGGGCGCACCTCGGTCGGCGTGGAAGCGAACGAGAAGGAGGCAGGCCAGAGCGGGCAGGTGTCGCCGGAGACGCAGGCCATCATCAACCGCAGCCGCACGACCGTGCTTGGAAGTCTGAGAACCATCCGCGACCGGCTCGACAAACTCGAACTTTACTTCCGCACCACGCCCGGCCTCGAACCACATTACACGCGCCTGAACGGCGTCGCCGCCGCGGCCGCCGCGGCCGAACAGCGCGCCAACGCCGGCCAACTCGACGCCGCCGGCCGCGGCCTCATCGAAGTCGCCAACCAACTCACAGACGTACTTTTGGATATGTGAAAAGCCGTGAACCATGAATCGTAAATCGTAAATAGAGAAAACCCTGTTCTTTCTATTTACGATTTACGATTCACGATTTACTTTTTGGCGTAGTAGCCCGTGCGGGCGCGGACTTGTGCCGCGGCGTGGGCGGGCGTGCGAACTTTGATGCTGAGGAATTTGCCGCTCGGGGCGTCGTTGTTTGAATAGTACTGGAGAAGGTACTGGGCGCGGAGTTCGGCGGCGATGCGGCGAAAGATGTCGTCGAGTTCTTCGAGCCGTTCGGGCGCGAATGACGTGCCGCCGGTGGTTGCGGCGAGTTGCTGCATGCCCTCCTGCGCGCGCTTGCCGCGGACGTTGAACTGTAGCCCGCCGCCGCTCGGGTTGATGGAATAAAAGACGGCGTCGGCGCGTTGAACTTCGCGTTGAACTTCGAGCAGAGCCTTGCGGTGTGTCGCCTGCTGGCGCGCGTTCGCGCCCGCGGGCAACTTCTCGCCGCGATTCAGAGCGCGCGCGTCTTCGACTTCGCCCGCCTTCACACGCTCGCTGAAATTGTCGTCGCCGTCGGAGATGACGACGATGACGCGCCGGTGTCTGCCGGGCGTGTTCTGCGCCAGATAGCGCGCCGCCATGATGGTGGAATCGTAAAAGGCCGTCGGCGTGGATTTGGTCGGCGCGGGAATTTGGAGCAGTTTGGCCGATGCGACCTCGGCAGAGGCCAGTTGCTGTGCGAGTCGCGGCTTGCCTTCGATGGCGAAGACGGCGGCGCGGTCAACCGGCTTCAAGACCTGTTTGAGAAAACGCGCGGCGGCCTCCTGTTCAAAAGCGAAACGCTGGCCGATGCTGCTCGACACGTCGAAGAGAATGGCGATGTCGAGCGGCACTTGCTCTGCGTCGCTGACCTGCGCGATCTCCTGCGCGCGCCCCTCTTCTTCGAGACGGAAGTCTCCCGCCTTCAACCCCTGCACCGGCTCGCCCCGCTCGTTCGTCACAGACACGGGCACGACCACCAGATTCGACGTGACGCGCACGATCTCGTCGTCGTCAATGATGGTCGCGTCGCCGGGTTTATCTGTGCTGCCTTCGTTGACGGGTTTGGGCGGTGGCCCCAACTCGCCGACAGGCAGGCGGCTCGCGTCCGGCGTCCGCGCGGGAGACGGTGTGGGAGTCGGAGATGCCTGTGGCTGTTGCGTCGGGCGTTGCGGGATGCGGGTGGGTTGCTGCGTTCGCGTCGTCTGCCCGCTCGCGCTCGAAGGGAAGGCCGGGACGACCAGCGTCCATCCGAGCATGAACGCTGTCAGCAGCGTGAGCGCGTGCGCTTTGTCATGGACTTTACTCATCGAATCACCCTTTGACGGAAACGGGGAAAGGGATAAAGGGCGAAAGGGTAAAGGAGCAAGAGGAAACCTTATCTCGCGGTCTTCCCTGATCCTTTACCCAGTCCCCCTTTCCCTCTCCCCTGTGTCTCGTTTATCCCGGCTTATTCCTGCGGCGTCGCCTGATCCGGCTTCGCCGTGCTCATGTTCGGCGCGGACTGCATGAGGCCGCGATTGACGAGCACGCTCACCTCGACGCGACGGTTCTGCTGCCGACCTTCGCGCGTCGCGTTGTCGGCGACCGCCTGCTGCTCGCCGTAGCCGAACGGCGTCACAATACGGCGGAGCGGAATGTTGTGCGTGTAGGCCAGGTATTGCACGACCGCATCGGCGCGACGCTGGCTGAGCATGCGGTTCTTTGCTTCCGAGCCGTCGGCGCTGGCGAAGCCGCGCACTTCCAGAACATACCCGCGCGCTTTCAGTGCCTGCTGCGCGATCTGGTCGAGCGTCGTCTTGGCTTCGGGCGAGAGCACGGCGCTGCCGACGCGGAAGTTGACGGCCACGGTCTGCTGCGCCACGTAGTCGTCGAGCGCGCTGATGCGTTCGTTGGTCATGTTGACGCCGGAGACGGCGGCATCGGCCGTTTCCTGCGCGGCCTTCGCGCCGCCGCCCGCCGCATTCGCGACCGCGGCCAACTCATCCAACTGACCGGAGAGACGCTGCGAGTTTTGTTCGACCTGGCCGACGCGATTCTCGACCGGATCGACGCGCGCCTGAATCGACTGCGCCACTCTCAAGTCCGTGCTGCCGAAGCGAACTTTCTCCGCCACGAGGTTGCCGGAGGCGTCGCCGCGTCCTTCGACTTCGAGGTTGAGGCCGCGCAGGATGTTCGATGCGCCGTAGGTTGAGCCGCCGCCGAAGAAGCCGCCCTTCGATTTGACGCTCGTGCGGTCGGTCAAACGCACGGTGGTGCTGACGCCGTTGATGTCCTGCACGACGAAAGTGTTGGCGTCGATGTCGCGGTTGGTGACGACGCCTTTGACGGTCATCTTCTGGCCGCTGGCGACGGTGCGCGAGTTGGCAGAGCCACTCGCCGGCTGGGTGCTCTGGGCGAAGGCCACGGAGGCCAACGCCAGAACGGCGGTGAGGGCGATGCTTGCCATCCCGAATCTGTTCGACTTGTTCACGCTCATTTTTTCTTTCTCCTACTTAACTGAATTATAAAATTTAGGTTCGCTGCTGCTCATCAAGACCACGATTCGCGTGTCGAGGGATGCTACTGCGAGAAAGCCTGACAAAGAAAAGGCGTCGCAGCCACCACATGCTGCGGCGCACCGGACGCTTGATGTCGGGCGCGCCCACGAACCGTTCTGACCAAACCCACGCGAGGTCTTGTGTTGGTTTCCTGAATCGCCTGCGATTCTCGTCAAACGCTTTTGGAGAGTCAAGAGCGTAGATGACAAAAACGCGCGTTTCCGTTGCGCCGGACTAATTTAGAATTTGATCGCCACGTCTTTGCAACAATCGAAGGGAAAAGCCAAGCCCAAAGGCGAAGGGCGAAAGCCGGGGCAGAAGTTTCCGCCACACTTTCGCCCCACATCTTTCGACTTTCGCCGGTTCCTGAACTTGCTCGTTCCGCTTTATCCTTCTAATGCGATGCCGGAGTACCGCCCGTTCCCCGGAGTTTGGCGACGACGCCGCTTCGACCCTTGAGCCTTCACGAATGCGGAGAGAGCGGCCTCCGTTTATATCGTCCGTCCGGCAAGACCGGCGATGACGTCGATCAATTCTCTGGAGCCGATTGGCTTTGCCACGTGCATCTGAAAGCCTGCGGCCAAAGCTCGCTCGCGGTCATCGTCTCTGGCATAAGCGGTGAGCGCCGCCGCCGGAATGAGTCCGCCGCTCTCGACGGACAGCGAGCGCACTTTTCGTATTAAAGAGTAGCCGTCTTCGCCCGGCATTCCGATGTCGCTCATCAGGATGTCCGGCTTCCAAAGCTTCAGCGTCTCCAGAGCTTCGAGCACGGAAGCGCAGGTTTTCACCTCCGCGCCCGATTTCGAGATCACGGCGCTGATCACCTGTCGCGTGTCCGGTTCATCATCGACAACCAGCACCCTTAAGCCCTCAAGCTCGGAGCGGCTGTTCAAGGCTTTGGCATCTCTGCTGTCTGTCGGCTCTGCGTTTTGAGCTTCCATGCTGACCGCGAGGAGCGGGAAAATGGTCGAGAAGGTCGCGCCCTGCCCCTCGCCGTGACTCTCCGCACTCACTGTTCCCCCGTGCAGTTCGACCAGATGACGGACGATTGCCAGGCCGAGGCCGAGACCTCCGTAGTTGCGTGTCGTCTTGCTGTCGGCCTGTCGAAAACGGTCGAAGACGTGCGGGAGAAAGTCCGCGGCGATGCCCTTTCCCGTATCGCTGATCGATAACTTTATGTGCGAGCCGGCGCGTTCGAGGCAAATCCTGACGGAGCCGCCTTCGGGCGTGAACTTCACTGCATTCGACAGTAGATTCCAGACGATCTGCTGGAGGCGCGCCGCATCTCCCTTAATAAAATTCCTTTTCGGTTCTTTTTCATAAGTGATGCTGATCCCTTTAGCGTCGGCCGCGGGTCGCACCACATTGATGGCGTTCGTGACCACCTTATCGAGTTCGACCTCTGTGACGTCGAGGAGAAGTTTGCCTGAGACAATTCTTGAAACGTCCAGCAGGTCGTCTATCAACTGGGCTTGAGTTCTGGCGTTGCGCTCTACCGTTTCGAGCGCCTGCGATTGAAGCTCCGGGTCGAAATCTTTCGAGCGCAGCAATCCAGCCCAGCCGATGATGGCTGTGAGCGGCGTGCGCAATTCGTGCGAGAGCGTCGCCAGAAATTGATCCTTGATGCGATTAGCCGCCTCGGCCTCGGAACGCGCGGCCTGTTCGCGCAGCAAAATCTGCTCGCGCTCCTCTTCGCTGCGCTTAAGTTCGTTAATGTAGAGCGACAACTCGCCGACGTGGCGCTCCGCCTGCTCGGCATGCGCGGCGGCGACTTCTATGTTTTTCAGGTAAGTCTGGTAAGTCAAAAAAATGATGGCGATGATCGGGACGGTGGCGAGGACGGCGTAGAAGCCGAAGGCGTAAATCAGATGGGCGGTGATTCCGGCCAGCGATGCGCCCGCGAAAAAGGTGACGGAAGTCCAGAGGTAATAGGTGCTCCACGTCTGCCAGAAAGATTGATTCAGCTTGCACGACTTCTCGATGGCGATCAGTCCCGAATTGGTGACGTACTGAATCAGCGCCATGACGCACATCGCGACCAGAAAGTTTGCCGTGTAACCGCTGTCGGTGATACGCACGATCTCGCCGAAGCAGAGACGCAAGACCCAGACGGTCACAAAAGTCGAGCAGGCCAGAACGGCCGAGTTGAAGATGATGGTGATCGTCTTCTTGCTGATCCAGATGCTGGAACACAGCCCCTCGATGGCGGCTAGCAGGATAGCCGCTTCTCCTCCGTAGAGCAGCATCGTCAGGAAGATGAGCGTATCGGAAACTGTAATGCGTCCGCTGACGCGCGGGATCGGAACGGCGATGCGCGAGCAGATCACAACCATCAGGGCGAGCAGCAGGAACTTCACGTCGAGTCGCGCCAGCGGCAGTTGATAGGCCGAAAACAGAATGGCCGCCGAACCGGTCGCAACGATCAACCACATGAAGGGTCGGGTGAACTGCTGCTTATCCATAAGCTTTAACCTGCTTGCACTGGTTTGGGGTTGTGCTGCCGCCGCGACTGCCGCCGCCGCCGTTGCGCCAGGCCAGGGCTCCGTCAGTTCGCCCGCCAGCATTGATGATTTCATCATTGTACCCGCCCCGCTCTCAATAGAGTAATTAGTAATCCAGACAATCTGTTCCGTCATCAACCGCAACCGGCATCGAAGAGGTCTGGTCGCCGCTGACGGTCGCCGATTGTGCCTGTAGATAGAGGTCGCCAGTGATGACCCCGTCGCCCGTAATCACCCCGTCGCCCGTGATCACGCCGTCGCCCAGAAGGTAGCCATCGTTCAGCAGCGTCCCGTCGCCGAGCAGCAGGTTGACTCCGAGGAAGGGCGTGCCGTCGCCCGTAATCACGCCGTTGCTGACCAGGATGTTATCGCCGGTAATCACGCCACTCGTCAGCATAGTCGTGTCGCCCGTGATCACGCCGTCGCCTGTGATCACGCCGTCGGCGAGCAGTACGCCCGTGCCATAAATCTTTTGATACAGAAGGATCAGGTTAGAACCCGTGACGTAGGTTTGATTGAGAATAATTCCCTGCGCCCACGGGAAGGTGTAGCCGGCGAGCGTCGTTTGACTCGCAGGCGGCGTGCTCGTCGTCAAAAAGGGAGCGCCGAGCGGGGTGCTCTGAGAGAGATCGGTGCGCACTGATTTGGCGAGCCGCACCGCGCCTTCAATATTAATCTCGCCCGTCCCCTGTTCCAGCATGTTGAAGCCTGCGAGCGGCTGCGCCGTATACATCAACAGGGCTTTGACCATGTTCGGGGTCAAGTGCGGGTTGGCCTGAAGCATGAGCGCGGCAGCCCCTGCGGCAACCGGCGTCGCCATCGAGGTGCCGTTCAGGTACATCTGCTTGCGGTTGTCAACCGGGCTGACGCCCGCATCCAGAGAGGGGTGATGCATGATCAGACTGTTATTGACGGCCTGTGCATTAACCAGCTTGTTGCCGGGAGCGACGAGGTCTGGCTTGATCAAATTGTCGTAATGCTTGACGCCGTTTGCATCGGTCGAATAACTGCGAGTCGGGCCGCGCGAGCTATAGGTCGCCACCGCGTCGTCACCGCGAGAGTCTGTCCCGAAGGTGTTCGACGCGCCGACGGTCAGCGCCGAAGGCTCGTTACCCGGCGAGTGGATTCTCCCGTAAAGCTTATTTCCATCTTTGTCCTTACCGTTGTTGCCGGCGGCGGCCACCACCACCACGCCCGCGTCAACTAGCGCCCGCACAGCCCTGCACACGGGATCATTTTTATATGAATCAATGGCGGGCATACCCAGGCTCATGTTGACGACGCGGATATTGAATCGCACCCGATTCGTCATCACCCAGTCGATGGCTCTGAGCAACTGCGCGGCCGAGCCGACGCCCTGCGAGTTCAACACGCGCAGATTGATAAGGTTGGCGTTCGGCGCGATGCCCGTGTAGGTGGCGTTCGCGATGCGGCCGTTCCCTGCGAGGATGGACGAGACGTGCGTGCCGTGGCCGTAGGGGTCGTCCGTGCGATTCTCGCCGGTGAAATCCTGACCGGCGACGACGCGCAGGCTGTTACTTTTATCCAGAAACGCCTTGTGCGTCGTGTCTACCCCGGAATCAAAGACGGCGATGCCGATGCCTGTGCCGTCCAGACCACTGGTGGTCGTGCCGCTGGTATTGCGCACGGCGTCAGCGCCCGTCGTGAGAGAGACGTGTCCGAGCGTTCTCACCTCGTAATTGAGCGAGACAAAAGCGACATCGCTGCGTCCGGCCAGGGCGGCAGCAGCGGCGGCAGGCAGGTCTAGGACGCGAAAATTAAAGTTCTGGAACTGGCGTACATTGGCCGCCCCATGTAACAGGGCGGCATAGTTCAGTTCATCGCTCCAGGTGCCGTTCGGCTGAATAATGACTCTGACGCGGTCGCCGCCATGCCCCGTTTCCGTCTTCCGTATCAACTCGGAAGAGACCTTATTCTTTGATTTCAGGTCTAAATTTGATTGGGCATGGGTGCGAACATCTACAAACACGCCTGCGCAGAAGGAGAGCGCGAGCAACACAGCAAGGCACGCGGCAGGGGCTGTTTTTCTCATCACATTATATCCTTTAGAAGAATTACCGGATTATTATCAACAGTTTAGAACCTTGCACGGCCAAGAGCGAGGCACTGTTAACGCGGCTAGCCAAGTTTGGGGGAACTTGTGGAATACGAATAATAACAAAATACATAAACGATGTACAACACCTTTTTGCGCTCTGACAAAGGCCGCTCCGCAAGTCCGGCCGCCCGACTATGGAGAGAGAATCGAGTGCCGCACCTGTGGAGCGGAAAGGGTCTTGCGGACGGAGAGAGTCCGCATCGCAGGGAGTCTGCGGGGAGAGGTGGGGAAAGTTGAGAAGTGTGTGCGGCGCTGTGGTCGTTCGCGCCGCGCGCCGGTGGCCGCGCGGGGGTCGCGGCCACCTATTGTGTTTTCAAAGCTAGACGGTGAACTGTCCGGCTTCAAGCAGTTGTTTGACGTAGGCTAGGAAGCGTTCGGCGTCCGCGCCGTCGATGATGCGGTGGTCGAAGGAAAGCGCAAAGTAGGCCATGTGGCGGATGGCGATGAAGTCGTCGCCTTCGGGCGTGGTCATCACCTTCGCGCGTTTTTCAATCGTGCCGATGCCGAGGATGGCGACCTGCGGCTGGTTGATGATGGGCGTGCCGAAGAGTCCGCCGAAGACGCCTGGGTTGGTGACGGTGAACGTGCCGCCGGCCACCTCGTCGGGCTTGAGTTGTTTATTGCGCGCGCGGTCTGCCAGATCGTTCGCGGCGCGTGCGAGGCCGGAGATGGAGAGGTCGTCGGCGCGTTTGATGACGGGGACGATCAAGCCCCAGTCGAGCGCGACGGCCATGCCGAGGTTGATGTCCTGCTTGTAGATGATCTGATCGCCCGAGACCTGCGAATTGAAGATGGGGAACTTGCGCAGCGCGTTCGTGATGGCCTGGAAGATGAACGGCATGTAGGTCAACTTCGTGCCCGTGCGCGCGAGGAACTCGGACTTGTGCTGGTCGCGCAGTTTGGCGATGCGCGTCATGTCGATCTCATAGACGGTGGCGACGTGCGCCGACGTGTTCTGCGACATGATCATGTGCTCGGCGATCTTCTTGCGCATCAAGGTCATCGGCTCGACGCGGTCGCCCACGCCGGGCTGAACGCGCGGGGCTTCATGCGCAGGCGGCGTCTGCACGGCAGGCTGCTGCTCGGGCGCGCGGGCGGCGGGTTGCTGCTGCGTTTGCGGCGCGGCGGCGGTCGCGCCCGACTCGATGAAGCTGAGGATGTCGTTCTTCGTCACGCGGCCGCTCATCCCCGTGCCTTCGAGTTGCGTGATGTCTATGTTGTGTTCGCGGGCGATGTTGCGCACGAGCGGGCTGGACTTCGTGCGGCGCAAATCTTCGACCGACTGCGCGCCGCCGTTCGCTCCCGTCTCGGCGTCAACCGCCTGCGCCTCGCCGTTTCCACCCGCGCCTGCCGCGGACGCGAGCGACTGCCCTTCGGAGTTCGCGCCCGGACGCTGGTCGTCGTAGCTCCTGCCCGCGACCTCTGCGGTCTGCGGCGTCTGAGACGTTGCGGCCGCGGTCTGCGGCGACGCTGCCGGTGCGGCCGCTTGTGTTGCCGGTGCGGCGGGCGGCGGTGCGGCGAGAGCGGGCGGCGCATCGGAGGCGACGGCTGCCTGCGCGGCGGGCGCGCTCGCGGCGGGTGCGGCGGCCGCGGCCGCTGTCTCGCCCTCTGCGCTGATGATCGCGACCACCTTGTTCACTTCGACCGTCTCGCCCTCTTTGAACTTGATCTCGCTGAGCGTCCCGGCGGCGGGGCTGGGAATCTCCGCATCAACCTTGTCGGTCGAAATCTCGAACAGCGGCTCGTCGCGTTCGACGCGCTCGCCCACCTGTTTCATCCAACGGGTGATCGTCCCCTCCGCGATGGACTCGCCCATCTGCGGCATCACAACTTCTGTGCTCATATCTTCTCCCTGATGAAAAGCGGTAAATGGTAAATGGTAAATGGTCGAATGGAAACTGCTTTCTTCTCTTCACCATTTACCATTCACTATTTACCATTTACCTGTCTTCCGCCGTCGTCGGATCAATCACCGTCCTGATCTCGGAAATGCGGTTCGCCGGAAATCCGCCCTGCGCCGCGTGCTCGCGCACGGCTTCCTCGTTCGGCGCGATGTAGACGCAATAGATTTTGTCGTCCGTGACGTAACTCTGCACCCACTGAATCTGCGGCCCCATGTTGTTCAAAACGGCGCAGGATTTCTGTGAGAGCGCCTGCAATCCTTCCCCGGACAACTTGCCCGCATCCGGCACTTCCCGCTCGATAACATACTTGGGCATGACCGTCGTTCCTTTCAGTAGCAAGTGAGCGGTAAGCAGTGAGCAGTGAGCAGTGAAAACCAGAAAACTGCTTACTGCTTACGGCTCACTGCTCACAATCCTAGTAAGCGGCCAGTTTGCGCGCCGCCTCCAACACGTCTTTGATCTGTGGCAGGTGATACTCTTCGAGCGGCGGCGAATAAGGCACGGGCGTGTCAATCGCCGCGACGCGCACGACGGGCGCGTCCAGCCATTCGAAAGCCTCTTCGGCAATCGTCGCCGCGATCTCGCCGCCGATGCCGCCCGTGCGCGCCGCCTCGTGCAGAATCAAAACCTTGTTCGTCTTCTTCACCGACGCGAGGATGGCCTCTTTGTCCATCGGCGCGAGTGTGCGCAGGTCTATCACCTCAACGTCCAACCCTTCGCGCTCCAACTCCGTGGCCGCATCGAGCGCATTCAACACCTGCGCGCCGAAGGTGATGATCGAGAGGTCGCGCCCCGCGCGCGCCGTGCGCGCTTTGCCGATCTCGACGATGTAGTCATCCTCCGGCAACTCTTCGCGCAGGCGCGGCAGGCGATAGAGTTTCTTGTGCTCGAAGTAGAGCACCGGGTCGGGGTCGCGGATCGCCGCTTTGATCAAACCCTTCGCGTCGTAGGCGGTCGAAGGCTCGACGATCTTCAAGCCCGCCGTGTTCAGGAAGAACGCCTCTGCGTTAACCGAATGGAAAGGCCCCGAATGGACGCCCGCGCCGCACGGGCCGCGAAACACCGTCGGGAGGCCAGCGCCCCAACGATAGCGACACTTCGCAGCATAGTTCGTCAACATGTCGAAGCCCGGCGAGATGAAGTCTATGAACTGAAACTCCGCGACGGGTCGCATGCCCATCAGCGCCGCGCCGCACGCCGCGCCCACAATCGCCGCCTCCGAGATCGGCGTGTCGATGACGCGCCCCTCGCCGAACTCTTCGAGCAGGCCGTCCGTCACCTTGAACGCGCCGCCGTAGGCTCCCACGTCCTCGCCGATGACGAACACCGTCGGGTCGCGCTCCATCTCTTCCCAGATGCCCTGCCGGATGGCCTCGACAAAGGTCGCCACGCCGCCGCGCGCCGGGCGGTTCGATTTGTGCTCTTTTTTAACTGCGGTTGACATGTGTTGTGATGTCGGCTCGCCTGCCGTCTCCGAAAAATTATCGCTGCCCGCGCCCGTCTCAAGGCTTGACGCTGATCGTCTCCGCGCTCTTTTTTAACGCTTCCCTGTGCCGCTCGTACTCGGCGGCGGTCGAGTTGAAGTTGAACATCAGCACCTTGTCGCCGAACGGCGTCAGGTACATATCGCTGTAAACTTCTGTGTCCACCGCCGCGCCTTTCGACGACAGGCGAACCCACCTGATGCCCTTCACCGTGACCTGCTCGCGCAACAACCATTCGAGGCGCGGGATGCTCTGTTCGAGCGCCGCCTCCATCGCCTTCTGGAAATCGTCCAGTTGCCCCGGCTCGACGCGCGCCGGAGCGAGCTTGATCGCGACCGAGACGTTCTGCCGTTCGTTGCTGTAAACGATGTCGGGCGCGTAGGCCGCGCCGTTACGTCCGAACTTGAAGGCGATGTCCTCTTTAGACATCGGCTTGAACCCGGCGGGCGGCACGAAGCTGACCCGCCCGTCCGCCAGTTGCACGCGGTTCTCTTTCTCTACCTGCCCGCGCCCGCCGGCCGCCGCCCCGGCGGCCGGCAACACCGCCGCGAGCAGAAGCAGAAAGGTTGCGACCTTCATAGCCCTCACCTCTCAGTTGCCTCCAAAAACTTTCGGGCGAAACGCGGGCGGGACAATCGTGTTGTCGAAGACGCCGTAAGCGGCCTTCTCCGCGTCGGGCATCGGCGACTCTTCCGCCCACGCCACGTCTTCGTCGATCTCGCGCTGCACGCCCGCGACGATCTCGTCGAGTTGCGCCTGCGTCGCGACACCTTGCGTCAACAGGTGGCGCGTGAAGCGATCCACGGGGTCGCGCTTCTCCCACATTTCGAGTTCCGCGGGCGCGATGTAACGCTGGTCGTCGTGCTCCGCGTGTCCTTTGCGCCGGTAGGTCTTCGCCTCGATGAGGACAGCGCCGCCGCCCGCGCGCGCATAGTCGGCCGCGCGCTTCGTCACTTCGTAACAGGCGATGATGTCGTTGCCGTCAACGATGTGGCCGGGGATGCCGTAACCGGCGGCCTTGTCGGCGAGGTTCTCGACGGCCGTTTGCAGGCGCGTCGGTGTCGAATAGGCATACCAGTTATGTTCGGCGATGATGATAATGGGCAGACGCTGCACGGCGGCGAAGTTCAACCCTTCGTGGAATGCGCCCGTGCTCATGCCGCCGTCGCCGATGTAGGCCAGCGCTACGATGTCTTTGCCCTGCATGCGCGCGCCGAGGGCGATGCCGGTCATCACAGGGATCATGTCGCCGAGGTGCGAGATGGGGCCGATGAAACCCTTCTCCATGTTGCCGAAATGGATGTTGAGGTCGCGCCCCTCGCTCGGCCCCCAAGCCTTCGCCATGTACTGCGCGAAAATCTCGCGCGGGCGGATGCCCTTCACCAGCACCGCGCCGAGGTCGCGAATCAGGGGCGCGATGAAGTCTCGCGGCTCCAGCGCGTAACACGTCCCGACGGCCGTCGCCTCCTGCCCCAGCGAACGGAACACGCCGCCGACGATTTTCGTCTGCCGGTACAAATTCACCAGCCGCTCCTCTACGAGCCGCGTCATCAACAGGTAGCGGTACAACTCCAACAACTGCTCCGCGCCGAGCGTCGTCTCCGTCGTGCAGATCAACTCCTCGTCCGCCACGACGGCCGCCGCCGCTCCGGCGTCGGCGTTGCCGCCACCCACGCTGCCATCGCCCGCCGCGTCCTTCTTAGCCTTCGACGCGCCCTGCTTTGCCGCGCCTTTGCGCTTTGTCTCTGTCTTCATAATCGCTTCGCGAGTGACAGGTGACAGGTGACAGGTGACAAGTAAAAACCGTTTTGATTTATCTTGTCACCCGTCACCTGTCACCTGTCACATTCTTAAATGTGTATCGTCAATCCGTGAATGCCTTCGGCGGCCTCCATCATGGCTTCGGAGATGGTGGGGTGCGCGAAGATGGTGCGGCCTAGTTCTTCGGCCGTGGATTCGAGTTGGAGCGCGACGCCGGCCTCTGCGATCAGTTCCGTTGCGTGCGCGCCGATGATGTGTACGCCGAGGAGTTCGTCGTATTTCGTCTCGCTGACGATCTTGATGAAGCCCTCTTCCTCTCCGAGTATGCGCGCCTTGCCGGAGGCCGAGAACGGGAACTTCGCCACGCGCACGTCGTAGCCTTCCTTCTTCGCCGCCGCTTCCGTCAAACCGACGGAGGCCACTTCCGGGTCGCAGTAAGTACACGAAGGGACGTGGCGCATGTTGATCGGCTGCGGCCGCTGCCCCGCGATCTGCTCTACGACGAGGATGCCCTCTTTCGACGCGAGGTGCGCCAGCCACGGCGTCGGGATCACGTCGCCGATGGCGAACACGTTCGGCTCGCCCGTGCGGCAGAACTCGTCCACCTGCACGTTGCCGCGTTCGACTTTGATCTTCGTGCCTTCGAGTCCCAGCCCTTCGAGGTACGGCATGCGCCCGACGGCGACGAGGAACATCTCCGCTTCGAGCCGCACTTCCGCGCCCTTCGCGTCCTTGCCCACGACGACTATCCCAGCGTCCGTCTTCTCCATCCGTTCGAGGCGCGTGCCGAGTTGCTGCTTGATGCCGCGCTTGCGAAACGACTTCTCCAATTCGACAGACACTTCCTCGTCTTCGAGCGGCAGCAGGTGCGGCATCAGTTCGACGATGGTCGTCTCCGTCCCGAAGCGCGAATAGACGCTCGCAAACTCCACGCCGACCGCGCCCGCGCCCATCACGATCAGAGACTTCGGCACGGTCTTGAGTTCCAGTATGTGATCGCTGTTGACGACGCGCTCGCCGTCCGTGTCGAAGCCCGGAATCGGGCGCACGACCGAACCCGTGGCGATGATGATGTTCTTCGTCTCGATGGTCTGCTTCTGGCCGTCAGCAGTCGTCACCTCGACCTTGCCGGGGAGCGCGAGTTTGCCCGTCCCGTTGAAGACCGTCACCTTGTTCTTCTTCATCAGGTAGGAGACGCCCGCCGCGTTCTTGTTGACGATCTTGTCCTTGCGCTTCTGCACGGCGTCGAAGGCGAGTTTCACTTCCGAGACCTCTACGCCGTGGTCTGAGAGGTGCTGCGCGAGTTCGTAGTTGTGCGCCGACATCAACAGAGCCTTCGTAGGGATGCATCCGCGCAGACCGCAGGTGCCGCCCAGCCGCTTGTCCTTCTCCACGATGGCAACTTTCAAGCCCAGTTGCGCGCCCCTGATCGCGGCCACGTAACCGCCGGGGCCTGCGCCGATAATCGTCACGTCGAATTGTTCTGTCGCCAAGACCTTAGTCCTCTCCTCGTCAGAGACGGCGCGCACGCGCAAACTGCCTCTTTCACGCGCGCACGCGCTCCGAAATAGATACTTAATTTGGTGGGTTGCTCTCGCAAATGAAGATTATAATGCCTACAGTCTTTTTCATCCAGCGACGGGAGAAACCAGAACAACACATGCAACACTCCGCAGGCTTCCTTCAACTCGTCCGGGACGCCAAAACCCGCATACGCGAACTCGACGTGGAGCAAACGCGCAGACGCCTCGACGCCAACCCCCACGCACGCCTCATAGACGTGCGCGAAGATCACGAATGGCAAGCCGGCCACGCCGCCCCCGCCACACACATGGGGCGCGGCATCATCGAACGCGACATCGAACAAGCCATCCCCGACAAACAGACCGAACTCATACTCTACTGCGGCGGCGGCTACCGCTCCGCCCTCGCCTGCGACAGCCTCCGGCGCATGGGCTACACCAACGTCCACTCCCTGGCCGGCGGCTGGCGCGCGTG
>DASVPS010000385.1:0-17475 GCA_036389555.1 Pyrinomonadaceae bacterium
GAAAGTCCTGACGAAGTTAAACGACAGCATAGTAAGGAGAAAACCATGTCCCATATCCCGATTAGCAACTGTACAGTGTTCGTCCAACTCTGGGTTGACACGAACGCGCTCCAGAACGGCTCGGAGCGGGGAATCTATCTCGTTGACAACAAAGTCAACGATGCCAACAACCACGGCAGCACCAACGAGGGAACGACGAACCTCTCAACGAACGTCACGAACCACAGCAACATCTGCTGGCAGGTCTTCAACATCGATCCCAATTCGACTACCACTCTCAGCATTGCGTCAATGTCAAACGCGCCGGTATTCGGAGCGAGCGGCCAGCCGGAAAGTGTGAACGACAATACTTTTACCGGACAGGTGCAGGCCGTTGGATCGTCGCCCTATCAGGTGACTTTAAACGCGGAGATACCCGGAAGTTCCGGTATTACCGCGACCGTCTCGCCGAGTTTGGTCGTCTACTAAACACGTCGGAAGTGAGCCTCTTCCGAAGGCTCTGTGAACTGAAAGTTACGCCAACCAGAGAAAGAAAAAGGTGAAACATGAGTCAAGCCACAATATCCGCGCCTGCCGAGGCCATCGTATCCGGGCCGGTGCGCGCCAAGTTGAACCCTCAGACAGCGATCACAATCGCCGTTGATACCGAGTACGTCGCCTCCCAACAGGGCCAAAATATCTCGCAGGGCATTTACATGTTCGACAACCAGCTCAATGCCGGCAGCACCGGCGAGGGCACGCTGGAATTGTTTACCCAAACCGCGGACGAATCATTGATCGGATTCAATGTCGTGCCGATGAACCCCAACACAGGCGATCAAGTCATCATTAGCGGCTTTACCGTCTCACAAGGCTCCATCTGGGGCTCGCAAGGTTACCCGGAGGCGGAACCCTCCTTCGGTTCGCAGCCCGCCGGCAGCTATTGGATCGGACAGGCCACAAGCGAGGGACCCAGGCAAACCTATCAGATTCAGATTAAGGTGACGACTGGTGGGCTGCGTCCTGCCACCTATTACGTCAACTGGGATCCTTTCATCGCGGCCTCGTGACCCGGCTCGTCCATCTCCAACAAGCGTCAGTGCCGAGCGATGAGCGCAATGACCTATGATCAAATTCCTTCGCGTTGCCTCGAAATCAACGCGAAGGAGTTTTGGATTGTGCTGAATGAACCTTGCGAAACAATGATGTCGAGAAACCAATCCGAAGAAAAGTAGAACGGCGAGCCATGACCGATGCCACAGCCTTTGTCGTTCGTGCTGCACGCCTGAGCGCGCCGCAGACAGCGATCACGATTGCCGTCGATACAGCGTATGTCGGCGGGCAAGCGGGCAAAAGTATCACGCAGGGCATTTACATGATGGATAACCAGCTCAGTGCCGGCAGCACCGGCGAGGGCACGCTGGATTTGAACACCCATGTCATGCTCGGTAGCTTGATCGGATTTAACGTCGTGCCGATCAATCCCGACCTGGGCGATCAGGTCATCATCACCGGCTTCGCCATCTTGCAGGGAAACGTGTTCGGCTCATCTGGATACCCCGAGCCGCTACCCCCTCTCGGCTCCGAGCCTGCCGGGAGCTACTGGATCGGACAGGCTATGAACCAGGGCAATCAGACCTATCAGCTTCAACTTGAGCTCACGGTCGGTCAAATTCGTCCTGTCAAATACTACGTCAACTGTGGCCCTTGTTCCCTGACGGCCAGCTGAATTGAGGCACTCTCGCCGGTAGTATTGCAAAAAATATTTTAGCCACAATTACTTGTCGCGATAAGATCGTTATGACCTCAATATCTTGTGTGGGCAGAAAGTTTTTGCAACCCTGCGCCCGGCCGGGATAAAAGGTTGAATAAAGTGTAGAGATGGGAAGCATTCACCAACGCCGGAACAAGAATGATGGCAGAGGGATGAGGGATGAAGAAAAGCCGTAAATGGTGAATGGTAAATCGTGAATAGAGAAAACCGGATTGAATCTATTTACGATTCACGATTCACTTTTCTTCATTCATCCCTCACCCTGCTGCCCTCATCCCTTAATCTTATCGCACAGGGCGGGGGGCGCTGGCCGGGCTGCGATTGCCCTGCCTGTCCACGGCGCGCACGCCGAAGAAGTAGTTGTCTTTGGACATCCCCTCCACCGTGTAAGTCGTGACGTTGCCCACGGCGCGCGCGTGCGTCCAGACGGGCGAGGACGTTTCGCGCCAGACGATCTCGTAGCCGGCGAGGTCGGCTTCCGAGTTGGCCGTCCATTGGAGGTCTGTGTCGTTGGTCAGGCGGCGCGTGAGCAGGCCGACGCCTTTCGGGCGCGCGGGGGCGCGTGCGAGCGTGGCGAGCGCGGCGGCGTTGACGCGCGCCACCTGCGCGATGTAGCCGAAGTCTACGAACTCCGGGAGGTCGCCGTAAACAACGCCCCCTTCGGTGCGGACGTTTTGGTGCTGGTGCTTGTATTCCTCGTTCGGCTCGGTGAAGCGCACGGCCGCGAAGCCGCGTTCGAGGAAAGGGATGTGGTCGCCGCCGCGCAGGTAACGGTCGCGGCGATAGATCAACCGCACGTCGAAGGCGGGCAGATAAGTTGCGCTCGTTTCTTTGATGAAGCGCGCGAGTTGGCGTGAAGCGGAATCGTTTTCGCCGCCGGTGCCGCGCCGCGCGTTGGCCTCTTCCGCAGTCTCGTTCGAGGGCACGCCTTCGGAGAAGACGCGCACCGAGTTGCGGTCGCGCACGCTGTTGCCGCCGAGCGTGTTGCCGACAATGTCGTTCGTGAACATGGCCTCGATGTTCAGACCGTTCCGCTTCGCCTGCTCCGCGTAATAGGTCGCGCCGAGCAAACCCTGTTCTTCACCCGCGACGGCCATGAACACTATGGTCGCGTCGAACTCTCGACGCGACATCACGCGCGCCATCTCGACAACGGCCGCGACGCCCGATGCGTCGTCGTTCGCGCCCGGCGCGTCGCAGGTGGCGTCGATGGGGCTGGTACACATCGAATCGTAGTGGCCGCTCACCACGTACATGCGCGCGGCGGAAGAGTCTTGCGCGCCGTGAAGCGTCGCCACGACGTTCGTGATGACGGTGGCTTGCGGGATGCGGCCGCGCGGCGGCGGGTTCGCTTCCTGCGTGTAAGACTGCAACTCTACTTTAAGTCGCCCGCCCGCATCGCGTGCGATCCGGTCAAACTCGCTCTTGAGCCAGTCGCGCGCCGCGCCGATGCCGCGCGCCGGGTTGTCCTGCGCCGAGAGCGTGTTGCGCGTGCCGAAGGAGACGAGCTTTCTGATCGTGCGTTCGATGTTGCGCGGATCAATTTCGTTGAGCATGCGCGCGACATCCGGGTCGCGGCGCGGCGCGGCGGAAGAAGCGTCTGCGTTCGGGCGGCGCGCATCGCCTCTGCGCTGCGCGTCGGCGACGGGCGAGAGGGCAAAGGCCGTGACGAGAAGAATTGCGGCATTGATCGCGGCGCAGGCGCGGCGCGCGCGGTTTGAGTTGTTCGACATGAGATGGTTTGTCCCCCGGTACGTTTGTGCTGTGTCTTTGAGATTCATTTCGCGCGTTCGCGCTCTTTGAGATTCATTTCGCGCGCTCGCGCTCGACGAGCAGGCGGCGCAGGACTTTGCCGGACGCGGACTTCGGAATCTGCTCGATGAATTCCAGACGGCGAATCTTTTTGTAGGGCGCGACGCGCTCGGCGACGAAGGCCATCAACTCTTCCGCGCCGACGCCTTCCGCGTCCGCCCTGCGCACGACGAACGCTTTCGGCAGTTCGCCCGCCTCCGCATCGGCGACGGGCACGACCGCCGCGTCTGCGACCGACGGGTGCGTCAAGAGCAGGGCTTCGAGTTCCGCCGGGGCGACCTGCATGCCTTTATATTTGATCAACTCCTTCAAGCGATCCACGATGAAGAAATGGCCGCTCTCGTCGCAGTAGCCGATGTCGCCGGTGTGCAGCCAGCCGTCTCTGTCAATCGTTGCGGCGGTGGCTTCGGGGCGGTTGAGGTAGCCCTTCATCATCTGCGGCCCGCGCATGCAAATCTCGCCCTCTTGCCCGTACCCTAAAGGCTCGCCCGTCGCCACGTCCACGATCTTGCATTCCGTGCTCGGCACGCACTGCCCGATGGAGCCGTACTTCGACGAATCGAGACGCGCCGGCGTGAGGTGAATGGCCGGGCTGGTCTCGGTCATGCCGTAGCCCTGCCGGATGTCGCAGCCGAGCCGTTCGCGGCACGCCTGCGCGAGTTGTTCACCGAGGGGAGCCGCGCCGGAAAAGAGCGTCCTCAGTTTCGAGAGATCGTAGTTGTCCACGCTCGGGTGCTTCGCGAGCGCGAGCATGATCGGCGGCACGACGTGTGCCAGCGTCACGCCGTAGTCCTGCAAGATGCGGAGGAACGTTTCGAGATCGAAGCGCGGCATGACGACGATCTGCGCGCCTTCATAGAGGCCGACGTTCATGATGACGACCATCCCGTAGATGTGAAACAGCGGCAGCACGCAGACGAGCATGTCCGACTCGTCGATCAACTCGCACGCCTGCACTTGCAGCGTGTTCGCGATCAGATTGTGGTGCGTGAGCATGACGCCCTTCGGCAGCCCCGTAGTACCGCTCGAATACGGGAGCACGACCACATCCTCACTCGGATCAATTTCGACTTGCGGCCATTCCCGCACGTCGCCCGTCGCCTCATCTGCCCCGTCGTCCGCTCTCACATCTGCAACATCATCTGCCCCATCATCTGCATAGAGCGCGGCGAACGGCGTCGCGCCGTCGCACTCGCCGAAGACGAAAATTTCTTCGACGCCCGCGTGCGCCGCGGCCTCCCGCGCCTTGTCGAAAAGCGAAGGCGTGGTGAGCAGGTATTTCGCGCGCGCGTCGCTGAGTTGGTGCGCGGCCTCCTCGGCGGTGTAGAGCGGGTTGAGCGTCGTCAGCGTTCCGCCGATGAGCGAGACGGCGTGGAAGGCGATGGCATACTCCGGGATGTTCGGGCTGTAGATGGCGAACACGTCGCCTTTGCTAAACCCTCGTGCGCTGAGTCCGGCGGCGACGCGCCGTACCCCTTCGTCAAGTTGCCTGTAGGTGATGACGCGCCCGCTCACTGCGTCGATCAACGCGGGCTTGTCGCCGCGCTCGCGCGCACGCGCCAGCACGAAGGGCGTCAGCGGCATGTCTGGAAGCTCGATCTCTGGATAAGGACTGCGGAAGATCATGGAAGACCTCCATGCGTGGTTGTGAACGGCGGGAGGATAGTAAACCGTAAATCGTGAATCGTAAATCGTGAATAGAGAAAACCGGTTTCTGCTATTCACGATTTACGATTCACGGCTTTTGAATCTATTCACGATTTACGATTCACGATTCACTTATTTGATGCGGTAGGCGCGACCTTTCCAGACGACGGTGATGTCGCCGCCGAGCGCGCCGGCGATGCGGCGCAGTTCCGGCTCGTCGGCGACGAGCGCGCGGAACTGTTCGGAGTTGCGCCTGACGACCGTGTAGGACTGCCCCGCTTTGTAGGCCGTATCGATCCACGCATCGCCGTCACGCCGGAATTTTCTCCCGGCGATGCTGCGCGTCGCAGTGGACAGCTTCGCGCCCTCGGTCGAGACCCTCTCGGAATCTTCCGCCGGGCGGCTCTCATCCTTGCTGCGATCCGCCTCGCGCCGGCGCGCGCTCTTCATGGCGCTCGTGGCGGCGGGTGGTGGCGGCGGTGTAGGTGTGGGTGCCATGATCGCGTAGTTGCCGTCCTGTTTGTCGGCGTGGACGGGGGCATCGTCGGCGCGCGTGTTTCGCGCCTGTTCGTTGTTGCTGTTGCGACGCGGGCCGCTTATCTGCTCGCGCTGGCGGTTTTCATACTGGCGGTTTTCAACGTTGCCTCGTTTCTGTTCGATCCGCGCCAACTCCGCCGCTTCCCCGCTTCTGGCTTTCGCCTCGCGGTCTGACGTGATCGTCACCGCGTCGCTCATGACGGGCGCGGGCGTCGGCAACTCTGAGACGGAGCGCGCCCCAGCACCGCCGCCGGATGCAGGCGCGGGCGGAGGAGGCGCGGCTGCATCGCTCGCGGCCGCGCCCAACGACGGCTGCGCAACGTCCGTGCGCGAACTATTCGCGGCGATCTCTTCTTTCGACGCAGGCACGTTCTGGTTCGGCGCGGAGGCATTCGCTTCGGGAGCGCTCATCACGCCCTCGACGCCGGGAACTACTGCGGGAGTAGCGTCAGCGACGTTGCCATTCTGTGGCGCGTGATGCGCCTCCGGCTGAGTCGCCTTCGCTCTCTGCGTCTCCGTTGTGTTGTGTTGTGCGATGGATGCGTCCTCGCGCGGTTTGCGCGTCAACATGATGAACGCGACCGCGCTGATGAGCAGCAACGCCAGCGCAGGCACGGCGTAACGCCACGCGCGCGGCGCAAACAGCGCGCCGAGGCGTTCGCGCCAAGTGATGTTTGTTGCAACTGCCTGCGCCGTTGCCGTCTCGCGCGGCTCCAACTGCGCCGGTATGCCAGCGGCAAGGGCGAGCCCGGTCACGCTGCGGCGACAGTCGTCACAGTCCGCGAGATGCGCGGCATAGTGCGCGCGCGCCGCCGCGGGCAGCGCGTTCTCCGCATACGCGCTCTGCTCATCCGCGTCGAGATGCGCGGCATGAGGCACGCCGCCGCCGGCGCGCACGCCCGGCTCAACGGATACGGCACGCCCGCGCCGCGCGCTCTCGCGCAGCAACGAATCTATCTCTTTGTCGAACTCTGCTTTCATTAAACTTCAGGTCTAACTCGATCCGATTTCCCGCCATTGACAGAACGCGCCGCGCGCCCCGATCTTGCGTCCGCCGCGCCGCTCGCGCTGACCCATTTGCTTCATTCGTAAAGCTCCTCGCGGCGTTCGCTCGTCGCGGGAGTTTCCGCCCCGGCGAGCATGCGGCGGAGGTCTGTGTCGAGATGCGTCGCCGCTTCGGCGAGCGTGCGCGCGGCCTCCTGTTTCGTCCAGCCGTGTTCGGCGATGAGAAACGCTTCCACGCGCTTTCGCACATCCCCGTGCAGGCGCGTCAGGCGGCGACTCACCGTCGCCTCGTGTACGCCGAGCACCGCGCCCGCTTCGCGCAGGCGCAGGTCATCGAAATAGTAGAGTTTGATGAGGAGACGATCTTCCGCGTCGAGTCCGGCGAGCGCAGAGGCGAGCGCGCGTTCGAGCGCGGCGGCCGTCTCGCGTCCGGCGAGCGCGCGTTCCGGGTCGGGCGCGGCGGCGACGGTGAAGTGATCCGTCTCTTCGTGCGGCTCCTGTGCGAGGCGGTCGAAGTCCGTCGCCTCTTCCGTCTGCACGAGCCGCGCAGACTTGCGATGCCGGTCAACTGCGAGTTGCCCGACGACGGCGCGCAGCCAACCGCCGAGCGAACCGCAGCCGGAATAATAAGCCAGCTTGCCCGACACGCTCCCGTCCGCGCGCGCGCGCAGGCCATACAGGTCAGCCCACACGGACTGCGCCAACTCCTCTGCCGCATCCTCGTTCGCCGACGCGCCGCGCGCCGCCGACAACACGGTCGCCCGAAACTGCTCCATCAAATCAGACCAAGCCCTCTCGTCGCCGCGCTCGCACGCCACGACGAGACACAGGTCGTCGGCGCGCAAGGCGTCGAGAAAAGCCCCGATCTCCGCGGCCGACGCTTCCGGCCGGTGGCGCAACAAATACTTCTCCAACACCCCGCACACGCGCGGCACGAGCGCCTCCGCGTCGAGCGCACGCGCCTCCGACGCACGCCCCAACAGGCGCGCCGTGCCTTCGCGCAAAAGTCGCTCCGTGGTTGCCGTTGCTGTCGCCTTCCGGCTCATCGCCTGATTTGATGCTCAGCCTGCCGAGCGCGTATGCTAACACAGGGATGAGGGATGAGGGATGAGGGATGAAAAAAGCCTTCGTTCGATAAATGATCGTTACTTTCGGTAAATATCGTTACTAAAGAGCGATTTTGACACTCTTTGCCTGCGTCGGCTAGAGTCTGCGGCGGGATTAAGGATCATGGCGAGTCGTTGGCGGATAGATGCGGATGAATAATGATTTGTTCATCCCTCATCCCTCATCCCTAAATTATCATGCTTCGCATCACGGAAATTTTTCGTTCCATTCAGGGCGAGTCAACTCACGCCGGGCGGCCGTGCGCGTTCGTGCGCCTGACGGGCTGCCCGATGCGCTGCGTCTGGTGCGACAGCGAATACACATTTACGGGCGGCGAGCGCAGGTCGCTCGAAGACGTGCTCGCAGAGGTGCGTGCGATGAACTGCCAACTCGTCGAAGTGACGGGCGGCGAACCGCTCGCGCAGCGCGAAGCCTTCACGCTCATCACACGGCTCTGCGACGAAGGCTTCGAGGTGCTCGTCGAAACGGGCGGCTACGTCTCGACCGAAGAGGTTGACCCGCGCGCCAAGCTCATTCTCGACGTGAAGTGTCCGGCGTCGGGCGAAGCGGAACGCAACCACTGGCCGAACCTGCTGGCCTTGCGCGCAGACCGCGACGAGATCAAATTCGTCGTAGTGGATCGCGCCGATTGGGATTACGCACGCGAAGTGATCGCGCGCTACGATCTCGAAAGCCGCGCGCACGCCATCCTCGTCTCGCCCGTCTGGGGGCAGACCGACTTGCCTTCATTGGCCGAGTGGATCGCATCGAGCGGCCTCGGCAAAGTCCGCATGCAAATGCAACTGCACAAGATGATCTGGGGCGCGGACGTTCACGGAGTATAAATGAAGGGATGAGGGATGAGGGATGAAGGAAGAATTGATCCATTGATTCATCGGTTCATTGATTCAATGAAGAAATGGATCAATGATTCAATTCTTAAATTATTCATCCCTCATCCCTCATCCCTCATCCCTAATAATTATGGGTGGATTCGACGAAAAAGCGTTGGCCGGGTTGGATGATGAGCTGACGGAGGGCGATGAGTCGAGCCTTGAGCCGGAGGCTTCTGGTTCATCCCTCATCCCTCATCCCTCATCCCTCGATTTGGCCGTGTGCCTGGTGTCGGGCGGGATGGATTCGTGTGTGACGGCGGCCATCGCCGGGACGGAATATGAGGAGTTGGCTTTCCTGCACGTCTCCTACGGGCAGCGGACGGAGGCGCGTGAACAGCGCGCCTTTCATGAACTGGCGGATCACTACGGCGTCACGCGCCGCCTCGTCGCCTCGCTCGACTACCTGACGCGCATCGGCGGGTCGTCTCTGACGGACGCGCGGATTCCGGTCTCTGCGGCCGACCCCGAAGCGCGCGCCATCCCGACGAGCTACGTGCCCTTTCGCAACGCGCACCTGCTCGCCATCGCGACAAGTTGGGCGGAAGTGCTCGGCGCGCATGCCATCTACATCGGCGCGGTCGAGGAGGATTCATCCGGCTATCCCGACTGCCGGCCGGAGTTTTATGCGGCCTTCCAGCGCGCCATCGACAACGGGACGCGCCCCGAGACGCGCGTCGAGATCAGGACGCCCGTCATCCACCTGCGCAAAGCCGAGATCATACGTCGCGGCCTCGAACTCGGCGCGCCGCTCGCGCTCACATGGTCTTGCTATCAGGCGGAGGAGAGCGCCTGCGGGCGTTGCGACTCATGCACCCTGCGTCTGCGCGCCTTTCGCGAGGCGGGCGTGGATGACCCCATCCGTTACGCTTGATTCGTCCGCCCGGCCTTACATTGGCAGGGCGGAAATGACAACCGCCGGGATGCCCCGCGCATCTTAAAAGACGGTTGAAGACTTGATTGAATCCCCCGTTTAAAATTAAACTCCCCGTAGAATCATTTACAGGAGAAGCCCAACATGCGTATCCCAAAATTCACACACTTCTTCGTCGCCACGTTGCTGCTCGCGGCCTTCGCCGTTACCGCTGCGGCACAGCAGGTCGCGGCCACCGGCAAAGTTACGCTCAAACAAGCCGACGGCACGGAAGCTCCCGTCGCCGGCGCGGTGGTGGAGATTCACCGCACCGATATTAAACAGACCTTAAAAACGAAAACGGATAAGAAGGGCGAATACGTCTACGCCGGACTCGACCTCGTCGGCATATACACCCTCATCGTCAGCGCGCCGGGCGCGACGCCCACCTACCGTGCGAACATACGCATCAGCCAACAGCCGAACAACAACTTCTCGCTCATCCCCGGCGACGGCAGCGCTCTGACGCTCGCACAGGTTAAAGCCGCGAGCGCGGGAGGCGCGGCGAAGGGCGGCGCAGCTAAGGGCGGCGCAGCCGGAACCCCTGCGGCGGCGGCGGGCGCGGCTAAAACCGGCGAACCCGCGCTGACGCCCGAAGAAGCCAAGAAGAAACAAGAGGAGTATGAAAGGGAGTTGGCAGAGGTCACGGCCAAGAACGCGAAGGTCGAAGAGCGCAACGCCAAGTTGCCCGTCGTCTTCAAGGCCGCCAACGAAGCCTTCACCGCCAAGAAGTATGACGAGGCGGTTGCGCTCTACGATCAGGCCATCGGGATCGACCCGAACGAGGCCGTCGTCTATCGCAACAAATCCATCGTCCTGCGCACGCGCGCCGTCGATAGGTACAACGCCGCCGCCAAAGCCAAAGATCAAGCGGGCAAAGACGCCGCGCGCGCTGACCTGAAACTCGCCACCGAAACGGCCGAGAAAGCCATCACCACCTATCGCGCCCCGCAGGCGGATCGCGCCACCCCCGCCACGCCCGGCGCGGCCAAGAATGAGGATTTAGACTACCTGTTCCAGCGCGCAGAGTCTTACCGCGTCGCACTGCAAACGAACGCGCAGGTTGACACAGAGGCGGGCATCAAGGCGTTTCAGGAGTACATTGCCGCCGAAACCGACGCCGCGAAAAAGACCAAAGCGGAGGCGGCTCTCGGCGACGCACTCTTTTTCGGCGGGCGCGTGGACGAATCCATCGCCGCCTACAAGGCGATTCTTGCCACCAGCCCGAACAATCTCGACGCCATCTACGGCCTCGGCCTCGCTCTGGCCTCCGACCCGACCGGCGTGAAGACGGCCGAAGGGCGCGACATGCTCCAGCAGTTTGCCAGCAAAGCTCCCGCCACAGACCCGCGCAAGCAGATGGCCGAAGAGGCCGTGGCCGGACTCAACGAGGCACTCAAGCCCAAGCCCGCAGACAAGGCGACCACGACGACCAAACGGCGCAAGACCTAAACTCGTTTCAACTGCCAAACGCGAAAGGGCGACGCTCAAACGGGCGTCGCCCTTTCGCGTTTAACGCTTCCCGCATCAATCACCCTCCCGTATTCAGTTTGACGCGGGCGGTCAATCGCCCGTCCTTCCCCGGAAATGGCTGAAAAACAGACCTTTTTCCGCGCCCTCGAGCCTCAAAGCGCGTCGCCGCATATTCATCTTGACAGCCAAGCGGGATGTCCGGTAACATGATTTTGCCAACGATGTTTGTCATCGTTGTCTTAAGACAAAACGCACGTGCGTCGTGTGCTTCTCCCTTGTCCGAGAAATCTTAAGCAGCCTGCCCCATCGCAAGTTCTTACCTGTCAGCGTCCGATTCCATTGGAAACCGTCAAGAAATGTCAGCTAAACTAGGCGAAATACTCGTCCGCGAAAATATCCTGACGCCGCAGCAACTGCGTGAAGCGCTCGACTACCAGCGCGAACACGGCGGGCGACTCGGGTTCAATCTGGTCAAACTCGGCCTGGTCTCTGACGACATGGTGACGGCCGTTTTGTCGCGCCAGTACGGCGTGCCGAGCGTCAATTTAGACCTGTTCGACATAGACCCGTCGGTGATTCGCCTGATCCCGCGCGAGGTGGCCGATAAGTATTCGGTGCTGCCGCTCTCGCGCGTCGGGGCGACTCTGACGCTGGCGATGGTTGACCCCACGAACGTCTTCGCGATGGACGACATCAAGTTTATGACGGGCTTGAACATCGAGCCGGTCGTCGTCTCGGAAGCAGGCGTGCAGGAGGCCATCGAGCAATATTACGGCGGCTCGCGCGAAATTGAACTGGCGAGCATGGTGGAGGCGACGCTGGCCGGAGCGAACGGCAACGGCCACTCGAACGGCAACGGCAACGGTTTCGCGATGGCCTCGGATGCCGTCTCGCTCGCCCAGTTGGATTTCGATCAGGAAGCTTCTGAAGACGTAGAGGTCATAGACGAAGACGACGAGATAGACGTATCGAGTCTGGCGCGCATGAGCGAAGACGCTCCCGTCGTGCGGCTCGTCAACGTCCTGCTCGTGGACGCGCTGCAACGCGGGGCTTCCGACATCCACATCGAGCCTTACGAGAAGGAGATGCGTATCCGCTTCCGCATAGACGGCGTGCTCTACGACGTGATGCACCCCCCTTTGCGCCTGCGCGACGCGCTCATCTCCCGCATCAAGATCATGTCGAAGCTCGACATCTCCGAGAAGCGTCTGCCGCAGGACGGGCGCATCAAGATCAAGCTGCGCTCGGAGGGTCGCTCGCGCGAGTTGGACTTCCGCGTCTCGACCTTGCCGACGCTCTTCGGCGAAAAAGTCGTGATGCGTCTGCTCGATAAAGAGAAGCTCATGCTCGACATGACGAAGCTCGGCTTCGAGCCGGAGTCGCTCGTCAAGTTCAAGCGCAACATCGAACGCCCCTACGGCATGGTGCTCGTCACAGGCCCCACGGGTTCCGGCAAAACCAACACGCTCTACTCTGCCCTCCAGTCTCTGAACACGACCGAGACCAACATCATGACGGCCGAAGACCCGGTCGAGTTCAACCTCGTCGGCATCAATCAGGTGCAGATGAAGGAGCAGATCGGTTTGAACTTCGCCGCCGCCTTGCGTTCGTTCCTCCGGCAAGACCCGAACATCGTCCTCGTCGGCGAAATCCGCGACTTCGAGACGGCCGAGATCGCCATCAAGGCCGCGCTCACAGGCCACCTCGTCCTCTCTACCCTCCACACCAATGACGCGCCCTCCACCATCTCCCGCCTCATGAACATGGGCATCGAGCCTTTCCTCGTCGCCACCTCCGTCAACCTGATTCAGGCGCAGCGACTCATCCGCCGCGTCTGCGCGGAATGCAAAGAAGCGATTCCGACGCCGGCCGAAGCGCTCGTCGAGATCGGTTTCTCGCCTGACGAAGCGCGCGATTTGAAGATTTACAAAGGCAGGGGCTGCGCCAAGTGCAATAACACCGGGTACAAAGGCCGCGTCGGCCTCTACGAGGTGATGGAGATCACGGACGACATACGCGAGTTGATCTTGATCGGGGCGTCGGCTCTGGAACTGCGCAAGCGAGCCATCGAGAACGGCATGCTCACCTTGCGCGCATCGGGTTTAGTGAAGATCAGAAACGGCGTGACCACTATCGAAGAAGTCGTGCGCGAGACGGTCGCTTGAAAAGAGGTTCATAAATGTTTTTGCGCGCCTTAGTTTTAACCATTCTCATTATCTGTACAGTGGCCGCCACGCTGCCGCTCTCGGACTCGCTGGCACACTGGGCGGCGCGTCCCTCGGCCTCGCGCCGACACAAAGGCCGCTCCGCCCGACGCCACTCGCGCGCCTGGTGGCGACGCTATCGCGCGCGCCTCAAACGCCAACGCGCCGTGGCCGCCGAACGCCGACGCCGACGCGCCGCCATGTTAGCGGCAGCCACCGCCCCCGGCTCCCTGCTCGCGCCCGCCGCCAATCACGCCGGGGCGACCGAGCCGAGCACCCCCGCGAGCCTCGTGCTGCCCGGCGTCTCTCTGCCGAGCACGGCCTCGCTCTCCAACATCACCCCTGTCAAACCTCTGCCCGCGGTCGTTCCGGCAACGAAAGACGCTTTGCAGGAACTGCCGCGCTCGGCGGCCTCGCCGTTGCCGAGCGCCTGGAGCAGCGCGGCGTCGAGCCGCACGGGTGAGATGCGTTTCAACGTGCGCGCCGCCGACGGGCGCGTGCGCTCCTCCGCCGTCTGGTCGCGCGTCAACGTGCAATCGGCCGCGGCCTCCGCCCCCGACGCGCGCAGCAAAACTTTCGGCGGCGTGCCCCTCACGCTCCTGCGCCGCACGGTCATCAACCGGATGGTGGCAGAGGGCGGGTGGGTCACCAACGACGTGCAGAGACAGCTCGGCGAACGCCGCGTGTTCGTCGTCACCGCGCAGTCGGTCGCTGCCAATGGCGAACGCCGCGCGTGGATGTTCTACTTCACGGAGTCCGACGGGCAGATCTACAGCCTCGCGACGAACGCGCCGGCGGAGTTCGCCGACACGCTCGCCGCCGAGTCCGAACAGGCCGTCGTCGCGCTCGGCGCGTGCCGCACGAACTCAGCCTCCGCTCAGCGTTAACCCTACTACTGCGGCGCGGTCACACCTCCGACCGAATCGCGAACCTACTTTTCAGCCGCGTGCCTTTGTCCGGCGCGCGCCCGCCAGCAGCGCGGGTAATCTTCCCCCAGGGAGTCCACAAAGAAACATGGCAGCCAACGAATCGTCACTGGCGGATCAACTCTCGCTCTCCGATCTGCTCAAGAAGTTGATCGAGTTGGGCGGGTCTGACTTGCACCTGACCACCAATACGCCCCCGCAGGTGCGCGTCGACGGCGGACTCAAGCCGCTCGACGGCTTCAAAACGCTCACCTCCGCCGACACCAAGCAACTCGCCTACAGCGTCTTGACCGACGCGCAGAAGCACCGCTTCGAGGAAGCGCTCGAACTCGACTTCTCCTTCGGCGTGCGCGGCCTCTCGCGCTTCCGCGCCAACCTCTTCAACCAGCGCGGCGCGGTCGGCTGCGTCTTCCGCGCCATCCCCTACGAGATCAGGTCGTTCGAGAACCTCGGCCTGCCGCCGGTCGTCACCAAACTCTGCGACAAGCCGCGTGGTTTGATTCTTGTCACCGGCCCCACCGGGTCGGGCAAGTCCACCACGCTCGCCGCCATGATCGACAAGATCAACCGCGAACGTCATGAGCACATCATGACGATTGAAGACCCCATCGAGTTTCTGCACAACCACAAGTCGTGCCTCGTCAACCAGCGCGAAGTCGGCTCGGACACCAAAGGCTTCGCCGACGCGCTGCGCACGGCGCTCAGGCAAGACCCTGACGTCGTGCTCGTCGGCGAAATGCGCGACCTCGAAACCATCGAATCCGCCCTGCGCATCGCCGAGACCGGCCACTTGACGTTCGCCACGCTGCACACGAACTCCGCCGCCTCGACCATCAACCGCATCATCGACGTGTTCCCCTCCAACCAGCAGGCGCAGATTCGCGCGCAACTCTCGCTCGTCCTCGAAGGCATCATGTGCCAGGCGCTCTTGCCGAAGTCCACCGGGCAGGGGCGCGTCGCCGCGCTCGAAATCCTCGTCCCCAACGCCGCCATCCGCAACCTGATTCGCGAAGACAAGATTCATCAAATCTACTCGATGATGCAGACGGGTCAGGAAAAGTACGGCATGCAAACTTTCAACCAGGCGCTCGCCACGCTCTACCACAAGCGCCAGATATCGCTCGAACTCGCCATGCAGCGTTCGTCGAACACGGACGAACTGCGCGACCTCATCGAACACGGCGCGGGACTCAACACCGGCAACGGGAACGGCGCGAACACGCCGCCGGTGCGCCCCGGCGCGCACCCCAGCCCCTATGCCCAACCGCGACCCATCGGCACACGCCCGACAAGATAAAACATAGAGGTCAGAGGTTAGAGGTCAGAGATTAGTAAAAACCAATCTGACTTTCACTGACCTCTAACCTCTGACCTCTGACCTCTAGGAGTTATTTAGATGCCCACTTACGTCTTCAAAGGCCGCAACCGACTCGGCGAAGTGATGGTCGGCGAGCGCGTCGCCGACAGTCGCGACGTGTTGAAGCAACTGCTGCGCCGCGAACAGATCATGCTCACCTCGGTCAAGGAGAAGGGGCGCGAGATCGCCGTGCCGAAGCTCGGCGGGCGCGGCAAAGTGAAGTCTAAAGAGTTGTCGATCTTCACGCGCCAGTTCTCCGTGATGATCGACGCCGGCCTGCCGCTCGTGCAGTGTCTCGACATCCTCGCGAGCCAGCAGGAGAACAAATTTTTCCAGCAGGTCTTGACGCAAACCCGGCAGGACGTGGAAGAGGGATCGACTCTGGCCGTCGCCATGTCGCGACACCCGAAGGTTTTCGATCAACTCTTCGTCAACATGATCGAGGCGGGTGAGACGGGCGGTATTCTCGACATCATCCTGCAACGCCTGTCAACCTTCATCGAAAAGATCGTCAAACTGCGCCGCGACGTGATCTCGGCCATGATCTACCCGTCGGCCGTAATCGTCATCGCGTGCCTCGTCGTGGCCGCGATCCTCATCTTCGTCATCCCGCAGTTCCAGACGATCTTCCTCGGCCTCTTAGGCCCCGGCGAAAAGCTCCCGCTCCCGACGCGCGTCGTCGTCGCCTTCAGCGACTTCGTCGCCGGCTGGGGCGGCCTCTGCATCCTCGCCGGCATCATCGCCGTCTTCGTCTCCATACGCACCTATCGCAAGACGACCGACGGCCGTCGCAACCTTGATCGTCTCCTCCTGAAAGCGCCCATCATCGGGGCAGTCCTGCGCAAGATCGCCATCGCGCGCTTCTCGCGCACGCTTTCGACCCTGCTCTCTTCGGGCGTCCCCATCCTCCAATCGCTCGACATCACGGCGCGCACCGCCGGCAACGTCGTCATCGAAGAAGCGATCCGCGGCATCCGCACGGGGGTCGAACGCGGCGAGAGCTTCGTCGAACCCTTGAAGGCGACCGACGTGTTCCCCAACATGGTGGCGCAGATGGTCGGCATCGGCGAACAGACCGGCGCGCTCGACTCAATGCTCGGCAAGATCGCCGACTTCTACGAACAGGAAGTGGACACGGCCATCGCCAACATGCTCACGCTCATCGAACCCGCCATGATCGGCTTCCTCGGCGTCACCATCGGCGGCATCGTCATCGCCATGTACATGCCCCTCTTCACCCTCGTCGGCAAACTCTCAAACGGCGGCCAATAGCCTTGGATGTCCGATGTCCTAGCGAATTAAAGTCTTGTTCTGTGTAACAAAGTTCTGTCTGTCTAACAAAGTTCTGGTCTGAGAACAACAATAGTAAACGCCCGCGCGAGGATTTTCCTCGTGCGGGCGTTTACCGCTTCGGGACAAGCATAGTTGGATGTCCCCATAGGGGGACATCCATAACTGGCCGCTGTCGCAGCCCACTCGTGAGAAGCTGCGCCTGACATACTCACAGCCGAATCCCTTCTCACAAGATGTGGATGGCGGCGGTTGGTCGCCGGTCAGGGGCGATCTCGACAACCACGACCCGAGCGTCCGAGTTTAGGCATGTGTTATTAACCCACTTAATGAGCGTGGAAGAGCGGGGGTACCGTGACAGGGGCAGGGCGGCGGGTAAAAAGGTGTCAAGAAACGGTGCGAGGGGCGTAGACTATAGAAGCAAAAGGCCGGGCGGCCTTGATCGCTATAACCGAATTAGATGGAAGAACCTTGAGCCTAATTCTATTTAACCCAAGTTGCTAGTTATGGGCTGATAGCTCTTTGAACAACAGAAAGTCCTCTCTTAAGATTTTGTTG
>DASVPS010000386.1:0-8631 GCA_036389555.1 Pyrinomonadaceae bacterium
AGATCGCGTCGTTTCTGAGCTGTTGCCATAAAGTTATTTTACAGCAGTGGCGGGATTTTTACCGGACGGGAAAGGCGCGTGCGAGAAGAGAAAATGATTTTAAAAGATAAACGGGAAACGCGCGCACGTGCCGCCGCACTCGTGCAAGCGGGCGGCCTCATAGCCTTTCGCACGGACACTTTTTATGGCCTCGGCGCAGACCCGTTCAACCGCGCCGCGCTGAGAAATCTGCTCGCATTGAAGGGCAGGGAAGACGGCAAACCGATCCTGCTCGTCATCAGCGAGGCGGCCGAGGTGGCGCGTTTCAGCGCGCGCGGCGGGAAATTGTTCGACGCTCTCAGCGCGCGTCATTGGCCGGGGGCATTGACGCTGGTCGTCGGCGCGCGGCCGGAGTTGCCTGAAGAATTGACGGCGGGGACGGGGACTATAGGGCTGCGCCTGCCCGCCGACGAAGAGGTTTGTGAACTCGTGCGAGAGTGCGGCGGCGCGCTCACGGCGACAAGCGCAAACCGTGCGGGAGAGCCGCCCGCGCGCACGGCCGCGGAGGTTGCGCGCGCGTTCCCGGAAGGTCTCGCACTCATCGTTGACGGCGGCGCGGCGCGCTCGCAGGAACCTTCAACCGTGCTCGATGTCAGCGGCGACGAGGCGCGCCTGATACGCGAAGGGGCGATTGGCTGGCGTGAGTTGCAGGAAACGATCAGAAGCGCGGGATGAAAAGCTGTCAGTTGTCCGTGGTCAGTTGTCAGTTGCGTGTGGCAATCACGCAAGTTACTAAAGACGGATTTCGAACAACTGACCACGGACAACTGACTACTGACCACTAACGCCTTCTCGCTATTTGTTCACCGTCAGGCTGCGCACGAAAGTCCAGTCCGCACCGGCGGGAACCTTGATGTTGCCGACGGTTTTGCGCGCGATGACGATGTTGTTGAAGTACCAGAGCGGGAGCATCGGTACTTCGCGGCTGATCAAGTCCTGCGCCGAGGCGTAGAGCATTTTAGCTTTGGTGCGGTCGGTGGTCGTGACGGCCTCGCCCAGAATCTTGTCGAGTTCGGTGTTGCGATAGCGGCCGCGGTTGAAGTTTCCGCCCGTCAGGTAGGTGAAGAGGTCGCGCAGGAAGATCGGGTCTTGATTGCCGCCCACCCAGCGGCCGGTGGTGAGTTGATACTGGCCGTTGCGCTGCGCTTCGCGAAGCGTGTTGTCTTCGAGGGTTTCGATGTTGACGGGAATGCCAACCTCGCGCAGAGAGTTCTGTACCACGCCCGCGAACTGGCGCGTGACCAAATTACTGGCGGAGATTTTAAAACTGAGCGGCTCTGAGAATCTCAACTTCGGGCCGTCGCCGTCCGGGTCTGTGAAGCCCGCCTCGTCGAGCAGTTTTTTCGCCTGCGCCGGATCGTAGCCGTAGGTTTTTTGCTCAGTCGAATAAGCCCAAGACTCTTGCGGGAGGATCGAGTGGGCGATGCGCGCCTGCCCTTGCAGGAGATTTTTAATGATGCTCTCGCGGTCGATGGCGTAGGCAATCGCCTGCCGGACGCGCGCGTTATTGACCGGCGCGCTCTCGCTGTTGAAACCGATGTACTGCACGTTGACGCCGGGCGATTGCACCACCTGTAGATTCGGATTCTTCCCCAGATTGACGTAAGCGTCGGGCGAGAGCGAGGTGTTGACGGCCAGATCGACGCGCCCGGCGACGAGTTCGGCCTGCTGCGTGTTGGCATCGAGGATAACTTTCACGCGCAGGTGCTTGATGTTGGGCGCGCCCTCCCAGTAATTGTCGTTAGCCTCCATGTCAACGACCTGCTGCGATTCGTCGTATTTGGCGAACTTGAACGCGCCGGAGCCTATCGGCGTGATCGCCTGCGATTCGAACGTACCTTCGGGGATGATGGCGATGGGGATCAGATTGGCGAACAGTTCGAGCCACGGACGGCGCAGGCGGAAGACGACCGTGCGCGGGTCGGGCGCTTCGACCGAAGTGACGAGCGGCTGCTTGGCCGCGCCCGTCCCTTCAAAGAAGGGCACGGCCTTTGGCGAATCGGAGGCGAGGAATTTATCGAAGGTGTATTTCACGTCGGCCGAAGTCAGCGGTTTGCCATCGTGAAACTTCACGTTGTCTTGCAAGGTGAACGTGACGGAGAGGCCGTCGGGCGCGGTCTGCACGTTCGATGCCAACTCGCCGACGTAATCGAACTGTTCGTTCTTGCGCATCAGTTGGTTGAACATCAACTGGCGATAACGCTCGCTCGCCGCATCAGTCCCGCGCAGAGGGTCGAGCGTCTTCGGGCTGGCTTCGAGCACCATCACGAAGGCATCGCCGCCCGCGCGCCGGCAGGAGATGCCGGAGAGCAACAGGCAGAGCAGCGCGGCGAAGAGCAAACCCTGCGTGAAGGGAAAACGATAAGTACATCCGGCTTGACGCCCGCCGCATCCTGAATTCCGGGTTCGCATTAAAGGTTGCCTCCATAGCTGTAATTGAGTTTGCGGTTGAGCGCGGCCACCTCGCCGGAGAGCGCACTGAAGCGCGCCGCGTCGAAGGGGCGCGGCGGTTGGATGAGAGTTTTGAAATGCGCGATGCGCGCGAGCGAAGCGTCGATGCGTTCTTCGCCGAGAGTGCCTTCGCGCGCGGCCGCGAGCAGCGAATTGAAGCCGCGCCGGATCAGATCGGGGCGCGCGCAGATGAGCAGCATATCTTCGCCCGCTTCGACGGCGAGACGCACGGTCTCTTCGATCTCATAGTGGCGCGCAATCGCTCCCATCTCCAGGTCGTCCGTGAGGACGAGACCTGTGTAGCCGAGTTCTTCGCGGAGCAGTTTGGTGACGATCTGCTGGTTGATCGAAGCGGGGATGAGACGCCCGCCCGCCGTGCCGGTTCTGAGATCAACTTGCGGGAAACCGCCGTGGCTGACCATGACGGCGTGAACCATGTTGTCTTCACGCTGGAAAAGTTCGATGTAGGGCGCAAGGTCTTGCGCGATCAGTTGGTCTTGCGAGAGGTTGATGATCGGCATCTCTTCGTGCGAATCAACCTCGCCCGCGCCGATGCCGGGAAAATGCTTGGCGCACCCCAAACATCCCTCGCCCTGCAGCCCGCGCAGATAGACCATCGTGTAGCCGAGCACCTCGCCGGGCGAGCGGCCGTAGGAGCGCGAATAGAGACCGTTGGAGAGCAGGTCGCGGTCTTCCGTCATGATCGAGAGGACGGGTGCGAAGTTCATGTTGAAGCCGAGCAGGCCGAGGGCTTCGCCGGTGAGACGGCCGAGCGTGCGCGCGGCGGCGAGATCGCCGTGCTGGCGTATGGTGCGCGCGGCGGGCATCGGCGTGCAGATTTTGCGCAGGCGGTCGACGAGTCCGCCCTCCTGATCGATGCCGAGCAATGGTTCGACCTGCACCGTCTCGCGCACGCCGTCGAGCAGGCCGCGCAACTGTTCGGCCGAGGCGACGTTGCGGCCGAAGATGATGACGCCGCCCGGTTGTACGTCCGCGACGAGCGCGCGCGCCTCTGCGTCGAACTCCGTCCCCGGCAGGCCGATGTAGAGCAGTTGCCCGATCTTTTGTTCGAGCGAAAGTGTTGAAAGTTCAGGCATAAGATAAAAATTATTTGCGGTTCCGCGGGTCGCCGGGGCCGTTCGGGTCTAAGATTCGCGTGCGCGAAATGATTGCAAAACGATTCCGTCTCCAGCCGTAAATCGTGTGTTGCCTGAAACGCGGGCAACAATTTCCGTCTCCATCGTCATGTGCCAACCCGGTAATTTTTAGTCGCCCTTGTTTAATAGAAAGCCCGTAAGGACGCCCCAGCTTAAAGACATCCTTGCCGAGGTCGGCCGGCTCTTGGAGTTTATAACGATAGCCCTGTGATTCCTGAAAAATAAGTTTGCTGCGACCCTTCTGGTAAGAATAAACATAGTAGTTTTCAATGTACCAGCAAGAGGCGTGGCAATTTGTTCCGAGCACGACGAGCGCCTCTTCCCGGCCGTCCCTGTCGAAATCGCGATAGTGAATTGAGACTACTTTAGTAAGGCCGAAGCATTTGGACTCCGTATCTCTACCCTGTCGCAAGGTCATAGTCTTTTTCACGTCACATTCAAACGGATAGGTGAAATTGCGAAAATCAATCGAGCGGATGTCGCGTCTGACTTTGGCGGCAACCGAGGGAGAAGAGACTTGAAGCAGGAGGATTGGAAATATCAGTAGGGGGCAAAACAGCACGGCGTTTTTTAGCCGGCGTGGAGTTGTGCGACTCAAGAGCCGTGCGGGATTGGTGGCCTGCGTGATCAAACGATTCGCGTGCGTATGTTTTTCAGGAGAGTACGGATTTCTTCCGACGAGAGGTTTTCTACATCAACGCCGCGCAACTCGTCAAGCAGGCTCTGGTTAACCGTGTCGAAGAGCGTCGCCTGCGCCGCGAGCGCGCGTCTGCCCGCGCGCCGCGCCGCCTGTCCCAGCGCGCCGCCGCCGTTCTTTTCTTCCGCGTGAACTTCAGCAGCAGGTTCCTCGTCCGAATTTGAGAGCGCGGCTGTTTTAGCGGTCTCGGCGAACACGTCCAGTTCGTAGCGTTCGAGGCGTTGCAACACGTCGCGCGCGCGCGCGAGCACCGCCGGGGGGAGACCTGCGAGGCGCGCCACTTCGATGCCGTAAGACTTCGACGCGCGGCCGCGTTCGAGCTTGTAGAGGAAGATCACTTCGCCCTCGCGCTCGGCGACGCGGATTTGATAGTTCTGCGCGCCGGGCAGGCGTTCGGCGAGTTCGGTCAGTTCGTGATAATGGGTGGCGAAGAGCGTCTTGGCCGCATGCTCCGGCGAGTCGTGCAGGTATTCGGCGACCGCCCACGCGATTGAGAGGCCGTCGAAGGTGGACGTGCCGCGACCGATCTCGTCCAAGAGGACGAGCGAGCGCGGCGTCGCGTTGTGCATGATGGCGGCCGTCTCGGTCATCTCGACCATGAAGGTCGAGCGCCCGCGCGAGAGATCGTCCGATGCCCCGACGCGCGTCCAGATGCGGTCGAACAGAGGCAGGCGCGCGCGCTCGGCCGGGACGAACGAGCCAACCTGCGCGAGCAGCGCGATGAGCGCGACCTGACGCAGGATGGTTGACTTGCCGCCCATGTTGGGGCCGGTGACGATGAGCAGACGATCCGTAGAGTTGTTCATGTAGAGATCGTTCGGGATGAACGGAGTCTCGCTCGTCGCTTCTATGACGGGGTGGCGACCCTGCACGATCTCTATCTCGTCGCCGTCGTGTAGAACAGGTTTTTGGTAGCGTTGACGCACGGCCGTCGTCGCGAGCGCGGCCAGCACGTCGAGCATGGCGAGGGCGTGCGCCGTCGTTTGCAGACGCTTCGTCTCGGTCGCCACGCGCGCGCGCACCTCGGCGAAGATGGTCGCTTCGAGTTCGCCGATGCGTCCCTCCGCGCCCAGCACTTTCTGCTCCAACTGTTTGAGTTCGGGTGTGGTGTAGCGTTCGGCGTTGGCGAGCGTCTGCCGCCGCTCGTAGTCTGCGGGCACGCGCGCGGCCTGACCTTTGGAGACCTCTATGAAGTAACCGAAGACGTTGTTGAAGCGCACGCGCAGGGAATTGATGCCGGAGCGCGTGCGCTCGCGCGCTTCGAGTGCAGCGATCACTCCTTTGGCGTCGCCGCTGATGGCGCGCAGTTCGTCGAGTTCCACGCAGTAGCCCGCGCGGATCGCGCCCCCGTCGGAGAGATTGAGCGGCGGGTCGTCGCTGATGGCCTCTGCGATCATCGCACGCACGTCCGTCAACTCGTCCGCGTTCTCGCGCAAGACCTGTAGGAGCGACGATGCCGCGTCCGATAACGTCTGGCGAATTGTGGGCACTTGTTCGAGCGAGCGGCGCAGGGCTGCGAGGTCGCGCGGCGTGGCGGTGTTCATGCTGATGCGCGCGATGAGCCGTTCGAGGTCGGCCACGTCTTTGAGGAGCGACTGCATGCGGTCGCGCTTCATGTGCGAGCCGTGAAAATCTTCTACGGCGGCGAGCCGCGCCTCGATCTCGCCGCGACGCACGGACGGCCGCAAAAGCCACGCGCGCAAGAGACGCGCGCCCATGCCCGTAACGGTCGAATCAATGACGCCGAACAGTGTGTGCGAACGCCCGGCGTTGTTCTGCGCCTCTACGAGTTCGAGATTGCGCACGCTCACCGAGTCGAGTACGAGATGATCCTGCGACTCGAAATAGGTGATGTCGTTGACGTGCGCGGCGGCGTCGCGCTGCGTCTCGCGCGCGTAACGCAGGCACGCGCCGGCGGCGGCGACCGCATCAATCTTGCCCTCCAAGCCGTAACCTTCGAGCGTGTATGCGCCGAATTGTTCGAGCAGCAGAGAGGCGCAGGAGATAGGCTCCCACAACCAATCATCGAGCGGCGAGAGCGACATGCAACCGTTGCCGAAATTCGCCGTCTCTGCGACCGAGGGGCGCGCAAAGGGGACGACGTTCGTGTCGGGTTCGCGCGAGAGCGGGAGCGGTTCGGTGCGCGCGCCGCCGGTGTAAGAATGTTTGACGAGCGGCGCGAGCGAGGCGGGGAAGAGCAGTTCGCGCGGGCTATAGGATTCGATGTCGGCGCGGATGCGCTGCCATGCGTCTGTGCCGTGTGCCTCGGTTGCGCGAAATTCGCCGGTCGAGAGGTCTAGGAAGGCCACGCCGTAAGAGTCGCCCGCGCCGCAGACGGCCGCGAGGTAGACGCACTCGCGCGACTCGACCAACTGCGGGTCAATCGCCGTCCCCGGCGTGATGACGCGCACGACTTCGCGCCGGACGAGTTTCTTCGTCTTCGAAGGGTCTTCGGTCTGCTCGCAGATGGCGACGCGAAACCCTTTGCGGACTAATCTGGAGATGTAACCCGAAACCGAGTGGTGCGGCACACCGCACATAGGGATGCCCGCGCCGCCGCGTTCCTTATGTCTGGCCGTGAGCGTGATTTCGAGTTCGCGCGCGCCCGTCACTGCGTCGTCGAAAAAGAGTTCGTAAAAATCGCCGAGACGGAAAAAGAGGATCGTGCCGGGGTGTTGCTGTTTCAGTTCGTGATACTGACGCAGCATCGGAGTGAGTGTCGGTTCAGCCATGTTTCATCCAGAGAGAGAGGAATCGCGTGCGAAGCCACTAATGTATTTGATCGGCCGACGACGGGCAAGCGCGGAAAGGGATGAGGGATGAGGGATGAGGGATGAATGAAGAAATTACTCAAGCAAGTTAAGCTTTCCTTTCATCCCTCATCCCTCATCCCTCATCCCTTATCTCAGGACGCGGAGGTCGCGTTCGCTGATGATCTTCCAGCCGCGGTTGGTCTTTTGCCAGACGAGTTCTTGTAAGACCTCGCCGCCCTGCGGCTGCGTCGAGTCGCCGCGGCTATAGGATTTGCGGAAGACGGTGGTGGCCGTGCTTCCGTCCGGTGCGAAGGTGATTTGCGGGTCGCTGGTGCGGCGGATGGACATGCCCGTCTCTTGAAAGAGCCGCGCCTTCTCTGCGCGCACGGCGGCGCGCGTGGTGTTTTGCCTGAGATAAAAGGCCGAGACGTTCGGCATGTAGAAATTCGTCACCTGCGACAGGTTGCGCCCGTTGTGTGCGGCGAGCCAGCCGTCAATGGTCGTACGCAGTGCGCCGCGCTCTTTCTCCGCCGCATCTGTGGTCGTCACAGCGGCAGCGACGGACGGTTGCGGCGAAGGGCTTGCCGTCGCCGCCGCAGGCAGCGCGGGCGACGCGCCAACTTGAACAGACGGCGTGGCGACGGGCGAGGGCGCGGCGTTCGTGTTCGCGCCTGCCGCATCTTTGTTCGCGTTGTTGCGCCACGCATAGAGCAAGAGGCCGAGCACTGCCGCGAGCGCAAGCGAGCCGAAGACGAGCGCGAGCGGGAAACGGCGGCGCGCGGGCGGCGGGTTGAAAGAAACGGACGGAGACGGATTGACTACCGTGACCGCCTCATCATCTTCTGTGACCGCCTCATCCTTATCATCCTTCGATGGCGCATCGATCACACGCGACTCCGAGAATGCGTCGACGCTTTCGCCGGAGGGTTCTGAATTTTTGGCTATTTCCGATGCGGCCGCGCCTTGCGGGAGCGGTTCGATGGGCGCGGCGGTCTCGACGGAAGGTTGCGCGGAGTCGTCTCGAAGCGATGCGGGGTCGTCGAAGGTCGGCTCGCCGACGCGCTCGGTCTCTTTCTCGTTCGTGTGAAGTTCGGTGGGCGGGGCTGCGACTTCCAGTGGGAACGTCAAAAGTTCCGCGGGCGCGTCGCTGGTCTGCGCCGCCGCGCGCATCTGCGCCGTCGTCGCAAATTTCTCATCCGAGGGAACGTGCAGGATGAGCGGCGCGTCGTCGTTCGGCTCCAGTGTGGAACTGATGGCTTGTAGTCTGGAGGCAAACTCGGTGGCGGTTTGCGGGCGCGCATCCGGCTCTTTGGCGAGAGAGTCTGCGACGAGTTGGGCGAGCGCGGGCGGTGCGTCGGTTCGCAGGTCGCGTATATCGGGCGGCGTCTCGCGCACGTGCTTGAGGGCGATGGCGGTGGCCGAAGGCGCATCGAATGGAGGGCGACCGGCCAGCATCTCAAAGAGGATGACGGCGAGACTGTATACGTCGGAGCGCGCGTCGGAGTCGTGACCCGCACACTGTTCGGGCGACATG
>DASVPS010000387.1:0-7912 GCA_036389555.1 Pyrinomonadaceae bacterium
CGTTTGTAGTCGCGCTCCTCTTCCGGCTTGATGCGCCGCTTGCCGAGCCGTTCCGTGTACTTGTCTATATCGCGCTCGGCCGTGCGCACCTCTTTGGCGACGACGCGGATCGCACCGATCAAGCGCTGGCGCGCGCGTTCCGTCAGGTTCAACTGCCCGATCTCCTGCGCGATCTCAAGGCGCGAGCGCGCGACCCTGCGCTTCAGGCGCAGCAACTTTTTCGAAGGCTTGCCGCGCGTCAACTTCTGCTCGGCGCGCAGACGCTCCCATTCCTTCAGCCCTGCCTTGAAATGCTTGCGGATGTTGCCGATGCCTTCAATCGTCCACTGTTGATACTCGTCGGCCTTGTCCTCGATGCCCGTCAGTTCGGCCTGCTCGGAGAAGGTCACGACATCGCGTATGCTGATTTTGTCGGCCAAGAGGTCTTCGCCGATGCGCAGGAGTTCGCAGACGGCGATGGGCGAGCGCGAGATGGCTTTGCGGGTTTTGATCTGGCCGCGCTCGATGCGTTTGGCGATGGCGACTTCGCCCTCGCGCGTCAGGAGCGGGACGACGCCCATCTCGCGCAGGTACAGGCGCACGGGGTCGTTCGTCTTGTCGAGCATGCCCGCCGACAAATCCAGACTCACCTCGTCTTCGTCCAGAGGCTCCTCGTCTTCGGGCGAGGCGGAGGCGACGGACTGGGCGGCCTGTTCGATGAGACGTTCGTCGGAATCGGCGATGATGATGTTCGCGCCGTCCAGCTTTTGCAGCACGTCCTCGATGTCGTCGGGTGAGACGACGTTGTCGGGCAACTCGCGGTTGAGGTCGTCGAACGTCAAGTACTTCTTGTCGCCGCCCAACTCCAACAGACGTTGCACCACGCCGTCCTGATCTTTCTCTCCCATGCTTACCATAACTTTGGATTTTAGATTCGCGATTTTTGACCCGCCGCCGTCGCCCGTGCGCCCCCGAATTTCCAGAGCGCTGACCGCGACCCGGAAACTCCTCAAAAATTTAAAATCGAAAATACCCCGCGCCGCTTTAGTTGCGAGGAAGCAACGCGCTCCGCCGCCTCGTCCAATTCAGGTTCTCCATCACGAGCGCATCGCGCCGTTCGTTATCGCCCGCGCGCTCGGCGGCGTTGATCTCAATCGCCAAATCTTTCAACCGCCGCTCGACGCGCATCAGGCGCAGCGTGAGCAGGCAACTTTCCGCTTCCGCCACCACGTCGTCCGCCGCCTCGCCCTCGACGCGCGCTTCGGGTTCGCTCATCAACAGGAGCGGCACGAGGTCTGCGGCCACGGCGTCGCCTTCCATCCGCTGGCCGAGCGTGTCGAACCCGACTTCCGCACCCGCCGCTTCGAGTTCCGCGAGCGCGCGGAAGATGCCTGCGGTCGGCAAATCCTCGTAGTCGTCCGGTTCGATGCGCGGCAGGAGGATGCGCCGCAGTTCGCCGTCGTGGACGAGCAGTTCGAGCAAACGTTGCTCGGCGACGGTGAGCGGTGCGCTCTCGGCGCGCGTCACTCTGTCCTGCAAGGCGGCCGAAGAGTCCGCGCCGCCCGTCGCCTGAACCTTCGCCACGGTCTGCCAGAGTTCACGCCTGAGCGCGGGTTCTTCGACGCGCAGCGCGTCCATCGTCATGTCAAAATATTCGCGCTTCTGAATTTTGTTGCGCACAGCGCGAACGAACGGGAGCACCTCTTCGACGGCCTCGGCCTTGTCGGCCGGGCGACGAAGGTTGCGATCCCGCATCGCTTGATCGAGCACGAATTGTATGTGGGGGAGCGCCGCGCCGCGCCGCTCGTTGTAGGCTTCGACGCCCGACGCCTTGATGAACTCATCCGGGTCTGTGCCCTCCGGCAGCACCAGCACCTTGATGTCAAAATCTTCGGCGAGGAGAGTTTCGATTGCGCGCTTGGCAGCCGCGACGCCAGCCCTGTCACCATCATAATTGACCACGACGCGCCGCGCAAACCGCCCCAAGAGCTTCGCCTGCTCCGGCGTCAGCGCCGTGCCGAGACTCGCCACCGCGTTGCGCACGCCGAACTGGTAAGGGACGATCAGATCGAGATAACCTTCGACCAGAATCGCAAACTTCTTGCGCCTGATCTCGTCGCGCGTCTGGTGCAGGCCGTAGAGATGTCGCCCCTTCGTGTAGGCCGCAGTCTCCGGCGAGTTGAGATACTTCGGCTCGCCCGTCCCCAACACGCGCCCGCCGAAGGCCACCGCCCGCCCCTGCGCATCGAGCACGGGGAAGATCACGCGCCCGCGAAAGCGATCATAAAAACCGCCCGCATCTTTTTTGACGACGAGACCGCTGCGCTCGATCTGCCCGGCGCTCGCCCCCTTGCGTTTGAGATACGCGCCGAGGCCATCCCAACTGTCGGGCGCATAGCCGAGGCGAAAAGTTTTGCGCGTCTCGTCCGTGATGCCGCGCCCTTCGATATAGTCGCGCGCGGCCTTCGCTTCCGCGCCGCCTTCCGCCAACTGTCCTTCCCACCATTCGAGCGCCCACAAGTTGAGTTCGACCACCTCATCCGCTTCCTTCCGGCGCGCTTCGTAACGCTTGTCCTCCTGCATCTCCGGCAGCGGCATGTTCACTTTCTCCGCCACGATCTTGATCGCTTCGGGAAACGACACGCGCTCCATCTCCATCACGAAGTTGAAGACGCTCCCGCCCTTCTGGCAACCGAAACAGTAGAAGATGTCCTTCGACGGGTTGACCGAAAACGAGGGCGTCTTCTCCTGATGAAACGGGCAGCACGCCATCCAGTTCGCGCCCTTCTTCTTCAACGCGACGTAGTCCTGCACGACGCGCACGATGTCCGCCTGCCGTCTCAAGTCGTCAATGAATGTTTGCGGAAAGCGCACTGCTTTAAGGTTGCTCTGCTTTCAGGCGGTTCATGAAATCCGTTGGGGAATAGACGGGCAGCGTGGCGTTTTTATAATCGCTTAGATTGCGCGTGACAATCGCGTCGAGACCGATAGCCGCCGCGCTCGCGTGTTGCACTGCGTCTTCGTAGTCGGCGAAAGGCAACGCGAATGCGTCTTCGAGAACATTATGGGTGACGGCGCAAACCTGAAAGACCATTAGCAGGTCGCTGATTGCTTGTCTCGCTTTGTTAGCACCTTTAGCTTTCCGCATGAGATAGAACACGTTAACCGGAGTGATGCCGGAGATGTATCCGTCGCACGCACCTTCCGCGATAAGTTCAAACAACTCTCCGGCGGCTTCAACGAAGGGCTTTCGCTCCAACATGAAGTCGAGCACCACGTCGGAGTCGAGCAGAATACGCATCAGGAGTATTTCTCCGTCAGGTAGTTGATATAGTCTTCCTTTAACTCTTCGTCCGAAGGCGACTCGCCATCAAATTCAGCGATGCCCCGCAACCGCCGGATGGCAGCGATTTTACGCTCCCGTTCGCTTTCGCCAGACACTTCGGCATTGCGAGCGCGCCGCGCGCCGCGCACGCGGAAACTGCCGAAGCCGCGCAACTCGATCTTCTCGCCCTGATTGAGTGCCTCGATAATTCTCTCAAAGACGATCTCGACCAGACGCTCCGCATCCTTCTCGGTCAATTCGGCGGCGCGCGCGACATCCTCGACCAACCGCGCTTTTGATTGCGTGATCTCTTCGATGAATTGCTGTCGTGTCATAACCGCCTCCTGTCAGGTAATTCTAACGCAGTCGCCCACGACGCGCACGATGTCCGCCTGCCGTCTCAAGTCGTCAATGAATGTCTGTGGGAAACGCATACTGGTTCCGAGTTTACTGCTTTAACTCAACAACGGTCGCGCCCGCGCCGCCTTGATCGGGTGGGGCGGCGGCGAACGATTCGACGTGCGCGTGCGTGCGCAGGAAGTCGGCGATGGCGCGGCGGAGCGCGCCCGTGCCGTGGCCGTGGATGATGCGTATGCGGGCGATGCCGTTCAGATAAGCCTCGTCGAGAAATTTGTCGGCGGCATCGACGGCTTCGTCTGTGGTGCGCCCGATGAGGTTGAGTTCGGCGGCCGGTTCATCCTTCGAGCGGTTGAGTCGCACGTCTGCGGTGCGCGCAGAGGCGGCGGCCATGCGTTCGAGTTGCGATGCGCCGCGCTGCGGTTCAGCTTTGCCCTGCGGCGCGCGCTCCATGAGTTCGAGGTTCGAGAGTTTCTCGCGCAGGCGAACGTGGCCGATGCGGATTTCCGCGTCCGCGCCCGCGATCCTTTCGACGACGCCCGTCTTGCCGAGCGTGCGCAGGCGCACCGTGTCGCCTTTGACGATCTCGCGCTCGACGCTCGCAGGCTGGAACACTTCGCCGCCCGCCTTCGCGCGCGGCGCACTCGTCTCTCCGGCGTTCGACTGGCGAACGACGCGCACGCCGCCCGCTCCTTCCGTGCTTGCGTGCTTCGCGGCCGCGCGGGCGCTGAGTGTCGTCGTCGTTGCGGCGGCGGCTCGTTGCGCTTCGCGGCGCAGTTCGGCGGCGTGGCGCGCGGCTTCGCGTTCGACGCGGGCGCGCTCGGCGCGATCTTCGATTCGTGAGAAGAGTTCCTTCGAGCGTTGCTCAAACTCGGCGAGCCGTTCGCGCAGTTCGCGCTCGAAAGTTGTTTGACGTTCGCGCTCGCGGCGTTCGGCGTCGCGGTCGAGCGTGGAGTATTTTTCGGCGACCGCCGTGCGTTCCTCTTCGAGCGCGCGGCGCAGCGCCTCTGCCTCTTCCGATTCGCGCTTGATGCGACGCAGGTATTCGGCCGCCTCGCGCGACGATTCGTTGACGCGCACCGACGCGGCTTCGACGATAGAGCGCGGGAAACCGAACCGCCCCGCGATCTCTATGCCGGAAGATGAACCGGCGAGGCCGACCAGCAGGCGATAAGTCGGCTGCAAAGTTCGCTCGTCAAACTCGACGCTCGCGTTCAACACGCCCGACTCGTTCGCCGCATACTGTTTGAGGCCGCTGTAGTGCGTCGTGGCGACGACGTGCGCGCCGCACGCGCGGCGGAAATGATCCACGACGGCGACGCCGAGCGCGGAGCCTTCTTCCGGGTCTGTGCCCGTGCCGACCTCATCGAGCAGAACGAGCGCAGGCGCATCGCACAGTGCGAGCATGCGGCTGATGTTGGCGACGTGCGCGGTGAAGGTCGAGAGGTTCGCGGCGAGCGATTGGCTGTCGCCGATGTCTGCGAGCAGGGATCGGTAGAAGGGAAAACTCGCCGCGCGCGCCGGAACGTGCAGGCCGGAGAGCGCCATCAGCGCGAGCAAGCCCGCCGTCTTGAGGACGACCGTTTTGCCGCCCGCGTTCGCGCCGGAGATGACCATCACGGGGTGTTCCGAGTCGAGCCGGAACGAGACGGGCACGACCTCGCCGCCCGTGGCGCGCAAGTTCTCTTCGAGCAACGGGTGGCGCGCGGCGTCGAGTTCGAGCGCGGCCTCTTCTGCGCCGACGAAAGGCTGCACGCAGTTGAAGCGCACGGACATCAACGCCTTCGCCATGATGAAGTCGAGTTCGGCGACCGCTTCGGCCGCGCGTTCGATGGCGGGCAGTTCGCGGCGCAACTCACCCGTGAGCGTCGAGAGGATGCGCGTGATCTCGCGCTCCTCGGTCTCGCGCAGATTTTGCAGTTCGTTGTTGCTCTCAATCGTCTCCAACGGTTCGATGAAGACGGTTGCGCCGGACGAAGAGAAGCCGTGCGCGACGCCGCCGACGCGCCCGCGATGATCGGCGCGCACGGGGATGACGAAGCGGTCGTTGCGCACCGTGACGAGTTGATCCTGAATCGCCTCGTCCGAGCGGCGCATGAGGTTTTCCAGAGAGCGCGTGATGGATGAGCGGAGGCGATTGATGTCGTGGCGGATGCGCGCGAGTTCGGGGCTGGCGCGGTCGTCCAGTTCGCCGCTCGGCAGGATTTTCGCCGTCACGCGCGCGGCGAGACTATACAACTCGCGCGGGAGGTCTGCGACGAGTTCCCACAACACCGGCACGTCGGCGCGCTCCGCCTGAATCGAAGCGCGCGCCGCGCCGACCTGATCGCAGAGGCGCGCCAGTTCCAGTAGCGGCAGCGGTTCGAGCGTCGCGCCCTCGATGCGCAGGCGCGCGATTGACTCCGACGGGTCGGCCAACTCCGAGAATGACCACGCCCCGCCGCGCCGGCGCAGTTCGACGCACTCGGCCACCGCGTCGAGCGCGCGTCGCACCTCTGCCAACGCGGCGAGCGGCGCGAGCTTGTCCGCACGCGCACGCCCCATCGGCGTCTGCGCCCCGCGCTGCACCAGCGCGCGCAACCCGTCGTATTCGAGCACCCCGAAAGCTTGTTCGTTCATAATAAGAAAGTAAATCGTAAATCGTGAATCGTAAATAGACAAAGGCAGGTTTCGAACTATTCACGATTTACGATTCACGATTCACGACTTTTCACGTTCGTTGTCGTCGCCGTTCGACGCCCTGCATGGCGGCGTCGAAGAGGTGTGCGGGGTTGATCAGGGCAACGGCGTGCGTGTTGTATTGAATGGTGCGGCGCAGGAGGGAAGCGCCGGATGCCTCCGTCGCGGCATCGGCTTCCTCGTCGTATAGTTCGACTTCATGCTCTATGCTCTCGACCGAGAGCGCGAGTTGATCGTCGCCTTTGAGCGCGACGACGACGAGGGGCGCGGGTGTCTGCGTCGCAGCCGAGGGGAGAGTTTGCGTCACGGCGGCGGCGGTCGCGCCGTTTGTCGTCGCGGCGGGCAAGAGCGTAAGCGGATCGATGAGAGTGAGAATCCGGCCGCGCCGGCTGACGACGCCGCGCACGGGCGCGGGCGCGAAGGGAAGCGGCGTCGGCGTTAAATTCTCGCTCGTCGCCTCGACCTCGTCCGCGTAGACGGCGAAGAGGCGCGCGCCCGTGCGCATCACGAACAACTTCCGGCGCGGCCGGTCGTGTGATGTCTCCGCGCGGGTCGAATTTGTCGCCGTCGTCTCTTCGTGCCTCGACTCTTTCATGCTGCCCGACATGGTAAACTGAACCGCAAAACTTTGCGAGAAACGATGCGCGCGAGCGACGACGCGCCCGCCGCGCAGATTATTAGGAACGACCGATGAAGATTGCGGATTTCGGATTGCGGAATGTGGATTAAAAAGCAACGCGGATTGAAAAAGCAGATTCTTGTTCTCCGATCCGCAATCGGAAATCTGCAATTTCCCGTCTCGTGTGCTTCGGTGTAAACTTTCCGTCGAATGAATAATTTGTGAGAGGCCGGGTGGGCGCGCGTGCGCCGCGTCGTGCGGAGGTGGCGGGGCGTGGGCATGTGGGCTTACGGCATTTGAGGCGGGCGGGGCGGAGGTTTGGTTGCGCTCGTGGGGGATGAAGTTTTGTCCGGGGCAGAGCCGACGACAGATATGTACGCGGGGCGTCCGAGCGTGTGCCGCAACTGCGGCGCGCTGGTAGGCGCGGGCGAAAGCGCGTGCGCGATGTGTGGCTTTGCCGCGGGCAGCGTGCAGGCGCAGCCGGAGCCGCAAAGGCAGGCGCGGTCGCGCCCAGACCCGGAGACGATGCGCTTCGCGCGCGCGGTGCTGACGCGCCCTTCAACTTTCACCTTCGTCTTTCTCGCCATCAACGTCTTCATCTTTCTGTTGATGAGCGCGGCCGCGCCGGGCGGCTCGGAGAACCACGAGGTGCTTCGCGCTTACGGGGCGAAGTACAGTTCGCTGATTAAGGCGGGCGAGTGGTGGCGGCTCGTAACGCCGGTCTTTTTGCACATCGGCTGGATTCACCTGCTCGTGAACATGTACAGCCTGTTCATACTCGGCCCTTACGTGGAGAAGTTGTACGGTTCGGCGCGGTTCGTCTTCTTCTGGATCGCGACGGGCGTGGCGGGCGTCGTGGCAAGCTATCTCGCCTCAAGCTACGGCATTCGCGGCGGCGGCGTCGTCAGTCGTTTCCTGTTCCGCGGCAGCGACGGGCCGATGGCGGGCGCGTC
>DASVPS010000388.1:0-5583 GCA_036389555.1 Pyrinomonadaceae bacterium
CGATCTGGAATTCGTCGGCGATGAAAAAGAAGTGGCGCGACGACGGCGGCGCACCGCTCTCGCGTTCATGCGGCGAAGCGGTCTGGTGTTCGTCTCGCGGGCGGACTCCGCCGCGCGCGCCGAACAGTTTCGCTGGAGAGCGAAGCGCGCCGCCGAGCGTGAAGCCGCGATTGTGTTCTTGCAGCGGCAGACGCTTGAGGCCGCGCGCGTTGTTCGCAGAGGTGTTCGCGTTCAACGCTTCATCCAGGAAAAAGTAGAAGGCGCGGCCGTGGAAGACGCTTGCGCCGCCGCGCGTGCGCAGGTTGACGCGGCCGCCGGAGGCGCGTCCGTACTCTGCGGAAAATTGATTGGTGATGACCTGCACCTCTTCCACGGCTTCGACTGAGGGCTGAAAGCGTTCGCGCGCGGCGCGGTCGTCGTTGTTATCGTGTCCGTCAATCGTGATGTTGTTGGAGTAGGCCGCGCCGCCGGAGAGCGCAAAGGTGCCTGCCTCTTCCGGCGTGCGCGCCGGGGTGCGGTTGCGATCTTCGGCGGCGTCGCGCGTCGAGAGCGGTTCTTCCGTCACACCGCCGAGTGTGTGTATGAGATCGAGCGGCGCGCGGCTGCCGAGCGGCAGCGTCTCCGTCTCCGCGCGCGAGAGCGTGCCGCCGACGATGGTGCGCGTCGTGTCAATGGCCGCCCCGCCCGACACACTCACGACGACCTGCTCGGCCGAGACGCCCGCCGGCTGCAGAGTGAAATCGAGCCGCATGCTCTGCCCCGCCGCAGCCTCTACGCCCGCGCGCTCCTCCGCGGCGAAGCCCTCGGCCGAAGCGCGCATCGTGTACGCCCCCGGCGCGAGTTCGACAAGACGATAACGTCCCTCTACGTCAGCCGACGCGGAGCGTTCGATACCCGTCGCGACGTGCCTGACTGTCACTTTCGCGCCGACGACCGACGCGCCATGTTGATCCGAGATGCGCCCGCTGATGTTCACATCGTCGAGGTCTTGCGCGAAGGCCACCGTCGCCATCGCGAGATGAAAGAGGAGGAGCGCGGGAAACAGGCAGACAGAGAGATGTGCGAAGCGTGTGTGCGAGTCGAGAGGCTTCATGACGGGAACTCCTGAGCGCGGCGCGTGAGAACTGTCCGCCGCGTGTGGCGCGCTTGTACGTGAAGACAGGCGCGTGCGGAGAAACAAAGCGGCGCGCGCGGATCAGAGATACACGCGGCTCCACCTGGTTTGAACCGTTGAAAGTTGGTATTGAGACGCCGTCGCGTTTGTGGGTTGAGGCGAGCGAAGCGTCCGCGGTTTGTCTCCCGACAGGGCGCGCACTGTATCACCGTCCCGGCAGCGGAGGCAAGAGGAAGGCTGTGAATTTTGGGTTAGCTTAGCGGTTTTCCACTACATTGAGAGTGCCGCTGTAAGGGACACGGGCTGCGGGGCATGCTCTAGCGCGGCAACATTGAAGGCCGGATTTCTCCTTCGAGTTGCACAAGGCGATTAAGGTCATCGAAGCGCGCGACCCCCACAGGTTCGTCCCCTAATGAGAGCAGTAGATTCGTACCATCGTCCGTAGCCCGCACTCCACGAAGACGGGCATACGATGCAAAGGCCGCCCTTTGATTCGCCACGTCGAAACCTGAGATAAAATCCATGAACACGGTGTTCATGCGAAGGAGCAGCGGAGATTCATCGGGCAGATTCCCGCCAAAATCAACCAGTATGAATGCCGCGCCCCCGTCGTAAGGGCAGCGATAGTACGCATCGGCTTTGCAGATGCCGGACGCCACCATCGACAGAAGGCTCCCGTTGATGTCTTTGCATTCAAACTTTGGTTGGCAGAACTCGTCTATGCCATTCGCTGCACCGAATTCACGTAGCGTGCGAGAACTCTGTGTGAGTGTCTCGGGAATGTTGGAAACCGGATTCGCCCAAGCCCACATCCATGTCCCGTCGTATTCCGATTCGCTACCCAACAACTGAAATGGGAAGGTGCGATCCCGTCCAAATGAGATCAGCCCCGTCTTGAGATCGAAGTTCCATGAATGCTCACCGAGGTAGTCAGCCGCGGCATACTGCTTGTGAAGCGAGTCTGCTCCGTATTCGAGAAACAGGTCGGCAAAGCTCCTGTTGCTCTCGCTTCTCGCTGCCGAACGCCCAAGGCCGAATAATTTCTTAAACACAGTCTTACTCCCTTATCGTTTTGTTCTAAACCCCAATGCTCATGCTTTCAGTCTTGCGCGTGTCCCTGCTGAGAACTTCCTCATACCGTCGATAATCCAGCCTGTCCGCTGAACAATATGAGCAGCAGAATCAGCCAATAAATAGCAGAATTAGCCAATAATATCTTATTGACTTGGGAAAGTGCGCTAAAGATAATGTCAGTGACCTCCAACCCCCAACCCTACGTTGCAATTAATCGAGAGCTAGGCGTCTGTGGCATTGCAGAGCATCGTCTATTTGCGCGCTCTGTCCATTTGCCGACGCCAGGTTCTACCTCACAACACCTTAGCGAAACTTCACCCATAGGAGGCTACCCATGAAAAAGATCAAATTCATTCTGGCATTGCTCGCCGTATTCTCCGCACTCAGCTTCGGGATCGTCATAGAACCGAGTTCTGCTGCCGAAGAAGGGTTTCCAAAGTGCACCTGCCTGTGGCCGTCGGGGGACTATGGCATCATCGAGAATGATGACTGCGTAGTGAAGCCGTGTCATTTGGATTTCCCTGACCAACTCAAATAACAAGTTCACTCCAGTGTTTGGCTGCTACCTTATACGATGCGGCACGTAGAGCCTTAACCGTCAGATGTCGGAAAGCGGTTAAGATTCAGACATTCGTGTGTAACATGGTTCTCCGCCACGGTGATGCGCGCGCGTCACCGTGGCGGAGAACCACAAAAGTACACGTCAAAAGTGTAAGGTAGCCGAGAGGAGCTGGTTGCCTTTGTCCTACTCCACCTACTGCTGAGACTTCTGCGCCCGTCATTCAGGTATTACTGAAGGTAGGGTGGCAAAAAATATTTCCCCCCAATTGGTAGCGGCAAAGATTAGCTTGACACCTCAATATCTGGTGCAGGCAGGTATTTTTTGCAACCCTCCACGGAAACTCCTATCGTGGGGGTAGAGATATAAGTCGGAGATCGTCTACACTCCCGCTCTCGGGGCTGATCAATGTGAAGTGTGTCGTCACCACTCGCCGGCTGAGGGGAGATGTCTATGAACGAAAGAATACTAGCGCCTTCGATATTATCGGTGGCATTAACGACAATAATTCTGCTCCCTGTCGTCGTGCCGGCGGCTCCGGCACAGACGCAAAATCCTCCCGTTTCGGTCACCCGGAACATCCCGTTTAATCGCACTCTGCCTACGGCGTGTTCGGAGAAAAGGATTCGCCTGACCGGCGAATTTCAGGTGCAATACAAAGTCACCCGCGAGGGCGGAGGTCAGGCGGTTATTGAGGGCGATATCAACGCGGACAAGATTACCGGTTCCGGGCTGACAAGCCGCGGCAAATATAAGGCCGTCGGCACAGGCCGTCTGGAATCCAGCGGGCCGTCACCCACCAGTTTCACCTACGTCTTCAACTTCGCGCTCAACAAATCGGGCACCACTGATAGCTTGATGGGGCACGTTAAATTTCGCATCAGCGTTAACGCAAATGGCAGCGTGACGACGAAGGTCGTCGGCGCGAACGTAGATTGTACGAGCTAGAAGTTTTCCGGCTAAACCGCCGGTGCGGCTCCTCACGAAAGTCGATCCTCTGTCTATACCTTGCGCTCTAGAACCGGGGCGGCTCAACATCTTGTAGCTTTCAGGCGAGGGGTGTGCGCCGCATACCCTTGTGAATTAATCAGGCTAATGATAGATTCTGCCTTCGCCCCCACTTGACCCGTCGGCCGAGCGACGAACCTGCTCCACCATGAATTATCTCAACTTACACAGACGTTTCTTCCCCGTCCTGTCCTCGGTCGTCTGTTTACTCTCCCTGAGTCAGAGCCTCCGGCCGCAATCGCGAAGTGATTACCGGCCGAGCACGTCGCCGCTTAAAATCCTCAACAGTAACCGGCAACAGGACGGGCTGCGCGGGGCGGTTCGACGCCTCCGCACGGAGGTGGCTAAAGTTAACTTCGGGGCGGGCGGCGCGGTCGAAGGCCGCCGTTCCCTGCTCGAACTCACCGTGTACGATGCGAGCGGTAAAAGGGTTGATAACAAAACCTACCCGGTGGTCAGCAGCAGCACCCTCGGTCAGGAGACACACGAGTACGACGACGCGGGGCACCTGTTGAGGACGACCGTGCGCAACGAGCGTGGCGTCGTACTCGGCCGCACAGAGTACTCCTATGAATTCGATGCGGCGGGTAATTGGGTAAAGATGACCTCGTCTGCAGTAGTCTCCGAAGACGGCCGTCAGAGACTTGAGCCGTTCGAGGTGACTTACCGCACCATCGTTTATTACTCGGCAGGCGACGACGGAGCGACGACCGTGGCCGAAGACGGCAGGGCCGATAGCCCCGCCGCTCTGGCTCCCGCGGTCGCAGATTCATTTCCTCAGAGCGAGCTAGTAGCGGGTAGTCCCGAAGGGATAGTCGCGTCGGCTTCTACGCCCGGCGCAGGAGGCCTATCCGCATCCGCTGCTCCGGGCGGAGAGGCGTTGCGAAAGAGACTCGACGCCGCGACGGGCGTGGAGGCAGAAGCCGACAAGCTGCCGGATGTCGGGCTGATCAATGATAAGGCTCTCAGCCTGCCGAAACCCGCATACCCGATCAACTGGAGAAAGGCTGCAACCCCCATTACCGTGACCGTCAAAGTTGTCATAGATGAAACCGGGCGGGTCATATACTCGCGCGCGGTCGAAGGCCCACAGGCGTTGCGGCGGGTCGCCGAAGATGCCGCACTGCGAGCCGGTTTCCTCCCGTTCCGGGCGGGGCGGCAGCCGTTCAAGGCTAGAGGTCTCCTGAGCTATAGTTTTCCTTTCGACCCGCGTTGAGGCGGGGAGAAGTTCACCTCAGACGCCCGAAGCAGATTAGGATCGAATAACTGATGCGGCACATGCGCTTCATGGTTTTAACCGGCCACCTTGATGACTACTCCCTGCCGGGACTCATCAAGATGCTGCACGGCCAACGGAAGACCGGGCGGTTGCAGATAGACTATGCGGAGTCACCGGCGGCTTTTTATTTCGAAGATGGCAGGCTGGTTGACGCCAGAATCGGGGATTTGAGGGGACTTGAGGCGGTCTACCTGGCGCTGTCTTTGGCGGGCGCTTCATTCAACTTCAACCCCTTGATCAAGCCGCCCGAGAGGACGGTTCGAGAGGGCGAGCAGAAGTTAATACAGGGGCTGCTTGATGCGCCCTACGGCACAGGAGGCGCGTCGAGCAGCCCTGACACGGTCGGGATGCTGAATGTCCTCACGCCCCCCGCCAACGCCGCGACGCCTGCATTACTTCCCGCTGCCGGCGGAGGCCAACCTGCCCTCCCGGCGCAGGTCGAAGAGCGTTTGATGTCTGAGGTGGGGGCGGTGCTCGCGGCGCACTCGAAGCGTTTCGGCCGCGAGCGGGCTGTTTACGCGACAGTCATCGCCGCACTCCTGCTGTTCA
>DASVPS010000389.1:0-4120 GCA_036389555.1 Pyrinomonadaceae bacterium
AACAAGGCCGGAAAACTTCCGCCCGCCCCGCCTCCGTCAAACTCAAATCTCACGTCGCCCGCGCCGCCCGTCTCTCTCTTTGACACGTCATTCGCCTTTGAGTATCTTCTCCTTACGCGATAAGCGGCGACGCCTCCGAAACGTCGTCCTTCCGATGCGAGATAAGCGGGTGTGGCGCAATGGTAGCGCATCAGCTTCCCAAGCTGAGGGTTGCGAGTTCGAGTCTCGTCGCCCGCTTCAATACACAAACACAGTTGACGAAGAGTGAGTTATGGAAGAACGCGGCCGACGTGTGCGCGCTCGTCGTGTGCCGGTTCGTTTGCGGGGCGCGGGGTTGCGGCTGGCGTGTGAGGGCGGGGATTTTCGCAACTCACATCTCTTGACACTCTTGACACTAAAAATTACAGGGATATGATGTGGTGGCATTGGGGCGCGCCCTCTCTCGCGTCCGCCGTCGCCGCGCTTCGTTTATGGTTCGTGCGCGGGCGTCCGAATCCTCATGAGAGGGGAAACATAGTATGAGCCTCATGAAACGACTCCTGCCACTTCCGCTGAAGCGAAAGATCAAGAATTTTCAAGAAGACCGACAGAGAAGACAGTTGTTCGGTGCGCTCGCTCCGCTCGTCCCGCCCGTCGCGCTCATGTACGACGGCCCGCCGGGATTGTCGGAGTTCAAGGCTAACGGCGAGGAGTTTCTCGAAATCTACCGGGAGCGCTGCGGCCTCAGTCCAGCCGAGCGCATGCTCGACATCGGCTGCGGCACGGGGCGCAAGACCCTGCCCCTGACCGGCTATTTCGACGCGCGGGCTGTCTACGAAGGTCTCGACATCACGAAGCAGGGAGTTGATTGGTGTCGAGAGAAGATCACGCCCCGCTTTCCGAATTTCCACTTCCAACAGATCGACGTCTACAACAAACTCTACAATCCGGGCGGGACGAAGCGTGCGGCCGAGTACAAATTTCCTTTCCCCGATGCATCGTTCAGCTTCATCACACTCGGCTCGGTCTTCACACACATGCTGCCCGACGATCTGGAGAATTACCTGTCGGAAGTCGCGCGCATGTTGGAGAGCGGCGGCCGCTGCCTGATCTCCTACTTCCTGCTGAACGAGGAATCTTTGCGACACATAGAGGCGGGCGAGGGCACGCTCGATCTCAGGCACGTGTTCGACAACTACCGCGTGATCTCGCTGGAAGTGCCGGAGGAGGCCATCGCCTTCGACGAAGACTGGGTGAAGAAGCTGTACGAAAAGCTGGGACTGAAGATAGTGCGTCTCGAATACGGTTCGTGGTGCGGGCGCGCGACTTATTTGAGTTATCAGGATTTAGTCCTCGCGGTGAAAACGTAGAGACGAAGGCACATACGCTTTCTCACACGACGGAGTTTCGACGGGATCGTCTTCGCCCCCAATCGATGCCGGGCGACCGCACGCGCTCGCCCGCCACTTCTTAAACCCCTTTCTCAATGCCCCGCGCGCAGACCGTAGAAGGCCGCGCGGGGCGTTTGATTTTCTCCCGCAGCAGGTTTGACCAGTGAGCGTCGTAGCTTGAGCCACGCGGACGATTTCCCGTACCCGTATGGCGTGTTCGCGGAAATCCCCGCGTGCGAAAACAAGTGCGCGCGTCGCAACGTATCAGTTAAGGATTCGTCGTTCAGTTACGCACGACCATTGGGCTACATCATCGCAGAGACTTAAGGAGCGCATCGCATGTTAAAAATCTCGAACTTCAACCGCCGACTGCTGTTTGCGTTTGGGTTGTGTCTCGCCATTTCCGCGGGCAGTTCGTCGGTCGCGCAGCAACGCGCGGCCGGGTCGGTCAAGGGACGGCCGGCCGGAGGACGTAGTGTTGCGGCCGCCAGCGCGACGAAGGCTGCGCAGGTGTCAGAGCGAAACGTGCGCGCGCACATGGAGTTTCTGGCGAGCGACGCGATGCAGGGGCGCGGCAGCGGGACGCAGTTCGAGTTGCTGGCCGGCCACTACATCGCCTCGCAGTTGCGGCAGTACGGCGTAGAGCCTGCGGGCGACGCCGGGGCGGCCGGGCAGAAGAGTTTTATCCAAACCGTGACGCTGACGCGACAGGCTTTCGCAGACGCGCCCGCGCTCACCTTTAACGCGGCGGGCGGCGGCGAGCGGCGCTGGGTTCACGGGCGAGAGATGCTCGCCACACGGATCACGGCGGGGCAGTTGAAAGGAGCTTTGCAGAAGTTGCGTGCGGGCGAGAAGCCTGCGGCGGGCGCATTCGTGCTGATGACGCAGGAAGAGGGAAGCGGCGCGCGACAGTTGTATTCGCAGGCGTCGGCGATGGGGCAACAGGGTGCGGCGGCGGTCATCGTCGCGGAGAACGCGGTGCTCAGGCGCAACTGGGCGGCGATGGCTGCGAGGCTGCCGGAGTTGCCTTTGCTGGCCGGGGGCGGGAACGGTGCGACCAGCATGATCGTCCTCGCCGCGGACGCTTTCAAGGAACTGCAAGGAGTCGCAGACGGCACGCAGATCAGTTTTACAGGGACGCTCGCTCCCGCCGAGACGAGCTACACCTGGAACGTCGTCGGCGTGCTGCCGGGAGCAGACGCGAAACTGTCGAACGAAGCGGTGCTCCTCAGCGCGCACATGGATCACATCGGCGTCGGCACGGGGCAGACGGGCGACCAGATTTATAACGGGGCGGACGACGACGCATCGGGCGTCGTGGCCGTGTTGGAGTTGGCGCGCGCGCTCGGCGCGGGCGCGCGACCAAAGCGCACAGTCTACTTCGTACTCTTCGGCAGCGAAGAGAAGGGCGGCTACGGCGCGCAGTATTTCCTCTCGCGCCCGCCCGTCGCGCTCACGCAGATGGTGGCGAATCTGGAGTTTGAGATGATCGGGCGACCCGACCCGAAGGTGGCGGCGGACACGCTCTGGCTCACAGGCTACGAGCGTTCCAACCTCGGCGCGGAACTGGCGCGGCAGGGCGCACGACTCGTACAAGACCCGCACCCTGCAGAGAACTTCTTCCAGCGTTCCGACAACTACGCGCTCGCCCGCCGCGGCGTCGTCGCGCACACCGTGTCGAGCTTCGGCCTCCATCCCGAATACCACCAACCCGGCGACGACATCGCGCACATAGACTTCGCACACATGACGCGCGCCATCAACTCGATGCTCGCGCCCGTCCACTGGCTCGTCAACTCAAACTTCACCCCGGCGTGGGTCGAAGGCAAAAAACCGTAGACGCCGGAAGAAGATACCGTTTTGTGTATGAATCGCCGGCGAACGCTTAGCCGGTATCGCGCTACATCTACGCTCAGGCGGTGACATGCTTACGCCCTCGATGAACCTCGCCTTGCGCCCGCCTGATTCAAGCGTGCCTGAATATCTTCTGCGCCTCTCCAGTCCACAAAAGTAGACGACCCGCGAGTGATCCGTCCTCTCCAGTAGTCACAGGCGTTAGCGGCGAGAATTAAGAGGCAGTGATTAACGAGGCACTTGGAATCAGGCAGCAATGGAACACGAGATGCATAGAGATAGGTGCGGTGAAATTACTCACCCGGACTTAAGCGCCTGTGGGGAACCTCAACCAGTACTCACGGGCAAGTCACCAGTCAACTAACTACTTAAGGAGACCTCACGATGTCACAAGTGCAGTTCAGCATTATCAAGAGCAAGATCACGATCACAGGGTTAACGCTTTTCCTCGCAATCTTCGGATTGGTATCACAGGTCAACGCGCAAGTGCCCAAGCCCAACGTCTTTGACGGCGGCAACCGTTGGCTCATCACAGCGTTCGACGACAAATCCTCTGTCCACGCTCAGTGGGCGACGCAAGGCGTCTGCTTCCTCCCTTATGTGGTGAGCGGAACGCACATCCAGGGGGTCTGGTACTCCGACACCTATCCGGGTTGGGCAGGGCGCTACAGTCAAGAAGGCGACCGCATACTCATGCACGGCAACTGGGGCAACGACATCGGCAGCGACGGAATGGTCATCGAGCTGTTCGCCGGAATTTCACCCAGAGACGTGGGCGCAGGCCAGTGGACGGAATGGTTTAACGCCGGAACCTACGGCACCACCGTCGGCTTCCTCAACACACGCCTCAGCCGCGTCGGCAAGTGCCAGAGTCCTACGGGTGTCGACACTGCCAC